>JADGOE010000023.1 GCA_017883135.1 Acidimicrobiales bacterium
CGTCTGAGGGCGCAGTCTTGGGTGAGCCGGATGCGGTAGTGCCGCAAGTCCGGTTCTAACGGGGGGCTCCTGGCCGCAAGGCCAGGGGCCTACCCACTCCGGGGATCTTACCGGCAGGGGATTCAGACCGGCAGGGTGTCGCCGGTCTCGAGGAGCGTCTTCAGATCGGAGAGGACCCGGGGCCATCCGGTCGAGATCAGCCGTTGGATGGTGCCGCCCTCGACCAGGTCACCGTGGGTCACGGTCAGCTTGACCAGCTCCCCTTCCTGCTCGAGGTCGAAGGTCGCCTTCGACCTCGGCTCGGCGGCCACGGTCGCCCGCAGCCCGGCATCGAACCCGATGGCCACGGCCCATTCCGGGGTGAAGGTGTGCCAGGTGAACGACAGCCGCCAGGGCGGGTCGGACTCGAGGACCAGCTGGTCCGGGTGGGCGATGGCCACCCCGTGGTGGTCCCAGGTCATGGGGGACCCAGCGGTCCATGCCGATTCGATGGCGGTCGACTGCCACCACCGCCGGGTGAAGGCGGGGTCGGTCAGAGCCTGCCAGAGCTGCTGCGGGGTGGTGCGGATATAGGTGACGTAGACGAATTCGGTGGTCACGGCAGATTCCTCCAGTGCTCGTTTCAGATCGGTCAGCGCGTTGATGCGCGCCTGGTCGTAGCGGTTGATCCATCGTTCGGCGATGTCGTTGATGGACGCGGCATTGAGGTAGTGCAGCTTGCTGCGGCCCCGGCGGAGCGTGGCCACCAGGGCGGCGGACTCGAGGATCGCCATGTGCTTGCTGACCGACTGGCGGGCCATGTCGAGCCCGACGCAGAGCTCGCCGAGAGTCTGGCCGTTCCGGGCACGGAGCGAGTCGAGCAGGCGGCGCCGGGTGGGGTCGGCCAGCGCCCGGAAGACGCGATCCATCCCGTGCCCATCGGATCGGACCGGCGGGTTCAACTCCAGCTGCTGATGGCGGGGTCGTCGGGGAAGGGGGTCGCCCGGCCGCCCTCGGCACCCTGCTTGAGGCCGAGCAGGAACTGGGCCCACTTGGTGCTGCAGTGGTGGAGGAACGGCGCGGCGGTGTCCCACCCCCCGTGGGTGAAGAGGAGCACCGTCTCGCCCTCGGCGTAGGGCAGGGCGAAGTCGAGGGTCGTCCCGACCCACTCGTCCGGCCCCACGGCGCACCGCCACGACACCTGTCGGTCGGGGGTGAGGTCGGTGACCTTCATGACCGTGGACGGCTCGGGGGCGCCGAAGTAGAACTCGAGCCGCTTGCCGACCGCGGAGTCGCCTCGGACGTCGGTGGTCCACCACCCGGCCAGCCCCTTGGTCGTGGCGACCGCCCGGTAGGTCTCGTGGAGGGGTGGGGTGATACCCACGCGGTGTCGGATGGCGTGCATGTGGAGTTCCTTTCGTCAGCGGGCCGGAGGATCCTGACGCGCTCCATCCCAACATGCAGCCAAATGGCTGCATGGCAAGGGTCGGCCTAACCTGCTGTTTCCGGGGTGTGCAACCGTCGGTGCGCCGATGGTTGCCCCGGGGATTTGCTCGGACGGCGCATCGTGGGCATCCCACCGTGGCCCACTGCAGCCTCGACACCTCCTGCACGGTCGACGCGGCGACCCGGGGCTCAGAGCAGACCGTGCCCCCACGGTCGGGCCGGGGAGGTGCCGGACGGGCAGGCGAAGATCCCGCTGCCGGTGTGGAGCAGGTACTGGCTCAGCGCATCGTGCCCGGCGAGCCGACGTTGGATCGGGATGAACTGGCTCCTCGGGTCCTTCTGGAAGGAGATGAAGAAGAGCCCGGCGTCGAGTTCCCCGCTTGCGGGGTCCACGCCGTCGACGAAGCTGTATCCCCTCCGCAGTATGGCTTTGCCCCGGTTCGCGCTGGGCGAGGCCACCCGGATGTGCGCGCTGTCGGGTATGACGGGAAGGCCGCCGGCCCCGAGCGCATCGAGCGGGACCCTGTCCCGTTCGTGGTCGCTCCCCAGCGGGGCCCCGCTCGCCTTGACCCGGCCGATGGTGAGCTGTTGGTCGCCGAGGGTGCTCCGGTCCCATGCCTCGAGGCGCACCCGGATCCTGCGGGCCACCAGGTAGGTCCCCCCGACCATCCATGGTTGGTCGCCGGTCCGGTCCACCCAGACGAACCGCTGCATCGCCGCCGTGTCCGAGGGGAGCAGATTGTTGGTTCCGTCGCGGAACCCGAGCAGGTTGCGTGGTGTCTGTTGGCCGGCACCCGGCGAGGTGGTGCGGCCGAACCTCACTTGTAGGTAGCGGACGGTGGCCGACCCGAGGGCCAGACGGGTCAGGTTGTGGACGGCGTGGAAGGCGACCTGGGCATCGTCGGCGCAGGCCTGCACGCAGAGGTCACCTCCGCTGCGGTCGGGCTCGAGGGCGTCACCGGCAAACGGAGGCAGATCGACCAGCGACTCGGGCCGGCGCGAGCCGAGGCCGAATCGCCCGTCGAAGAGGGTGGGGCCGAAACCCACGGTGATGGTCAAGCGCGAAGGAGGAAGATCGAGGGTCTCGCCGCTGTCCGGCGGAGGTGCGACCGGGCTTCCCACACCCGCAATTGCCTGGCCCGCGGTCATGCGTGCAGCCCCACCGGTCCACAGCGACAACAGTGCGGCTAGGCCGTGCCCGTCACCAGCGGTCACGTCGTAGGCGGCGAAGACCATGTGGCTCTGCTGAGGGGTGACGATGCCGGCCTGGTGATGCCCGTGGAACGGCAGGGAGGAGGAGTCGCCGGCTGAACCGTCGGAGGCGGCGGCCCCGGCCGGCGCAGAAGCGGTCGCAGCAAGCAGGGCCGCCGAGGCCAGACCCGATCCGGCCAGTAGCCGGCGCCTGCTCACCGCCCCCGAGCGGGGCTGGTCGATGTTCGCCGCCGCCGGCTCGGCCCGAGAGCGCTTCTTCACGACGGCGATCCTGACGTTCCGAAGGGTGCCAGCCGTGCCGCCTGCTGGGCGAGCGCCCGGCGCAGTCTGTCGGAAACGGCGGAATCGGGCACTCGGAGCGGGGGGCCAAGGGAGTCCACCGCTCGTTCGAGGACGGCGAACCGCTGCGCCACCGAAGCGGTCAGTGCCGGGGCCACCTGCCGGCCAACGGGCTCAATCGCGGAAAAGGCCTGGTCGGCTGCCCTGATGGTGGCCGTGATGTCCACGACGCCGAGGTGGGAGAACTGCTCCTCCCGACCGGGGAGGGCCATCTGATTGACCCAGCTCAATTCGTCGACGGCGGTGGTCCCGATGGCCTCGGGATCGAGGCGATCCCTCGAGAGGAGGTACTGGGCCACCGGCGCCTGGGCGGCGAGTCCCGCCACGTCGGTCGCGGCGTTGCGGGATGACCAGAGGTCACGCTCCACGGCGTGCAGGCCCGCGAACGACTCCCCGGGGACGACCTCGGTGGCAAGCTCGTCGAGGGTGGATGCGTTGACCGGGTTGCGGCTCTCCAGCAACCGGAACGCGTCAAAGTCGGACTGGGCCGCCATCAGGTCGGCCTTGGCCGAAGTGATGTCTCCACCGTTCACCGCCGACTGGAGGTTCCCGATATCGCCGACGAAGGCAGCGGACACGGTGCCGATGTCGGCGCGGTACACCCGCGTGGCGTCTGCAGCGGCAAGGGTTTCCGCCGGTGAAGACGCCACGCGGGACGGGGCGCGAACCGGTTGTGCGGTCCCCGAGGGCTGGTACAGGGCGGCGGTGGTGGAAGCACAGGCGCAAGTCACGACCGCGATCATCAGTGTGGCCAGCCAGGGTCGGACCAAGGGTCGCCGCCCGGAGGCCCATGGTGATGGAGTGGTCGTCCGAGTCATGAATGTGCTGGTCCTGTGTCCTGCGGGCGGGCACAAGGGTAGGTGATCGGGCGACGGTGTGGTCGGCACCATTCGGGGCCCAGGGGCTCGGTTCGCCGCAGGTAGACTGTGGCACATGGCACCGCGCACTCCCTCTGGTTCGCCGCGCCCGCGAGGATCCGGCGGAAGCCCGCGTCCCTCGCCGGGCCGCCCGGGGGCGGGCAAGAGCGGCCGGGGGGGCCAGAGCGGCGCGGGGTCGGACAGGCGCGGCGCGGCCGGGGATGCCGCACGACCTCAGCGTTCCTCGGGCGGAAGCGGGGCAGGACGTCCCGAACGGTCCGGACGAACCGGCGCGGGCCAAGGGCGACCCGACCGGGGTGGCGAGCAGCGCGGCACCGGGGCCGAGCCACGGGGGAGCCGGACCGGCGGGGGGCAGCGGAGCGGTAGCCCTCGGACCGGCGGAGGATCCCGGCCAGATTCTGCGTGGGAGGAACGGTCGTCCCGACCCCCGGTCGTGCGGAAGGGATGGGGGAGTGTGGCCCGTCGCGGCGCCAGCACGGTGCGCGAGGGTTCGGCGGGGCACGGGCCCGACGAAGAGACCCCGGAAGGCCGCCGGCGGACGAGGACGCGTACCGACGAGTTCATCCCCGAACGATTCGAGCGGACTGACGACCGCACTCGGGCGGGGTCCAAGTCGGAGAAGCTTCGACCGCCGGCCCACCGGGCGGTGCAAGCCCCCGCCGAGCTTCCTGCGGACATCGCGAACGAGCTGGCTTCTGCGGCCGGTCCGGACTGGAACCAGCTTCGTGACCGGATCACCGAGCGGATGGCCGCCGGCATCGGCGCCTTCGAGCGCGAGCGCTACCGGGATGCATCTCGGATCCTCAGGACCGTGATCGAAGCCGTTCCCACCTCCCCCTCGGCGCGTGAGTTGCTCGGGCTGAGCCAGTATCACCAGAGCTACTGGAAGGCGGCCCTTCCCAACCTCGAGGCGTTCGCCGCACTCACCGGCTCCGTCGATCAGCACCCGGTCCGTATGGACTGCCACCGAGCCCTGGGCCGGCCGAAGCGGGTGGAGGAGCTCTACAACGAGCTTCGCCAGGGGTCACCCGACCCCGAAGTCCTCTCCGAGGGTCGCCTTGTGCTGGCCGGGACTCGGGCCGACCGCGGGGACCTCACCGGCGCGGTCACGCTGTTGGTCGAAGCCGGGGCGGGGCGGCTGGTGCGCAACCCGGCCGAGCGCCACCTGCGCCAGTGGTACGTCCTTGGTGACCTGATGGAACGCTCGGGAGACCTCCCCAAGGCCCGAGAGCTCTTCTTGCGGATACAGGCGGCCGATCCGGACGCCTACGACGTAGCCGAGCGCCTCGAGTCCCTCGGTCCTCCGAGCAAGGCGCGGCGGGCAGTGAACAGGTCCCGCGGCTCCCGTTAGGCTCTCCGCCATGAACCTCGAACAACTGCTGGGCGACGAAGCGGACTCCCTCCTCGGCCACGTCTCCAAGGCGTTCGGAGTCGAGCACCTCGTCCTCCCCGGCCCTGATCACCTCGATCGGGTCTTCATCGACTCGGACCGGCCCCCGACCGTCCTCCGCAACCTGGGGACGCTCCACGACACCGGCCGGCTGGCCGGAACCGGCTACCTCTCGATCCTTCCGGTCGACCAGGGCATCGAGCACTCGGCGGCCGCCAGTTTCGCCAAGTTCCCCGCCTACTTCGACCCGGCACGGTTGTGCGATCTCGCCCTCGCCGCCGGCTGCAACGCCATCGCCACCACGCTCGGCGGCCTCGGCGTCGTGTCACGACGCTACGTCCACAAGATCCCCTTCATCGTGAAGCTCAATCACAACGACTTCCTCAACTACCCGAACACCTATGACCAGGTGATGTTCTCCGAGGTGCGCCAGGCGTCGGACCTCGGGGCCGTCGGGGTCGGGGCGACCATCTACTTCGGATCCGAGGGTGCCGACCGTCAGATCGTCGAAGTCTCCAGAGCCTTCGCCGAGGCCCATCGACTCGGGATGTTCACCGTGCTGTGGTGTTACCTGCGGAACTCGGCATTCAAACAGGGCGACACCGACTACCACGTCTCGGCTGATCTCACCGGCCAGGCCAACCATCTCGGTGTGACCATCGAGGCGGACATCATCAAGCAGAAGCAGCCCGAGAACAACGGTGGGTACAACGCTCTGAAGTTCGGGAAGACCGACCCCCTCGTCTACAGCCGACTCACCACGGATCACCCGATCGATCTGACCCGCTGGCAGGTCGTGAACTGCTACGCCGGAAGGGTTTCCCTGATCAACTCGGGTGGCGAGTCCAAGGGATCCGACGACCTGGCCCAAGCGGTGCGGACGGCGGTGATCAACAAGAGGGCCGGGGGCGCGGGCCTCATCGTGGGTCGCAAGGCGTTTCAACGTCCCACCGACGAGGGAGCCGCCCTGATCCATGCCATCCAGGATGTCTACCTCGACCCGGCCGTCACCCTTGCCTGACTGGTCCGGCCGCCGCCGCCCTGCGCTCGGCGTCCCGTTGCCACAGCCGGCCGGCGTTAGACTGCCCCTGGTACACAATCCATAGGTTCTGACATTCATCCGGGCGAGCTCCGACCAGGAGACACAGCGCCGAGGTAGATGTCCGGCGACTGAGCGCAGCAGACCAGCACGAAGAGGAGCACGGTGTCCGACACCACCACCGACCCGAAGCCCCACCAGCAGCTCCATCGCGTGGTCATCCGGTTCGCCGGTGACTCCGGTGACGGCATGCAGCTGACCGGCGACCGATTCACCACGACATCGGCCCTGTGGGGGAACGACCTGGCCACCTTTCCGGACTTCCCAGCCGAGATCCGGGCCCCGGCCGGGACGCTCGCCGGGGTTTCGGCATTTCAGGTGCACATCTCCGACCACGACATCTCGACGCCCGGCGACTCGCCCAACGTGCTGGTGGCGATGAACCCTGCCGCCCTCAAGGCAAACCTGGCCATCCTTCCGAAGGGTGCTGCCATCATCGTGAACGTCGATGCGTTCGAGGAGCGCAACCTGGCCAAGGCCGACTACGAGACCAATCCGCTGGAAGACGGGTCGCTGTCGGCGTACACGGTCTACGAGGTGCCCATGACCTCGATCACCACCGAGGTGTGCAAGGACGCCGGGGTGAAGCCGCGGGATGCTGAACGATCGAAGAACTTCTTCGCGCTCGGTCTGATCAGCTGGCTGTACACGCGACCGATCGAGGTCACCATCGGCTGGATCGGGGAGAAGTACGCCGGCAAGCCGCTGGTGATGGAGGCCAACCTCCGAGCGTTCAAGGCCGGTTACCACTTCGGCGAGACCGCCGAGCTCTTCGAGTCCTCGTACGGTGTCAAGCCTGCCGTGCTGGAGCCCGGCGAGTACGTCAACATCACCGGCAACACGGCGACGGCGTGGGGGCTGATCGCCGCATCCGTCCGTAGCGGGCTCCCGTTGTTCCTCGGGACCTATCCGATCACCCCGGCCTCGGATATCTTGCACGAGCTGTCGAAGCACAAGCAGTTCGGCGTGCGCACCTTTCAGGCCGAAGACGAGATCTCGGGCATCGGCGCCGCCCTCGGGGCTGCGTTCGGCGGCGCTCTGGGCGTGACCACCACCTCGGGGCCGGGTCTCGACCTCAAGTCGGAGATGATGGGTCTCGCCATCAGCCTCGAACTCCCGCTGGTGATCATCGACGTCCAGCGCGGCGGCCCTTCGACCGGCCTCCCCACCAAGACGGAGCAGGCCGATCTGCTCCATGCCATGTACGGCCGCCATGGCGAGGCGCCGCTGCCCATCGTGGCGGCCAGAACGCCGTCCCACTGCTTTGAGGTGACCGTGGAGGCGGTGCGGCTGGCCGTCAAGTACCGCACCCCGGTGATCGTGCTGTCCGACGGCTATCTGGCCAATGGGACCGAGCCGTGGCGGTTGCCGGACATGGACGGGCTTCCGACCATCGAGCCCGACTTCGCCGCGGGGCCCAACCACACCGATGCCGACGGCCAGGCCGTCTTCTGGCCCTATGTCCGCGACGAGCAGACGCTGGCCAGGCCATGGGCACCCCCGGGTGTGCCCGGGCTGGAGCACCGGATCGGTGGGCTCGAGAAGGCCGACGGCTCGGGGAACGTCTCCTACGACGGAGTCAACCACGAGAAGATGACCCGACTCCGGGCGGCGAAGATCGCCGGAATCGCCCACGACATCCCGCCCACCGATGTCGACGGCGAGGACGGCGCCGAGGTGCTGGTCATCGGTTGGGGTTCGACCTACGGTGCCATCGCCGCCGGTGTGGAGCGGATCAGGGCTCGCGGGTACAAGGTGGACCAAGCCCATCTGGTCCACCTCAATCCGTTTCCGGCCGACCTGGGGAAGGTGCTCGGCCGCTATCGGCGCGTGCTGGTCCCCGAGGTGAACACCGGCCAACTCAGCCGGCTGCTTCGCGCCGAGTACTTGGTCGATGCCATCTCCTTCACCCAGGTCGAAGGCGTTCCCTTCCGCGCTGAGGCCATGGAGGCGGCCATCCTCCGGCAGATCGAAGGCGTCGCCGCCGGATCGCCGGGCGACCCCGGCGTCGACGGCATGGCCACGTCCCATGGAAAGGCGTCCGACTGATGACCGACCTGGCCAATGCAGAGAGCACCGAGGTCCCGGTTCCGCCCACGACCCGCAAGGACTGGTCGTCGAACCAGGAGGTCCGCTGGTGTCCGGGGTGCGGGGACTACTCGATCCTCGCCGCGGTGCAGATGCTCATGCCCGACCTCGGCGTGCGCCGGGAGAGCACCGTGTTCCTGTCGGGAATCGGATGCGCGGCGCGCTTCCCGTACTACATGAACACCTACGGGATGCACTCGATCCACGGCCGGGCGCCGGCAATCGCCACCGGGCTGGCCACCACCAGACCCGATCTGGACGTGTGGGTCGTCACCGGCGACGGCGACTCGTTGTCCATCGGGGGGAACCACCTGATCCACGCGTTGCGCCGCAACGTCGACATCACCATCTTGTTGTTCAACAACCAGATCTACGGCCTGACCAAAGGCCAGTACTCTCCGACGTCGGAAGTGGCCAAAGTCACCAAGTCGACTCCGTTCGGGTCACTCGAGCAGCCGTTCAACCCACTGAGCCTGGCCCTGGGTGCAGAGGCCAGCTTCGTCGCCCGCACCCACGACATGGACCGCAAGCACATGATGGAGACGTTCCGCCGGGCCCATGCCCACCGCGGCGCCTCCTTCGTGGAGATCTACCAGAACTGCAACGTCTTCAACGACGGGGCATTCGAGGGGATCACCGGCAAGGACCATCGGGTCGACATGTTGATCCCCCTCGTGCACGGGGAGCCCATCCGCTTCGGCGCCGAGGGCGAGCACGGGGTGGTGCTCCACCGCGACGGATCTGTCGAAGTGGTCGAAGTGGCCGATCTCGGCGAGCTGGCGTTGTTGGTGCACGACGAACACCGTGAGAACCCAGGCCTGGCCTTTCAGCTGAGCCGGCTGTCACGGGGCCCGCACGAGCCGACACCGATCGGCGTGTTCCGCGACGTGGAGCGACCCGAGTACGGCGCGCAGATGGCCCAGCAGATCGAAGAAGCCACGGACCGGCGGGGCAAGGGAGACCTGGACGCGTTGCTCCGATCAGGTTCGTCCTGGACGGTGGAGTAGTCGCCACGGCACGGCCCGGCGGGCGGCCAGGCGCCCGCCGGGAAGCGTACGGAGGGACGGGCGCCCTCGTCGCCATGCTGCGCGGCGTCAATGTGGGAGGGCACAATCGGCTGGCCATGACCGACCTCCGCGACCTGTTGTCCACCCTCGGGTTCGGCGACGTGGTCACCTATGTCCAGAGCGGCAACGCGGTCTTCACCGGATCCGGTTCCCCCGCGGTTGTCGCCCGGGCCATCGCGGATCGGATCGCCGCCGACCTCGGCCTCGAGGTTCCGGTGATCGCCAGAAGCGGGCACCACCTACTCGAGGTGGTCGAGGGTAATCCGCTGGCGGGGCTCGACGCGGACCCCAAGGCGCTCCACGTGACGTTTCTGTCCGAACCACCCGACCCCGACAGGGTGGCGGAACTCGTCGCCCTCGCCGGCAGGTTCGGCGCCGACCGGTTCGAGGTGATCGGTCAAGAGGTCTACCTCCACTGCCCCCGAGGGTACGGCGTGACCAAGGTGGGAAACACCTTCCTCGAGCGGAGGCTGGGGGTCACCGCCACCACCCGCAACTGGCGTACCGTGCTCACGCTGGCGGCCATGGTCGGCGGCGTTCGCGGGGATCCCCAGGCCTGATCGACCGGGCAGGCATCCGTCAGGGAGTGGTCGGTGCCACTGCGGTGGCCGGGGGAGTCGGCGCGATGAAGGTGGCGTAATCACCGTCGCCGTTCATCACCATGCAGAAGCGATCGTTCGGGCAGGAGACGCTTGTCGGGTCCCCGGTGTACTCGGTTGCTGCGGGAACGACTTGTTGGGGGGCCGACCAGGTGGCTCCGTTCCAGGTGAGCACGGATCCATGGATGTCGGCGGCGAGGCAGAAGGTCGCGGTGGGACACGAGATCGAGTCCAGCCCGCCCTGGGGGTCGACAGTCTCCGGGGCCGACCAGGTCTTACCGGTGACACGGGCCGATACCGCGGCGCCCTGGATGATGGCACACAGGGTGGCGGTCGGGCAGGCGATGGCACTGGCCTGGGGCGCCACCGCTACCGGTGCGGTGGTCCAGGGTGTCGGCTCCTCCGTCCAGGTCGTGCCGTCCCAGTCGAGTACCCATGCGCCCACCACTGCGGTGCAGGAGGCGTCCGAAGTGCACCACAGCCCGACGCTGCCGGCCTGGTAGAGCGAGGTGGTCGGAGCTGCAGCTCCCGACACGGCCGGCACCCCGAAGGACCGCGGAGCAAGCCAGGTTCCGTTCTGGAAGGTATAGGCATGGCCGGTGTTGTCGACCACGGCGCAGAAGGTGTGTGTGGGGCATGAGACTGCTGCACTGCGCGAGCCGGGTCGGCCGGGCCCGGGGTCGGACGGGTCGGCGGCCAGAGGCGGGGCCGCACCGAGGCCAACGGGAGCGGACCAATTGGTGCCGTCGCCGGTGCTCGTGTGCCCCGAGCCGTCCGCGATCACACAGAACGGCCCGCCGGTGCAGGCGATGGAAGGGAGGATCGGAACTGTGGCGGGCCCGACAGCGGGGGCCGGGAAGTAGACGGAGGGCTCTGACCAGGCCGCCCCGTCCCACGACACGGTGATCCCCGATCCGGTGGTACCGCTGCTGTCGGCACTGTTGGCACCCCCGCCGGCGGCGATGCAGAAGGTGTCCGAAATGCACGAGAGCGTGGTGAAACCACCGCCCGGGGGTAGCGAGGTCAGGGATCCGGTCCACCCCGGCGACTTGGCGACCGGGGCGACCACCGTGGTCGGGGTGGCCGAGGGTAGGGTGGTGGTCGGCGCGGCCGAGGTGGTGGGGCTGGTGGACAGCGTCGCCACACGGTGGGCCGCGGTCGGAGCGACAGACGGCCGCGTCGAGCAGGCCGCCGCCGCAATGAGCAATCCCGCGCACAGCAGTGCCGGGGTCAACCGCCTCGTTGCCAACTGCCCCCCTTACGTGGGATCGACCGCGGTGATCACACCACAAGGCTAGCGGGCACAGGGGGGTTCGCCAATGGCGGACCGTGAGAACGACCCTAACCGGCTGGGTCGTCGAAGGTACGAAAGACCATCCCGGTCCGGGGTTTGGGGCGGAAGTAGGTGGTCTTGGGGGGCATCCGCCGGCCGGTCCGGGCCCACTCGGCGATCTGCCCGACGGACACCGGACGCAGGAGGATCGCTGCCTGGGCCCGCTCCGCCTCGACGGCTCGCATCGCCTCTTGCCAGGAGTTGGAGAACTCGAGGTCATGATCGGGCAGTTCGGCGATGACCAGTGCGACCATCGACGAGTCCAGGCCGGCCCCGGCCGCCTCGGGGGTTCCGTCCTTGGGGGAGAGCAACCAGGCGCCCGACGGCATGACCAGTGCAAGCGCACCGGACGCGCCCAGGGCGCCGATGGTCCGCTCGTCGAAGTCGCCGGCGCGGGTCACGTCGAACCAGGAGGCGAACGCATCCACCAGATCGAGCCCGTCGGGGAGTCCCGAGAGCACGCGGTGGATCGGACCCACGTCGAGCTGGTCCTCGGTCAGCTCGACGACCAGGGCCATGATCAGGCCGCCCGCCCGGTCGGTGGCACCGCCCGCCGGAAGGCCCTGTTCGGCCTGCTCCCGACGGAACGTCAGGGCCGTCTCGTACCGGTGATGGCCGTCTGCCACCACCAGTGGCGAGGCGCCGACCGACTCGCGCACCGCGGCGATGGTTTCCGGGTCGTCGATGACCCACAGCTCGTGGCGCACGCCGTCGTCGTCGATGGCCCCGGCGTCGGGCGAACCGGCCTGCACGAAGTGTCGGGTCAGCCCCGCTGTGAGGGAGAGGCCCCAGATGGGGGAAAGGTTGGCCCTGGTCGACCGCAGGAGTTCCAGGCGGTCGCTCTTCGCCTTCGGGAGGGTCTGCTCGTGCGGGAGGATCGACGCCGCGCTCTGGTCGTCGATCCCCAGGGCACCGATCACGCCGTTGGTGGCGTGACCACCGGGAGAGGTCATGCGGTAGGCGTAGAAGGCGGGGGAGGGATCGCGGATCAGGACTCCTTGTTCCTGCCACTCCTCCAACTGCCTGGCGGCGTTGGCGTACCGGTCGAGGCCGGCTCGATGATCCGGTTCGGGGAGCTCCACCCGGACGGCGTTGGCACTGTGCCGGCCGGCCAGCCGCGCCCGCTCCTCGGGGTCGATGACGTCATAGGGCGGTGCGATGGTCATCGAGAGATCGACCCGCGCGGCGTCGTACCGGAGTCCGGCGAACGGTTCGAATCGGGGCATGGCCACTGGTTAGCACATCGGCACTCGGCGGCCCGTCTCCGTGGGCAGCCGTGCCGGCAGCGGGTCGGTGCCCCAACCGGAGGGACGATGCCGGAAACCTCACGTTGACGTAAACTATGCCCGTGGGTTCCACCGCGGCGGCCCAGAGCCCCGACCCGACGGAGGAGCGCACTCGCTGGGTCGTCCTGTCGAACACCACCCTCGGGGTGTTCATCGCGATGCTGAACCAGTCGATCGTGATCATCTCGTTGCCGGCGATATTCCGCGGGATCCACCTCGATCCACTGCGGCCCTCCAACATCGGGTACCTCTTGTGGCTTCTGCAGGGGTACATGGTGGTCACGGCGGTGCTGGTGGTCACATTCGGCCGCATCGGTGACATCTTCGGCCGGGTGCGGATGTACAACGCCGGCTTTGCCATCTTCACCGCTGCATCAATCGGGCTGGCCTTCATGCCGTTCACGGGTACCACCGGGGCGAGTGTGCTGATCGGGTTGCGGGTGATCCAGGGGATCGGCGGCGCCCTGCTGATGGCCAATTCGACGGCGATCCTGACCGACGCGTTCCCTCCCGAACGGCGCGGGTTCGCGCTCGGCTTCAACATCATGGCCGCGGTGACGGCATCGTTCCTCGGCCTCGTCGCCGGTGGTCTTCTGGCCGGCGTCAACTGGCGCCTGGTGTTCCTGGTGAGTGTCCCGTTCGGGCTGTTCGGGACAGTCTGGGCGTACCTCAAGCTGCCCGACAACGGCGCGCGTGCTCCGGCCCGGATCGACTGCCTGGGGAACATCGCGTTCGCCGGCGGCCTGGTGCTGGTGATGGTCGGCCTGACCTATGGGCTGGAGCCCGCCGGCGGGCACCCGATGGGTTGGCTGAGCCCCTGGGTGGACGGCGAACTGCTCGGTGGGATCGCCCTCCTCTCCTTATTCGTCCAGGTGGAGAAGCGGGTCACCGATCCGTTGTTCCACATCAGCTTGTTCCGCATCCGAGCATTCCTCGGTTCGAACATCGCCTTGTTGTGCTCGAGCATGGGCCGGGGCGGGCTGCAGTTCATGCTGATCCTCTGGCTCCAGGGTATCTGGCTGCCCATGCACGGGTTCTCGTTCGAATCGACGCCGCTGTGGGCCGGCATCTATCTGGTGCCGATGTCGATCGGCTTTCTGGCCACGGGCCCGATCGCCGGCCGGCTCTCCGATCGCTACGGTCAGCGGTGGCTCTCCACCTTGGGGATGACCGCCGCCGCCGTCACCTTCATCCTCCTGCTTGCACTTCCCGTGAACTTCCCCTATCCGCTGTTCGCCCTGTTGATACTCGTCAACGGGCTGGGTGTCGGGATGTTCTCCGCTCCGAACACGACCACCATGATGAACAGCGTTCCAGCTGGTGACAGAGGTGCCGCGTCGGGCATGCGTGCGACCTCGATGAACGCAGGGTTCGTGCTCTCCATCGGCATCTTCTTCTCACTGATGATCGTGGGTCTGTCCGCAAGCCTTCCGGCGGCACTGAGCCATGGATTGGTGACCCAGGGAGTGCCGGGCCCCACCGCGGTGCGGGTCGGCGGGCTCCCCGCGGTGGCCACCCTCTTCGCTGCGTTCCTCGGCGTGAACCCGATGCGACAGCTGCTCGGTGCGAACGTGCTCCACCAGATCGGACCCGCGCATGCCCGGGTGATCACCGGCAACTCCTTCTTCCCGTCGCTCATCTCCGTCCCGTTCCACAGGGGCCTCCAGATCGCCTTCGCTGTTTCCGCCGCGCTGTGTGCCCTGGCCGCAGGCTTCAGCTGGTGGGCGGGCAACTGCCGGCCCACGGCACTCGAGATGTCGGATGCCCTGGAGCACGAGTCGTTCGTGGACGGCCACTCCACCGCGCCGATCGACGGGATCGACGCTGCACTCCCCGATGTGGTGGAGGTATGAGCCACCGGGACGCCGGCTCGGTGCAGCTGCGGATCGGTGAGGCAGCCGAGCTGACCGAGGTGTCGACGCGCACGCTTCGCTGGTACGAGGAGATCGGGCTGCTCACCCCGGCCGGCCATTCCGCCGGGGGGGCACGGCGCTACAGCGAGGACGACCTGCGTCGGATCGTCCACATTCGCGAGCTGCAGTTGCTGGTCGGGATCGACCTGGGGGGGATCGGGGACATCCTCCACGGCGAGGATGTCCTGGACGACCTGGGCCAGGAGTACCGCGCCGGAGCAGACCTGGTCCGGCAACGGGAGATCCTCCTCGAGGCGAGGTCCGTCAACGAAAGGCTGCGAGGAGTGGTGGCCGCCCGCCAAGAGCTGCTGACCACGATGATGCACGGCCTGGATGAGCAGGCGGCCCGCTGCGCCGAGCTGCTGGCCGGGCTCGACGGGGGTGCGGTGTAGGCCACCTGGGTCGGGCCTGCCCCTCGACCCCTCGACCCGTCATCAGGCGTACCGGGCGATCAGGTCGGCCAGGGCCTGGGCACCGGCCGGCTCGAGATGGACCTGGTCGGGGGTGAACCACTCGGGGTGCGGCGAGGAGAGCGCGTACCAATCGGCCAGCACCGCCACGCCCGGATAGCGGGCCACCCCGGCGGCCAACGCCGCGTTGTCGGATGCTTCCCACGAGCGGGGCACATCGACGTTCACGAACACCACCCGTGTGACTCCCGAGGCTGCCTGCATCATGGCATCGATGTCCGAGGAGGTCACCGAGCCGTTGGTGCCGAGCTCGACCACCAGCACACTGCCCAGGTCCCCCGACGCCCTCTCTGCTGCGACCACCTGGATCCCCGTCTCGAACTGCCGGCTCACCAACCCGTCGACCCGCGCTCCGGGGATATCCGCCTGCAGGTTGGGTTGGATGTCCAACATGATCGAGTCGCCTACCGCCGACACCGGCCCGGGGACCGGCATCGTGGGTGTGGTGGAAGAGGTGGTGGACGGCAACGGCAGGGACGTCGATGCGGTGGTAACGGTCACCCGTCCGGGGTCGGTCGTGGAAGAAGGGCCCGACGAGCTCGACGGGAGCGACGTCCTACCGGTGGCAGGTCCGGCGCCGTGGGCCGGCTGGGACCGGTCGACCAGGGCCACCGCCAGCAGGGCGAGCAGGAGGATGACGACCAACGCTCCGATGATCTGGTCGATTCGGCTGACCTTGGACATGGCCACCAGTCTGGCCCGCTCGGGCCCAGGCCGGGGTGCGGGGCGACGGACACCGGTGCGCCCGCTCACCTGGTTCGGCCTGTGCCGACCCTGCTCGTAGACTCGTCACCGTGGAGGCAGTTGCAGCGGGGACCAGGGGGAGAAGGTTGGCCGATTCGACAGGCGGGCACGGCGAGGCTCCTGACGACCCCGGCCTGAACCGGATCGTCACCGTGCCCAACGCCATCACCCTGGTCCGGCTGGCCTGTATTCCGCTGTTCCTGTGGCTGTTGTTCGGTGCAAGCCGGCCGGCAGCAGCAGCAGTGCTTCTGGCCGGGCTGGGGGCGACCGATTGGGTGGACGGATTCGTGGCCCGGCGCTACCACCAGGTCTCCACGGTCGGGAAAGTCCTCGACCCGGTGGCCGACCGGGTGCTGGTGGTCACCGCGGTGATCGCCATCACCCTCCATGGGGCTGTGCCGGTGTGGTTCGGGACGGCGACCTTGGCCCGTGAAGTGGTGGTGTCGGTGGCGGTGCTCCTGCTGGCGTCACTCGGGGCAAAGCGAATCGACGTCCTCTGGGTGGGCAAGGCGGGTACGTTCGCGTTGATGTTCTCCTATCCGGCCTTCTTGCTCAGTGACGGCAACGCCGGCTGGCAGACCCCCGTGCTGGTCCTCGCCTGGGTCACCGGCGGCATCGGGCTCGTCCTCGCTTGGGTCGCTGCCGCCTCCTACCTGCCTGTGGCGAAGAGAGCGCTGGCCGACGGCCGGAGGGCAAGGTCGGAAGGGATGAGCTCGTGAAGGCGGTCATCATGGCCGGCGGCGAGGGAACACGGCTGCGACCCTTGACCTCCAACCAGCCCAAGCCGATGCTCCCCATGGTCAACATCCCCATGATGGAGCACGTGGTCAACCTGCTGCGCCAGCACGGCTTCGAGGACGTCGTGGTGACGGTGGCCTTCATGGCCAATGCCATCCGCACCTACTTCGGAGACGGTTCCGAGTTCGGCGTCCGGATGGTCTACGCAACCGAGTCCACGCCCCTGGGTACTGCCGGCTCGGTGCGGAACGCCCGCGACGAGCTGGACGAGCGGTTCCTGGTCATATCGGGGGACGTGCTCACCGACATCGACCTGACCCAGGTGGTCGACTTCCACGACCGACGGGGTGGTCTGGCCACGCTGGCCCTCAAGGCGGTGGACAATCCCCTCGAATTCGGAATCGTCATCACCCGTGAGGACGGGTCCATCGAGCGGTTCCTCGAGAAGCCGACCTGGGGGCAGGTGTTCAGCGACACCATCAATACCGGCATCTATGTCCTCGAGCCCGAGATCTTCGACTTCATCCCCGAGGGCCAGCCGGTCGACTTCTCCGGCGAGGCGTTCCCCGACGCGCTGGCGGCCGGCAAGGCCCTCTACGGCTACGTGGCCGACGGCTACTGGGAGGACGTGGGCACTCTCGAGGCCTACCTCAAGTCGCATCAGGACATCCTCGACCAGAAGGTGCAGGTGGACGTCGACGGGTTCCAGCTCCGGCCCGGTGTCTGGCTGGGCAAGGGGGCGGAGATCGACCCCAGCGTGGAGCTCGAGGGGCCGGCGGTGATCGGAGACAACTGCGTGGTCGGGCCCGGCACCCGGCTCGGTGCCTACTGCACCCTGGGGCGCAACATTCGGATCGGGGACAATGCGGTCCTCCAGCGTTCGGTCGTGCACGACAACACCTACCTCGGATCGGGGGTCCGGATCGACGGAAGCGTGCTCGGCCGGGGGTCGGACCTCCGCCAGGGTGTCCGTTGCGAGGAGGGGGTCGTTCTCGGGGACCAGTGCTTCGTGGGTGCCCAGGCCGAAATACGGGCCGGGGTCAAGATCTACCCGTTCAAGACGGTAGAGGCGGGGGCCATCGTCAACTCGTCCATCGTGTGGGAGTCGCGGGGAGCGAGGTCGCTTTTCGGCAGGGACGGTGTCAGAGGGCTGGCCAACGTCGATATCAGCCCCGAGTTGGCCGTCCGCCTCTCGATGGCCTGGGCGTCGACGTTCGAGAAGGGGGCGACGGTCACCACCTCGAGGGACACCAGCCGGGCAGCGCGGGTGCTGAAGCGGGCTCTCATCGTGGGCTGCAACGCCGCCGGGGTGAACGTCGACGACCTCGAGGCGGCCACCGTACCGGTGACCAGGTTCCAGATCACCTCCTCGGCCAGCAAAGCCGGCATGACGGTCCGTCTCGACCCCGATGACCCGCAGTCGGTCGTGCTCCGGTTCTTCGACAAGGAGGGGATCGACGTCGACGAGACCACCCAGCGCAAGATCGAGAGGCTCTACCACCGGGAGGACTTCCGGCGAGTGTTGGCTCGCGAGATCGGCGACATCAGGTTTCCGCCGCGTACGCTCGAGCACTACACCGCTGCGCTGATCAACTCGGTCGACCTCTCCTGCGCGAGGGAAGCCGATCTGAAGTTGGTGCTGGACTACTCGTTCGGGACCACAAGTTTCGTCATGCCCAATCTGCTGGCCAAGCTCGAGGCCGAGGTGCTGGTGGTCAACCCCTACGCCAACACCGCCAGCGTGCTCACCTTCGACCGGCATGCCAGCGCGGCCCGGGTCTCCGAATTGGTGCGTGCATCCGGCGCCCACCTCGGTGCGGTCCTCGATCCCGGGGGTGAGTTCGTGGCCATCGTCGACGACCTCGGGCACGCCCTGTCCAACGACGAAGCCCTCCTGGTGCTGTTGACCCTGGTGACCGAGGCCCACCCCGGCGCCCGGGTGGCCCTGCCGGTGGCTGTCAGCGGCGCGGCGGAGGAGATCTGCCGGAAGGCAGGGACCGAGATCGTCTGGACGAAGCTCTCGGCCTCGCACCTGATGGAAGTGGCTCGGTCCGAGCACGTGGCCCTGGCGGCCAGCCAGTCGGGCGGATTCATCTTCCCCCGCTTCCTGCCGGCCTACGACGCTGCCGCCACCCTGGTCAACCTGTTGGCCCTCCTGACTGCCACCGGTCGGAAGCTGTCCGAGCTGGTGGCGCAGCTGCCCGCAGTGCACATCGCCCACCAGGCGGTGCACACCCCGTGGGATCAGAAGGGCATGGTGATGCGTACCCTGGTGGAACGGTCCCACGGCCGCGACCTGGTGCTGGTGGACGGCGTCAAAGTGATCGAGGACGACGGGTGGGCCCTGGTCCTGCCCGATCCCGAAGAGCCGGTGACCCATGTCTGGGCGGAGGCTCCCAGCGACTCGCAGGCCGGAGCCAGGGCTCAGGAGTACGCAGTCCGCCTCGAGCAACTGCTCCGCTGACCATCCGCCGGGGCCCGGGCGCATCGCCCACCTGGCCGACGACCGGGCATCCCCGCCGCGTGTCAGGTATCGTCCGCAGCTATGAACGTGCCGGACGAACTGCGCTACTCCACCGATCACGAATGGGCTCGAGCCAACGGGGACCGGATCACGGTGGGAATCACCGACTACGCCCAGGATGCACTGGGTGACGTGGTCTTCGTCGATCTTCCGACCCAGGGGACCACGGTGGAGGCCGGAGGGATGATCGGCGAGGTGGAGTCGACGAAATCGGTGTCGGAGATCTACGCCCCAGTGGCCGGTGAGGTGGTGGCCGTCAATGCCGCCCTAGCCGACGCCCCCGAGAAGCTCAACGTCGACCCGTACGGCGAGGGGTGGATCTGCGAGATCGCCCTTTCGGATCCCTCCGCTTTGTCCGCGCTGCTCGACTCGGGCGCCTACCGGCAACTGACCGACGGTTGATCCCTCCGAGCAGGCCGTCGGACCAAGAGAGCGCAGAGGTGGGAGCGGCTACCGTAGTTGGCGTGTTCTGTCACAACTGCGGCCATCGGAATCCGTCCGGCGTCAATTTCTGCTCCTCGTGCGGGACTTCATTGGTGACCCCTGCACCGGACACCTCGGTCTCCGTCCTGCCGGTCGACGAACAGGTCGAGGCAGGGGAGATCGAAGCACCGGCCGGGCTTCTGGAACTTCCCCGCGGCGTGGGGATGCTGGTCGTGAAGCGCGGATCCGACCAGGGCGTCCGATTCGTGCTCGAGTCCGACCTCACCCGTGCGGGCCGGCATCCCGAAAGCGATATCTTCCTCGACGACATCACGGTGTCCCGTCGGCACGCGGAGTTCGTGACGGGGGACCAGGTGACCACAGTCAGGGACGTGGGCTCACTGAACGGCACCTACGTCAATCGCGAGCGGATCGACGAAGCGCGGCTATCCAGCGGCGACGAGGTGCAGATCGGAAAGTTCAAGCTGTTGTATCTGGTGGCAACGGGCGAATGAGAGTGGCGATGCACGAAGTATCTCGCGGCGGAGGACAACGGTGAGTTCGAGGTCGTACTTGTCGATCGGTGACGTCCTCACTCTTCTGCGCCAGGAGTTTCCGGACGTCACCATTTCGAAGATCCGCTTTCTCGAGAGCCAAGGTCTGGTCAATCCCGAGCGCACGCCCTCGGGCTACCGCAAGTTCTATGAGCAGGACGTGGAGCGCCTCCGATGGGTGCTGCGCCAACAGCGGGAGAACTTCCTACCCCTCAAGGTGATCAAGGACCGGCTCGACGACGACGCCAACGGCTCGGCGTCGAGCGATCACGAGGCGCCGCCGCCGTCCCGAGAGAACGCTGTTGCCGCTCACGCCGGAGCGCCCGCCGATACCCACCGCACCGGTGAGCCGGTGTTGGTCGGTCAACGGTCGTCGATGGCGGGACGCACCGCTGGGTCGATCGAGACCGGTATGGCCATCGACCCTCCGACTTCCGCGCCCGGCGACGGGCCCACACTGCCGGGCATCGAGCCAGGCACCCACGCGGTCTCTGCTCCGGGAGCGCTGCGTGTGACCACGACCCCGAGCCAGGTGGTGATGTCGCCGAGTTCCGGCGCATCCGCTGCAGCCCCGACCGTCCATGCCCGTTCCAGCGAGCACCCCTCGCCTCGGGACGCTGCGACCGGAGGGACCGCCGGTCGGAAGTCCCGCACCAGGCGGGGTGCTGCGACGCCGGCCGGCACCCAGCCTCCGCCGGCAAGCGCCGGACCGCCGGCCGGCACCCAGCCTCCGCCGGCAAGCGCTCGGTCGGGTTCCGCTGTAGGACGAAGGGCGGCAACTGCCCCGGCCGACCTCAATGGGGCCAGCATGTCCCTCGACGAACTGTCGGCAGCCTGTGGCCTCGGTACCGAGTCCCTGCTCGAGTTGCAGGAGTACGGGTTGTTGACTGCCACCACGGTTGCTGGCCAGCACTTCTTCGACGAGGAGGCGCTGATCGTCGCCAATCTTGCTGCGCGATTCGCCAGGTTCGGCATCGAACCCCGCCATCTGCGCCTCTACAAGAACGCCGCCGATCGCGAAGCCGGGTTCGTCGAGCAGATCGTGATCCCCCTGGTCCGACAGAGGAACCCTGATGCCAGGGCGCGGGCCAACGACACGGCGGACGAGCTTGCCGGCTTGGGGCAACAGCTGCGCGGCTCCCTGCTGCGCACTGCCTTGTCTAGTCTGCTCAACGGCTGACCGACCGCGGCCGGAGGGCACGGAACGATGATCGTCAGCCCCTGATCGCGCCTGCAGACGGTCGAGTCTCCGAACGCGGGCGACCCCTGCGGCGAGTAGGTTTGGGACATGGTCGAAGTACGGCTTCGGGCGGTGCGTGTGGACCTTCAGTCGAACACGCCCGTGCTCCTGCTGCAGGAGTCCGACGGGCTCGGCAGGACATTGCCGATCTTCATCGGCGCGCCCGAGGCCACTGCGATCGCCTTTGCCCTCCAGGGCATGGACACGCCCCGACCGATGACCCACGATCTGATTCGGGACCTGCTCGACGCGCTGGGCGCCGACGTCATCCGCGTGGTGGTCACCGAGTTGAAGACCGCCACCTACTTCGCGGAGATCGTGCTCCGCCTCGCTGATCGAGAGATCCCGGTGTCCTCACGCCCTTCGGACGCGGTGGCGGTGGCGGTCCGTACCGGGGCCCCTCTCTACGTGGCCGACGACCTCATGGACGCCGAGGGCATCATGCTCGCCGTCGACGAGGAGGAAGACGAGTCCGAAGCCGATGAAGAGAACGCCAACCCCGACGAGCTGGTCGGTGAGTTCCGGCACTTCCTCGATTCCATCCGTCCGGAGGACTTCTCGCCCTGAGCAGATGCGATGATTGGCGAAGATGAGGGAGGCAGCGCGGTGATCTACGGAGTGAAGGTGGTTCGCGCCATCGGCCTGGCAGCCGGGTTGGCCATTGGGGGAGCGCTGGTCGGCGCGTGCTCTTCGGGGTCGTCATCCTCGACGACCACCGGTGCACCCACCTCGACAAGCGGTACGCCGTCGACCTCGTCGACCACCTCGGCATCGGCTTCGTCGACCACCTCGGCCGGTGCGGTGCGGTGCGCGACGGCGAGGCTCGTCGGATCGATCGTCGGGAGCAACGGTGCGGCCGGCACCATCGAGACCACCGTGGCCATGCGGAGCACCGCCGCGACGCCGTGCATTCTCGGCGGCTACCCGGGCCTGCAGATGCTCGCCTCGGGGGGGGGGTCCCTTCCGACCACGGTGATCCGCAAGGGGAGCTACGGATTCACCTCGATGGCACCGGCCACGGTCACGTTGTCCAGTGGTCAGTCGGCCTACTTCAACGTCGGGTACTCCGACGTGCCGGTGGGCACCGAGACCTCCTGTCCGACCTCTGCATCCTTCGAGGTCACCCCTCCCAATGCGCTCGACCACCTGGTCATCGCCGCCACCCTGGCTCCGTGCGGGAACGGGACCCTAGTGGTGTCCCCGGTCTTCGTGGCCTCGGGATCGAACAGCCAGTCGACGGCGCCCAGCTCCTGATCTGCCGGCACGTCGCCCCCCTCAGCGGCCGGGTGCGACCAGCACCCTCCCACGCACCCTGCCGGCATGGATCGACTCCAGCACGGGTGCCAGCCCGCCGAGGCCCACCTCTGAGTCGACGATCGAATCGAGGAGCCCTGCGGGAAACTCGGTGGCGATCTCCGACCACACCTTGCGCCGGTCGACAATTGGGGTGGAGACGGTGTCGATGCCGATGAG
Organism: Acidimicrobiales bacterium; assembly: GCA_017883135.1. Classification (GTDB taxonomy): domain Bacteria; phylum Actinomycetota; class Acidimicrobiia; order Acidimicrobiales; family RAAP-2; genus Bog-756. The sequence continues at coordinate 22,796 of JADGOE010000023.1, forward strand.
GGAGACGCTGCGAACGATGAAGGGATAGACCGACGATTCGAAGGCGTTCCCGCCGGTCAACCCACTGGCGGCCACCGCACCCCCGTAGCGCAGGGTGCGCAGGATCGCGGTGAGAGCGGCGCCGCCCACGCAGTCCACCGCCGCGGCCCATCGCTCGGGCCCGAGCGTCCGGTGCGGCGCCACCACCAGTGCGTCACGGTCGATCACCTCGGAGGCACCGAGGCCGACCAGGTAGTCGGTCTCGGCCTGCTTGCCCGTGCTGGCCACCACCTCGTAGCCGCGGGCGGCGAAGAGGAGGACCGCCATGCTGCCCACCCCACCCGAAGCTCCGGTCACCACCACCGGGCCGTCTGCGGGGGCCAGGCCGTTCTGCTCGAGCCGATGGAGAGACAGTGCTGCGGTGAAGCCGGCCGTCCCGATGATGGCCGCCTGGCGGGCACTTAGGCCACTCGGCAAGGGGACCACCCACTCCGCCGGCACCCGGGCAAGCTCAGCGAAGCCACCGTGGTGGGCCACTCCGAGGTCGTAGCCGTGGACGATGACCTGGCTGCCGATCCCGATCGAGCGATCGGCCGACTCGAGGACGGTGCCGACCAGGTCGACGCCCGGAACGAGCGGAGTGATCCGTGCCACTCGGTTGCCGGGCCGGGCGACCATGCCGTCCTTGTAGTTGACGGACGACCAGTGGACCCGAATGACAACGTCGCCCTCGGGCAGGTCGTCGAACGCGAGCGTCCTCACCCCGGCGTCGAGTGCGTCACCGGTGCGTTCCACCACGAAGGCGGAGTACCTGGTGGGGCGCTCATCGGTGTCGCCAGTTGCCGGCCTGCCCGCCGCCGGTAGGGGAGAGGAAGTCACACCGGGTACCGTACTGAGTCCATGAGCGGTGAGGATGCAACGGACCCATCGGAGGTGCTCGCCCCCGGTTCCGATCGGGGATTCGGCTGGTGGCCGTCGCCATGGTCTGCATCGGATGTGGCATCGGCCAAGACGTCCCGGAGCGGACTGCAGAGCGACGGGGACTCGGTCTACTGGTCGGAGAGCCGTCCCTACGAGGGCGGCCGGCAGGTGGTGGTGTGCTCGGAACCCGGAGTGCCCGTGGTCGATCTCTCCCCGTCAGGGGTGAGTGTTCGCAGCCGGGTGCACGAGTACGGCGGGGCCGCCGCAACCGTGTCCGACGGGCGGCTGTTCTTCGTCGACCAACGCGACCAGCGCTGGTATCGGATCGCCCTCGGGGAGGGCGGCGATGCACTGGCGCTCACACCGGCACCGCTTCCCGGGGAACCGGCCGTCCGCTACGGCGACGGTCGGGTGACCCGATCGGGGATGTGGTTGGTGTCGGTGGAGGAGCGTCTCATCAGCGGAGGGGCCGATCACCGGGTGGTGGCGGTGGCGGTCGACGGCTGCCAACGGGTGGTACCCCTGGTCGACGACGGCGACTTCGTGGCCGCCCCACGACTCTCCCCCGATGGACGTTGGCTGGCCTGGGTGACCTGGCGGCACCCGCACATGCCCTGGGACAGCTCCGAGCTGTGGGTCGCACGCATTGAGGGAGCGGAGGGGTCCATCGGAATCCACGACAGGGTTCGGGTGGCGGGAGGCCACGGGGTGTCGGTGGGCCAGCCCCGGTGGTTGGGTGATGGCAGCCTGTTGTTCGTCGACGACCGCAGTGGCTGGTGGCTGCCGTATCGGGTCGCGCGTTCCCAGTGGGAGGACGGCACCGCTCGGGCTACCGAGCCGCTGGTCGAGGCGAAGGCCGAGTTCCACGCCCCCGACTGGGTGCTCGGCCAGTCGACCATGGCCGAGTTGGCCGACGGGTCGATCGTCTGCAGGATGCGCCGGGACGGCCGCGACGCGTTGGTCCGTCTGCGGCCCGGGCCGGCGGGACCCCTGGCCCCGGGCTGGCACATGGACATCATCGAGCAGCCCTGCGTGACCATCTCGGGGGTCACCGTCACGTCGGGCGGTGCCGCACCGGGTGGTCCGGTGGCGGTAGGTGGGGTGCCAGGGCCACAGCGGGTCTGCGTCGTCGGATCGACCCCGACCGAAGCCCACTCCGTGTTCGAGGTCCCGCTGGACGGCCGCTCCCGAACCGGGCGACTGTCGGCCCCGGTCGCGGTGACCGTTGCCCCCGGGGACATCTCACTGGCGCGGCCGTTCGTGGCTGCCACCGACCACGGACTCGTGCCCGGGCTGTTCTTCGCACCGACCAACGCCGCGGCCGACGGCCCGCCCGGAGGTCGGCCGCCCCTGGTGGTGTTCTGCCACGGCGGCCCGACCGGTGCGGCCGAGAGCGGATTCGACCCGATCGTGCAGTTCTTCACCAGCCGGGGCCTGGCAGTCGCCACGGTCGACTACCGCGGCAGCAGCGGGTACGGGCGCTCGTACAGGCGCAGCCTGAACGGCCTCTGGGGTGTTGCCGACGTCGACGACTGCGCCGGCTTCGCCGTGGCGCTGGTCCGGGCGGGTTGGGTCGACGGGAGCCGAATGGCCATTCGCGGAACCAGCGCCGGCGGCCTCACCGCCCTGGGAGCGCTGATCCGTTCGCGGCGCTTCGTCGGTGCGGCTGCCTGGTACGGAGTGACCGACCTCGAGGCCTTGGCGGCCGACACCCACGACTTCGAGTCCCGCTACGTCGAGTCGTTGGTCGGACCATGGCCCGAGACGGTCGCGCTCTACCGCTCCCGCTCGCCCATCCACTGCGCCGATCAGGTGTCGGGTGCCGTCCTGCTCCTGCAAGGGGCCGAGGACCCGGTGGTGCCACCGGCCCAGTCGGAGCGCTTTGCAGAGCGCCTGGCGGCCTGCCAGGTCCCGTGCCGCCTGATCGTCTTCGACGGCGAGTCCCACGGGTTCCGTCGGTCGGCGACCATCGAGGCGTGCCTCGAGGCCGAGCTCTCGTTCTACCGATCGTTGTTCCGTGCCGTCGGGGCGAACGATGTTCCCCGGAGCGGCACGTGAACGTGGCCTTCGGTGGCAGCCTCGGTGATACCCTCGACCGTGCCGAGCGATGGCCCGTGGACGCACCGGAGCGCTGTGTCGACGCCGGTTGAGGGGCGTTGGGCGAACTACCCGGCGCCGGTACGGCGCGTCCTGTCGGCCCTGAGGAGCCTCTCGCCCGAGTGGCGGGACGTCGTGCTCTACTCGTGCTCGACGCTCTTCGCCGGGGTGACGGCCCTGGCCGTGGGCATTCCCCTCTACCGACAGTGGGGCCAGATGGCGGTGGGCCCGTACCTTGCGGCGGCGGGGGTGACGGCGATCGCCGCCTGGCGTTGCACGGCTGCCGCCCGCAAGGCCCAGGACGGCTCCCTGGCCGGCGCGGCGGAGCCGTCCGGCGGGGAACAGCCGGCCCCGTCAGGCCGGCAGTGGTGGAAGGCGGCCAGGGTGGTCGCATTCTTCATCGCGCTGTTCGGGGCCACCGTGGTGCCGCTGACCATGGAGGTCGTGTGGCGCTCCGAAGGGAATGCTGCACTGCACGTCCAGCCCGAGGTCCTGGTGGTCGAACGGGCCGGGGTGCGGGCCGCCCACGGCAAGGATCCGTACCAGGTGATCGACCGGAACGGCCGCATCCTCATCCAGCAGAGCACCGAGCCCGTCTACGAGCTGTACTACCCGTACCTGCCCGGCATGGTGGTCTTCGGCTTCTCCAGTGGGAGCAGGGTAGAGGCGCGGCTGACCGATGCCCGTATCCAGTTTCTGGTGTTCACCGTCGTCATCGCCCTCATCGCCCTCAGCCGACTCCGGCCCCCGACCGATGCACGGTACCGGGCACTCCAGGCTCTCACCGTCCTGCCCACCGCGGCGCTCCCGCTGTCCACCGGGGGGGACGACATGCCGGTGGTCGCACTGATGCTGCTCGGGCTGGTGGCGCTCCAGCGCCGAAGACCGCTGGTGGCCGGCCTGGTGCTGGGGGCCGCCTCGTCGCTCAAATTCACGGCGTGGCCCGTGGCCATCTTGGCCTTGTGGGCGGTCTACGACCGACAGAGGCACCGGGCGATCGGCCGCTACCTGGTGGGGGTGGTGGCCATCGTGGTACCGGTGGTGGTCCCGGTCGCCCTGCGGAACCCCTCGGCCTTCATCGACAACGTGATCCGCTTCCCCTTGGGCCTCGCCGGAGTGTCCTCCCCGGCCGGAAGCGCGCTGCCGGGTCACATCGTGGTCGCCGCCTTTCCGGGCATCCACCGCCCGTACGTGCTGGTGGTCGCAGGGGTGGGATGCGTGGCGCTGATCAGGCACTTGCTGAGGAGGCCGCCGCGGGATGCCGCCGGGGTGGCCGCCCTCACCGGCTGGGTCATGCTGATCGCAATTCTGGTGGCCCCGGCCACCCGGGTGGGTTACCTGCTGTACCCGATCAACTTCTTCCTGTGGGCATGGATGCTGAGGCAGGCCGATGACCCGCCCGTCGAACGGGGTGCCCCCACGCCCGCCGCCGAGGTCGAGTGGCCCGGGACGACCCGCCCTGCCTCCGATCAGTTACCGTCGGGGAGCTGGAACAACTCGAGGGAGTACGGCGTAGTGCCGGCCGAGGTCGTGGGAGACACCACCGCACCGACCTCCCAGTAGAACCCGTCGCCGCTGCCGTGCCTGGCCAGCACCTCGGTCCCCTGCCCGCCCCGTCGCGCACCAGTGCCGACATAGAGGACCTGCCAGCCCAGGCGCGGGAGCAGGGTCCGGTATACGTCGACCACCTGGTCGGCCGAGAGGCCGCTGGCGAAGGTCACCGTCCGGTCGAACTGGGCAGCGCTCTGGTCGGAGTTACTGGTCCCGGTGATCCGGCTTCCGGTCGGAACCGCAAGGTTGCCCAGGATGTCGGCGGGTGGCTCGCCGGCACCGACGATCGAGTGCAGCGCCGTGGTGGCGGGGGTGAGCCGCACGACAGTGCCGTCGGGGATGGTGAGACTTTGGACGGACAGAGTGGGCGTGTTCCCCGAGGCGAGTGCCGAGCCGACGACGCCGACGACGATGATCAGGACGGCGATGCCCAGCACGATCAGGGCCGGTCCACGCAGCGACGTGTGCTGGTAGGTGCGGTCGGCGGGGTCGATCGGCTCCGCCTGTGGACGCGGCTGCGGGACGTCCGTTGTGGTGCTGACCATGGCTCTTCCATGCTAACGGCCGCCGACGGACCGGCTGCGGTCAGGCCCTGTGGGTACACTCCGGGTGACCTGCCCGGGTGACAGCCCACGAGGTGAGGGAGTGCAACGTTGCCATCGCGTCATGGAGACCAGTGGTGGGAGTCATCTGCAGGTGATCACCAGGTCGTGAGCCGCCGGGCCCTGCTCGGCTCCGCGGCGCTGGGTGTGGCCGGGGCCGCACTGGCGGCCTGCGGCGGGGGATCGCCAACCGCGAGCCCGCCTTCGACCCCTTTCTCACCGGCCACCGGGCCTGCCCGCCGGGTGGGCGTTCCCCCCGACCCGAGGGCACCTGCGGGGAGCGACCAGCTCCCCCAGGTGGACCACATCGTGGTCGTGATGATGGAGAACCACTCCTTCGACAACATGTTGGGCGTCCTCGGCCGCGGGGACGGGCTGGCCCTGGGCCCCAAGGGGCAGCCCACCGCCACCAATCCGGACGGCCACGGCAATCGGATCCGCTCGTTCCACATGGCGACGCCATGCCAGCTGAACGGCAAGCCGTCCCAGGCCTGGAACGCCTCGCACGCCCAGTTCGCCGGAGGGAGCAACCAGGGGTTCGTGAGCAGTGACTCGGGCCCGGTGTCCATGGGGTACTGGACCTCCGCCGACATGCCGTTCACCAACTCGTTGGCCTCGACCTTTCCCTTGGCCGACCGCTACTTCGCCTCGGTGATGGCCCAGACCTATCCCAACCGGCGCTACCTGCTGGCCGGTACGTCACTGGGACTGGTCGACGATACCTATCCGACGGCCCTTCCCCCGAACGGGACGGTGTTCGACTCGCTCAACAAGTACGGCATCCCGTGGAAGAACTACTACTCGTCGGTCCCGACCGCAGGCGTGTTCATCTCCTCGATGGCCCAGCCATTGATCACGCGGGGCCTGGTCCCGATCGCCGACTTCCACACCGACTGTGCGTCGGGGAACCTGCCGGGTTTCTCCCTGGTCGATCCTGATTTCGCCAAGCAGTCGGAAGAGGACCCCCAGGACATCCAGTACGGGGATGCCTTCCTCGCCCGGGTGGTCAATGCGGTGATGTCCGGGCCCAAGTGGGGAAAGACACTGCTGGTCTGGAGCTATGACGAGCACGGCGGGTACTACGACCACGTGCCTCCGCCGGTGGCAGTGACCCCCGACGATGTTCCGCCGATGCTGGCCCCCACCGATGTGCCCGGGGCGTTCGACCGCCTCGGGTTCCGGGTGCCGGCCGGGGTGGTCGGTCCCTACGCCCGCAAGAACCACGTCTCCCACACCGTCTACGACCACACCTCCGTCCTCCGCCTGGTCGAGACCAAGTGGAACCTGCCCGCGTTGACCAGGCGGGACGCCGCGGCCAACGATCTGTTGGACATGGTCGATTTCAACGGGCCACCGGCATTCCTCCACCCGCCGGCGTTGCATGCCGCCGCCGATCCGGCGGTGCGGGCGTCCTGCCTGGTTACCGGAGCGGGAACCGTTCCGCCGAGCTCTGCGGTGGTCGCTGCCCACTGATCCGCGCACGGCGGGCTCGGGCTGCCCTGGCGCGCTCCGGGTGCCCGGATCCGCCGGTCAGATCCGGCCGGTGCCGGTCAGCGGCCGGACTTCTGGGCGTCCAGAGTGCTTGCCGCCCCGAGGGAGATCACCGCAGCACCGACGGTGGAGGCCACGATCCCCCAGCGGGTGAAGCGGGGGAGTGTGCGGAACGCAGCGATGGTCACGGCGGCATCCACCACATCGGCCAAGCCCCCCAGGGCCACCCAGGGACGGGCCTCCCTTCCGGAGACGGTGAGCGCTCTCAGGGCCCCGGCCCCGAGCGCCACATCCCTGCCGCCGACCGCACGGGCCAGTAGCCGGATCGATGGGTCGTCGGCGGCACTGCCGACCCACGGTCGGGCGGTCAGCCTCGGGGCAGCCAGGGCGGCGACGCCGACGGCGACCCTTCCCCAGGCCACCAAGCGGGCGAGAGTGCGCGCCGTGGAGGGATCCATACCTCCCAACCTAGGGCTGCAGGCGGCGGTGGCGGGCACGGTTTCACAATTGCCACACACCGAATCGATGGCACCACCCAGAGTGAAAGGGATCCATGAGATATTTACATTTGGGAGGCGATCCCTCACAATACGTGCAGCATCGACGGTCGACGGAGAACCGTCATGAGGAGGGGCAACGATCCGGTAGAGGCGGCAGGATCCTGTGGTGCGGGGGGAGTGGCCGGGTCTTCGGGACCCGGCCACTGTCATGTTCCGACAGCGCTGCTGGGCGGGGTGCCGGCCCGGGGCCGAGCGGACCAGCCGAAATGATCGATTGGGCCATGGCCCCGGCCCAGGCGCCACTCCTTGCCGTTCTCGAGGGCCCGGTGCACGAACTCCTTCGCGACGGACACGGCCTCGGGCACCTCTGCCCCCGCGGCCAACAGCGCGGCGATCGCCGCTGACAGCGAGCAGCCCGTCCCGTGGGTGTTGGGGGTGGCGACGTGCGGGCCCTCGAGCACCGTGAGGTGCTCGCCGTCGAAGAGGACATCTGGCACCCGCTGGGGGGCATCCACGTGGCCAGCGGGCCCGACGCCCGGCAGGTGTCCGCCCTTGACCAACACCCAGGTGGGCCCCAGCCGGTGGATGCGCCGGGCGGCATCGGCCATGGTATCGACATCGTCGATGGTCGAGGGTTCGACCCCGGCCAACAGGGCGGCTTCCCACAGATTGGGCGTGGTGAGCAGGGCATGGGGAAGGAGACGACCCCGGTAGGCCTCGATGGCGCCCCTCGACAGCAGGAGGTGACCGGTCGAGGCCACCATGACCGGGTCCACCACGAGATCTGGCAGATCGCCGGCGGCAGCTCGGCGGGCCACGACCTCGACCACCTCCCGCGTCCCGAGCATCCCGGTCTTGACTGAAGCCACCGGTAGATCGGCAAGGACGGCAGCGATCTGGTCCTCGACGACATTGGCCGGAAGCTGGTATACGGAGAGCACCGCCGCCGTGTTCTGCGCGGTCACCGCGGTGACCACCGTGGTGGCGAACACGCCGAGCGCGCTCATCGTCTTGAGGTCCGCCTGAATGCCGGCCCCGGCTCCCGAGTCCGATCCGGCGATGGTCAGCGCCACCGGGGGAGTGACGTCGGCACTCACCACCCGATCATGCCTTCGAAGCTGCTCGATGCCTCGGCATGGAAGCGCCTGGTGATCCTGCCGGCCTGCCGGGCCGCTCGGCCCGAGCACACCGCGTCGCGCATCGCCTGGGCCATCAGACCGGGCCGCTCGGCCCGAGTGATCGCAGAAGCCACAAGCACCGCGTCGCACCCGAGCTCCATGGCCGAGCAGGCATCGGACGCGGTGCCGATCCCTGCATCGAGGACGACCGGAATACCGGCCTGCTCCACGATCAGGGCGATGTTGTGCGGGTTGCGGATCCCGAGCCCGCTGCCGATCGGCGAACCGAGTGGCATCACCGCCGCGCAACCCGCGTGCTCGAGCCGTCGGGCCACGATCGGATCGTCACTGCAGTAGGGGAGTACGACGAATCCGTCATCGACCAGCTCCTCGGCCGCCGCGAGCAACTCGACCGAGTCAGGGAGCAGCGTGCGGTCGTCCCCGATGACCTCGAGTTTCACCCAGTCGGTCTGGAACGCCTCGCGGGCGAGCTTGGCGGTCATGACGGCGTCCGACGCGGTGAAGCAGCCGGCGGTGTTGGGCAGGACCCGGATGTGCAACTCCTCGAGGAGGTCGACCAGCGAGTGGCGTGTGGTCGGGTCGACACGGCGTACAGCCACGGTGGCCAGTGCGGTACCCGACGCCACCAGAGCTTCCCTCAGGGAGGCCGGGCTCGACATGCCTCCCGTGCCCATGATCAGCCGTGACGGAATTCGCGTTCCTGCGATGGCGAACGCGTCCGTTGTCGACGTGGCGGTGGAGGTGGCGTCTGCGGTCATCGGATTCCACGGTACTTCTGTCACGGGCGTCAGCGGGGTGGGGGCCGTATGGCTATCCACCCGCGGCAGCGGTGACGATCTCGATCTCGTCGCCGGCGGCGAGTTCCGTCCGATCCCAGGTGCTCCTCGGGACCACCTCGCCATTGCGGGCCACGGCGATGCCCCGTGGAGAGGGGCAGTACTGGGAGACCAGGTGGGCCACCGTCATGCCGGGTGGGCCGTCCCACGGGGCCCCGTTGACCCGGATGGGTCCCATCATGAGCTCACCGATCCACCGAGGGCCCGAATCGCTCGGGCCCGAACCGGGCGAACAGGCCCGCCCGACCCGAGGCGGTCGCACCATCCGGGTTCGATGCCTCTGATCCGGACGGGCTCCCCTGGTCGAGGAGAATCCGGAGCACCTCGTCAGCGGTGACCGGAGCCAGCAGAATGCCGTTTCGGTAGTGCCCGGTGGCCAAGATGAGTCCGGGGATGCCCGTCGCTCCCACGATCGGTGCGTTGTCGGGCGAACCGGGCCGCAACCCCGGGGTGGTCTCGACCAGCTCGTACTCGTCGACCGCCGGCACCAGTCTTCTGGCATCGTCGAGCAGGTCCGCGACGGAGCCGACCTGGACGGCCAGGTCGAAGCCCTTCTCCTCGACCTTCGCTCCCACCACGACGGTGCCGTCCCGGCGAGGTACCAGGTAGCAGCTCCGCCCGTGGACCAGACCCCGCACCGTCCGTCGCAACCTGGGACCGCCGTCGTTGGCCCGCAACCGGAGGGTGAGGCCTTTGACCGGCCGGACGGGCGGGCGCATCGAATCGGGGACGCCCCCGACCTGGCCCGATTGGCAGCCGGCGGCCACGACGACGGCACCGGCGGCACGGGCGCTGCCGCCCCGGAGCTCGACTCCGCTGACCCGGCGCCCGTCCATGCGCACGTTGGAAGCCTCATCGTCGACGAACGACACCCCATTGTCGAGGCAGGCCGCCAGCAGCGCTTCGACGGTGCTCCGGTTGTCCACCTGGTGGTCCTCTGCGAGTTCGGCCCCCCCTCGGATGCCGGGGGCCAACAGTGGCTCCGACTCCCGGCACTCGATAGCCGACAGCCGTCGGGCAGCGAGGCCCAGCTCCAGCTGGAACCGGAGCACGTTGTCAGTGGAGGCGCGGTCCGATGGATCGACGGCGACCAGTAGGGTCCCCTGCGCCTCGTAGTGCACCGGCCGGCCTGATGCCTCTTCGAGCTGCCGGGCGAATGCGGGCCACGCGCGAGCTGCGTGGAGGCTGAGGGCGGTGAGGGGAGCCTCGCCGAAGTGGGCCTCTGCCGCCGGTGCGAGCATGCCTGCCGCTGCCCAGGTGGAACCGCGGCCGGGGCTGGGGTCGACCACCGCGACCGCCATGCCGGCCGTGGCCGCCTTGAAGGCGATGGCGAGCCCGATGATCCCGCCCCCCACCACGATCACGTCGCCGGGCGGATCGATGGCCATCCGCCCATGCTACGCCTGCCGCACCCGCTCGGGGGCCGGCCGGACCGGGCCGACTCACGACGAAATGGGCCGTGAGGCGTGTACAATCTTCGGACCGCGCATGGGCCAGCGTCGTCCCGGGCAGGTAGATCCACTTCCCTCGTTGGAGCGACCCGATGACGACATCCCAAGGTATGGACGACGCCTGCGCTTCCGGCGGGGTGCGCCCGCGTACTCCACCCCGGAGTACTGGCGGAGGCGTGCGCCGCCCGCCATCGGGCGGGCTCTACGACCCACGATTCGAACACGATGCCTGCGGGGTGGCCCTGGTGGCCGACCTCCGCGGTCGCCGCTCCCACGGTCTGGTGCGTCAGGCCATCTCCGCACTGGAGCACCTGGCCCACCGAGGTGCCACCGGCAGTGAGGAGGACAGCGGGGACGGGGCGGGCATCCTGATCCAGGTGCCGGACGACTTCTACAGGGAGGAGGTCGACTTCGACCTGCCGTCCCCGGGCGGCTATGCCACCGGGATGGCCTTCCTGTCGAGGGATCCCGGTGAGGCCGCAGTGGCCCGCATCGCCATCGGGGAACTGGCGGGTGAGGAAGGGCTCGACGTCCTCGGATGGCGGGAGGTGCCGGTCGACGACGCCGGGCTGGGGTCGATCTCTGACGCCGGCCGCCCCTCGATGCACCAGGTCTTCGTGGCGCCGGCGGTGAACACCCGACTCGGCGGAGGCGATCTGGCACTCGCCGTCGACAGGCTGGCCTTCGTGCTGCGCAAGAGGGCGGAGCACCAGGTCGACAACTGCTACTTCGCGTCACTTTCCGCACGCACCATCACCTACAAAGGGATGCTCACCTCCCATCAACTAGCGGCGTTCTTCCCCGACCTGTCCGATGGGCGCGTCACCAGTGGGTTGGCGTTGGTCCATTCGCGCTTCTCGACCAATACCTTCCCCTCGTGGCCGCTGGCCCATCCCTACCGCTACGTGGCGCACAACGGGGAGATCAACACCCTGGCCGGCAACCGCAACTGGATGCGGGCTCGGGAAGCGCTCTGTGCCTCGGAGCTGATCCCCGGGCTCGAGCGGGCATTCCCCATCGTGACCCCGGCGGCCAGTGACTCGGCCTCCTTCGACGAGGTGCTCGAGCTCCTCCATCTGGGTGGGCGTCCATTGCACCACGCCGTCTTGATGATGATCCCCGAGGCGTGGGAGAACCATCGGACCATGGATCCGGCCCGACGGGCCTTCTACCGCTACCACGCATCTTTGATGGAGCCGTGGGACGGCCCGGCCGCCGTCGCATTCACCGATGGCACCGTGATTGGCGCCGTCCTCGACCGCAACGGGCTTCGTCCGGCCCGATACTGGGTGACTGATGACGGGCTGGTGGTACTGGCCAGCGAGGTGGGCGTCCTCGAGGTCCCGCCCGAGAAGGTGGTGCGCAAGGGACGCCTCCAACCCGGACGGATGTTCCTGGTCGACACGGCTGCAGGCCGGATCATCGACGACGACGAGATCAAGGACTCGCTGTCGGCGGAGCATCCCTACATCGAGTGGCTCGATGCCGGCCAGATCGATCTCGACGATCTCCCACCCCGTACCATGCTCACTCCCCAGCACGCCTCGGTCGTCGGTCGCCAACGTCTGTTCGGCTACACCAACGAGGAGCTGCGCCTGATCCTCCAGCCCATGGCCAAGGCCGGGACCGAACCGATCGGATCGATGGGTACCGACACCGCCATCGCCGTGCTGTCCGACCGACCCCGGCTGCTGTACGACTACTTCACCCAGCTCTTTGCCCAGGTGACCAACCCGCCGCTGGATGCCATCCGCGAGGAGTTGGTGACCTCGCTGCTGTCCACCGTGGGCCCCGAGGCCAACCTCCTCGAGCCGACTGCGGATTCGTGCCGCCAGATCGTCCTGCCCATGCCGGTCATCGACAACGACGATCTGGCCAAGCTCCTCTACGTCAACGAGGACGGGAGAACCCCTGGGTTCCGGGCCTTCGCCATCGATGGTCTGTTCGAAGTGGCCGGCGGCGGCGAGGCACTTCGGTCATCCATCGACGAGGTGCGGGAGCAGGTGGGTGGAGCCATCGAGGACGGTGCCGACATCATCGTGCTCTCGGATCGCAACTCGACCGCGGAGCTGGCCCCGATCCCCTCGCTGCTCATGGTGTCCGCCGTGCACCACTTTCTGGTGCGGGAGAAGACGCGGACCCAGGTGGGGCTGGTCGTCGAGACAGGCGACGCACGCGAGGTCCACCATATGGCCCTCCTCAAGGGCTTCGGTGCCGCGGCGATCAACCCGTACCTGGCCTTCGAGAGCATCGATGACATGATCGCATCGGGCCTCCTGACCGGCGTGACTCCTCGCCAGGCCCAGAAGAACTACATCAAGGCGGCCTCCAAGGGCATTGTCAAGGTCATGTCGAAGATGGGCATCTCGACGGTGGCCTCCTACACCGGTGCCCAAGTGTTCGAGGCGATCGGGCTGGCGTCCGAGGTGATCGACGAGTACTTCACCGGTACGGTGTCGCGCATCGAGGGAGTCGGTCTCGACGTGTTGGCCTCCGAGGTGGCCCTGCGGCACCGGACCGCACACTTCGACCGCCCGGCCGAACTGGCCCACCGCGAGCGCGAGGTGGGGGGGGAGTACCAGTGGCGGCGTGAGGGTGAGATCCATCTCTTCAATCCCAAGACCGTGTTCAAACTGCAGCACGCCGCCAGAACGAAGCGCTACAAGGTGTTCAAGGAGTACACCAAGGCGGTCGACGACCAGTCGGCGCACCTGGCCACCCTGCGCGGTTTGATGCGTCTCAAGGTGGGCGATCTCCCACCGGTCCCGATCGACGAGGTGGAGCCGGCATCGGCCATTCTGGCTCGCTTCTCGACCGGGGCCATGTCGTACGGCTCGATCTCGGCCGAGGCCCATGAGACGCTGGCCATCGCGATGAATCGCCTGGGTGGGCGGTCCAACACCGGCGAGGGCGGTGAGGACCCGGAACGGTTCGCACCGGACGCCAACGGTGACCTACGCCGGAGCGCCATCAAGCAGGTAGCCTCCGGCCGGTTCGGTGTGACATCGGAGTACCTGGTCAACGCCGACGACATCCAGATCAAGATCGCCCAAGGTGCCAAGCCGGGCGAGGGCGGCCAGCTTCCGGGGCACAAGGTGTACCCGTGGATCGCAAAGACCAGGTTCTCGACCCCTGGGGTCGGGTTGATCTCGCCACCCCCGCACCACGACATCTACTCGATCGAGGACATCGCCCAGCTCATCCACGACCTCAAGTCGGCCAACCCTGAAGCCCGGGTGCACGTCAAACTGGTGGCCGAAGTCGGCGTCGGGACGGTGGCTGCCGGCGTGGCGAAGGCGCACTCCGACGTGGTGCTCATCTCAGGCCATGACGGAGGCACGGGTGCGACTCCGTTGACCTCGCAGAAGCACGCCGGCATCCCCTGGGAGCTGGGCCTGGCCGAGACCCAGCAGATCCTGATGGCCAACGATCTGCGGGACCGCATCGTCGTCCAGGTGGACGGTCAGATGAAGACCGGGCGTGACGTCATCGTCGGCGCCTTGCTCGGGGCCGAGGAGTTCGGCTTCGCCACTGCCCCACTGGTGGTGTCCGGCTGCATCATGATGCGGGTCTGCCACCTCGACACCTGCCCGGTCGGCATCGCCACCCAGAACCCCACGCTCCGTGCCCGCTTCACCGGAACGCCAGAGTTCGTCGAGACCTTCTTCGAGTACATCGCCGAGGAGGTCCGCGAGTACCTGGCCGCCTTGGGCCTACACACGCTCGAGGAGGCGATCGGCAGGGTCGACCTGCTCGATGCGGCCGAGGCGGTTACCCACTGGAAGGCCTCCGGCCTCGACCTCACGCCGATCCTCGTGCAGCCCGAGTTGCCCGAAGGCGCGGTGCGCCACTGCATCAACCAGCAGGACCACGGACTCGACCGCGCCCTCGACCACGCATTCCTCGATGCGTGCCGGCCGGCCATCGATACAGGGACCCGGGTCACGGCGGAAGTGGAAGTGACCAACGTCGATCGTACGGTGGGCACGCTGTTGGGCTACGAGATCACCCGGCGCCACGGAGGGCTCGGCTTGCCCGACGGGACCATCGACCTGACCTTTCGCGGGTCGGCAGGTCAGAGCTTCGGCGCCTTCATGCCGAGGGGGGTGACGATGCGCCTGTTGGGGGATGCCAACGACTACCTGGGCAAAGGGCTGTCCGGCGCGAGGATCATCGTGCGGCCCCCGGAGGAGTCGCCGTTCGCCGCCGAGGACAACATCGTGGCAGGCAACGTGATCCTCTACGGTGCCACCGCCGGCGAGGTCTTCCTGCGCGGCCAGGTCGGCGAGCGGTTCTGCGTCCGCAACTCCGGGGCCATTGCCGTGGTCGAGGGCGTCGGCGACCACGCGTGCGAGTACATGACCGGAGGCCGGGTGGTGGTGCTCGGGCCGACCGGTCGCAACTTCGGCGCCGGGATGTCGGGCGGTGTCGCGTACGTGCACGACCCACACGGCCGGTTGGCCGGGGTCTACAACCACGACATGGTCGACCTCGAGCCGCTGTCGACCGACGACCGCATGTGGCTGAAGGATCGGGTCACCCTCCATCTCCAGGAGACCGGATCCGAAGTGGCCAAGCAGATCCTGGGCGACTGGACTGGTGCGTGCGAGCAGTTCGTCAAGGTGATGCCGAGGGACTACCGCCGTGTCCTCGAGGCCACCGAGCGGGCGGTGGCAGAGGGCCGGTCGGTCGACAAGGCGGTCATGGAGGCTTCTCATGGGTGACATCTCGGGGTTCTTGAAGTTTCCGCGTGAGCTGCCGCACCGCCGTCCGGTGCCGGTCCGCCTGCGTGATTGGAACGAGGTCTACGAGCCTTTTGCGGTTGAGGCGGCCGAGCGGCAGGGAGCCCGCTGCATGGATTGCGGGATCCCCTTCTGCCACGAGGCCTGCCCCCTGGGGAACCTGATCCCCGAATGGAACGACCTGATCTACCGGGACGACTGGTCGGAGGCCGTCGAGCGCCTGCACGCGACCAACAACTTCCCCGAGTTCACCGGCCGCCTCTGCCCGGCACCGTGCGAGGGCGCCTGCGTGCTGGGCATCAACGACGATCCGGTGGCCATCGAACGGATCGAGTACGAGATCATCGAGCGGGCCTGGTCGGAGGGATGGGTCCGGCCGGTGGTCCCGAGCGCGGCCAGCGGCAAGCGGGTGGCCATCGTCGGCTCCGGGCCTTCGGGATTGGCGGCAGCCCAGCAGCTGGCACGGGCCGGCCATGGCGTGACCGTGTTCGAGCGGGCGGAGCGGCCGGGTGGTCTCCTGCGATACGGGATCCCCGAGTTCAAGATGGGAAAGGCCGTCCTCGATCGCCGCCTCGCCCAGCTGGAGGCGGAGGGCGTCGAGTTCCGGTGCGGGGTCTCGGTGGGAGGGAACGATCCCCAGGTGAGCCTCGCGGTGGCGCCGGAGGCAATGGTGGTCGGCGCTCATTCGTTGGTCGAGCAGTACGACGCCGTGGTGCTGGCCGGGGGAGCGACCTTGCCGCGTGACCTCGAGGTCGCCGGCCGTGAACTGGCGGGTATCCACCGGGCTATGGACTACCTGAAGCCGTCCAACATGGTTCGAGAGGGCGCACTCCCTTCCTCTCCGATCTCTGCCCAGGGAAAGCACGTGGTGATCATCGGCGGGGGCGATACCGGAGCCGACTGCCTGGGCACCGCGCATCGACAGGAAGCGCTCAGCGCCCACCAGCTCGAGATCATGCCGGAGCCCCCGACCGACCGATCGGGAGACAACCCCTGGCCGACCTGGCCACTTGTCCTCCGGACCTCCTCCGCACTCGAGGAGGGTGGTGAGCGGATCTTCTCCGTGACCACCGCCGAGTTCCTCGGTGACGGATCCGGCCACGTCCGCGCACTGCGGGGACAGCAGGTCGAGGTTGCCTACGGCGACGACGGCAGGCCGCACTTCCATGCGGTGGAGGGCTCCGAGTTCGAGCTGCCCTGCGAGCTGGTCCTGCTGGCGATGGGATTCCTCGGTGCCGAACGAACCGGGGTCGTGGCCGAGTTGGGTCTCCGACTCGACGCACGTGGGAGCGTGGCCGCCGACCCCTCCTGGTCGACCAATGTGGAGGGGGTCTTCGTCTGCGGCGATATGACCCGGGGTCAGAGCCTCATCGTGTGGGCCATCGCCGAAGGTCGCTCCGCGGCCGCGGCCGTCGACCTGTACCTGATGGGTGAGACGGCCCTGCCGGCACCGATCGTCCCGGGCCAGCTCGCGTTGCGGTAGACCGGTACGCCGAAGCTCGGTCTTCGGCGTACCGGGCGGCCCTATGTGACCGTGATGGTGAGCACCGCTGTGGCGGTATTCCGCGCATGGGGCTTGGTCGCGGCCTTCGTGTCGAGGACCTCGATGGTAAACGTGGCGCCCGTCGCCTTCTTCGGCATACCGGAGATCACCCCGGTGCTCTTGTTGAGCGTGAGTCCCTTGGGCAGCACCCCGGAGTGCGCCACCAACTTCCACGAGTACGGCGAGTTGCCGCCTTGGGCGCCAAGGGCCTGGGAGTACGGCGAACCCACAACACCAGGAGCGAGCGAGGTCGTGGTGATGGCGAGGGTCAACGGCGTGATGGTCAGGCCGACCGTGGCGGAGTGAGTGGAGGCGCCCTCGGTGCCGGTGACGGTGAGGACGTACGAACCGGGTAATGCAGTGCCGGCAGCGACCGTCAGCGCGGAGCTGGTCCCCGCGGTGACCGAGGCCGGGGTCGGCACAGCGGTCGCGCCGGCGGGGGCGCCGGTGACGCTCAGGCTGACCGAGGCGGCCGCACCTGATGCCACCGCTGTGCTGATCGTCGAGCTGCCCGATCCACCGGCGGCCAAGCTGAGGGTGGTGGGTGCGGCCCCGATGGAGAAGTCGTTGGCCACGGATCGGGTGACGATGCAGTTGTTGGAGACGTTGCTGAACTGCGTCTGAAGGGTGTAGGTGACCGCGTCCGTTCCGACGAACGTGCCCTGTTGTGCGTTACAGATGTCACCGATCTCGCCATTGACCGAGTCGTACCAGCCGAGCGGCGGGCCGAACACGGTGGCGAATCCGACCTGGGGGTCGGTGATGGTTTCGGCGAGCTCGTGTGACAGCACGCTGGTGGTGTTGTTCAGATCCGTGCTGGCGCCGCATCCGGCAATACCGGTGAGGTCGGGCATGACCTGGTAGGTGGCGGTGACCCCGTTGTAGCTGAACGTCCCGTGGTAGGCGCAGAACCCGCCCGACACCAGCGAGCACGAGCCCCCGGTGCAGATCGACTGACCGAGGCGGAAGAAGAGTGCGTAGCTGGTGTTGGCATCCGGCGTCGGGAGCACCCCGGCCGTGATCTGAGCGGCCAGCTCGGACTGGATCTGTGCATCGGTGATGCTCGTACCGTTTCGGGCCGGGGAGGGCGTGATGGTGACGTTGCCGCCATAGGTCCCCCGTCCGATCAGTTGGTGGGTACCACCCGAGACGTTGGTGTCATACTCGCTCAGCCAGTCCATGACCCCCGAGCCGAGGTACTGGCCGGTGAAGTTGCCGATGGCAGCGGCGCCGAGGTGTCCGGTCGAGATGAAGGTGCCGGGCCCGTAGCTCACGTCGACCGACTTGACGTTGGAGAGCACCGGACCGTCGTAGTAGGTGAGGTGGGCCCCCGCCACAGCAGAGGCCCTCACTGGTCCGGGATTGAACGTGGGCATCACGTGAGGACCGGCCTGGCGGGCCGAACCGTGGTCGGCGGAGTGGGCCGACGGTACTGCCCCTGCGGTTGCGCCTGCCTGCGCGGGCATGGCCATCAGTGCGACGAGCAACGCTCCCGCACTGGCCGGCATTACTGAGTTCGTAGGCATTTTCGGGGGTCCGGCGTGACATCGTCCCTGGTCAAGGCATTTCGAGGTCTCGAGAACGCCGAAAAGCGTA
>JADGOE010000024.1 GCA_017883135.1 Acidimicrobiales bacterium
TCGACTTGACATAATATACATTATCGGCGCTTCCTCGCAGATGCCGGGAGCCCGTCGATCACTGCCTGACCGGCTCCACCACCAACCCCACCAGGTCCTTCGCCGAATCGTAGAGGTGCTCGAACGCCAGTCGATAGGCCTTCGGTCCTGACGACCGATCCAGATCGGCCGTGACATCGTCGATGGCAGCTTCCAGGCGGTACAACCGATCGTGCAGCCTCTGGAGATCCGTTTCGGCGACAATGAGCTGTCCCGATGGGACCTTCAACGTGTCGGCTCTCCGGCGGGCCTCGTAGGCCCGTTGCCGGTGCGAGGCGCTGCAGAACTTCCGGGGTCGTCCCGGACCGCCCAATTGGTCCACTGGACGATGACACCAGCCGCACCGTTCACTGTCGGGTGGTTTCGTCACGGTGACGATATTAGGGCGCGACGACGGAGATCCAGGTGTTGTGATCCGTCCGCCAGCCGACGGGGTCGGAAATCACCGAAGTGCACGCAGTCCCGAAGGCCGGTGCCAACAGCGCGTCGCGTGCCGGCCGTCGGCGGCGCCGGTAACCTCGGGGGCGGAGCTGCCGCCATGGACTACGACCCCGACGATCCGACGTTCCACGATCTCCGCGACGGCGAAGCCTTCTTCCGCACTTGCGGCAGGTGCGGACAACGTACGTCCCCTCGGTGGTCGGAGTCTGCCTGCCTCGAGGAGGCTCGGCGCTACGGATGGCGCAGAATCGCCGCTTCGGACCGGCCAGGCGCCCGGCGGATGGACCTGTGCGGTGCGTGTGCGGACGAGGCCGGATTCGGGCCCCCGTTGGCCCACTGGGGCCGCTGAACCGTCATCGTCGCTGCCGGCGGGGGTGCCACTCCCCCGCTGCCGCCCACAACCGACCGGACCGTCACCTATCGATCGGCCGGACCGCTGTCGTCGACGATGATGGTGACCAGAGCATCGAGATCCACCGGCCTCTCCGGACGGGTCCCCCTCGGGCCCAAGGGGGCCGGATCCCCGAGGTTCACCCAGCCCAGCAGCCGTTCGTCCGGCTGCAGCTCGAACAGGGACCGCACCGGGCCGGACTCGAGCACCGCGGCACTCTTCCACACCGCTCCCAGGCCGAGCGCCGTGGCCGCGAGCACCACCGCGTATCCGGTGCAGGAGGCGGAGATGACTTGCTCCCATACCGGCACGTTCGAGGCTGTGTCCGGTGAGGAGATCAACACCACTGCGCAGGGTGCAGCAAACGCCTTCCCGTGCATTTTGGCCACGACTGCCTCCGGCAGATCCTGCCCGCGCAGTTCGTGGAGCCCTGCCACCAGCGCAGTGGCGAAGCGTTCCCGTCCCGCTCCGGACACGACGGCGAAGCGCCACGGCCTCAGACCACCATGGTCGGGAACGGTCATGGCGGTCGCGAGAACCCTGGACAGCGTGCGATCGTCGGGTGCCGTACCGTCGCGGGCCGGTTCGGCCCGAGGTGCTCCCAGCCGATCGAGCCACTCGTCGTCGCTGGCACCGCCCGGCCCTACCTGACCCGTCACTCCCAACTCATCCCCGCCGGTCCATCCACCCACCGTAGAGGCCCGCGGACCCAACTGGCACCTCCCGCACCCACATCGGTCAGAGCGGTCTCAGCCCCCGCTGGACTTCTGTTGCTGGCTGGCGGACCCCAGTGTCGCAGTCACCGTCTCCTGGGACTGCCCGCGATAGATTCCGATGGTGACGCTCTTGCCGGGATGATCACCCTGGATGTCACTGGCCAGCTGATCGGCACTGGTGACCGCCTTCCCGTCGAAGGAGGTGATGACATCGCCCTGCTGGAGCCCGGCCACCTCGGCCGGCGAGCCGCTCTGCACTTGCAGTACGACCGCACCCTGGGTGGGAACGAAGTTGTACTGGCTACGCAGCTGGGGGGTCAACGTCTCGAGGGACACGCCGAGGTAGGCGCTCCCCGATGTCGCAGGGTTGGGGACCGACTTGTTGCGCAGGGACGGAAGCAACTGCCCGATCTTGTTGGCTGGGATGGCAAACCCGATGTTCTGGGCCTGGGATGTCCCATCGGCGCCGGCCGCCACCGCGGTGTTCATGCCGATCACCTTCCCCGAGCTGTCCACGAGCGGCCCCCCCGAGTTGCCCGGATTGATGGCCGCATCGGTCTGGAACATGTTGGTCAGCGTCTCGGTGCCGGAGCCCGTCGAATTACTGGCCTGCACCGTGCGCCCTTTGGCCGAGATGATCCCCTGTGTGACCGTCGGCGTTCCGGCCGAAAGGCCGAGCGCGTTGCCGATTGCCACCACTGCGTCCCCGACCTGGACGTTGTCCGAATTGCCGTAGGCCACCGTGGGCAGGTTCGACGCGTTGGTGATCTGCAGCAGGGCCACGTCATTGGTCGGATCGGTCTCCACCAGAGTTGCCGGCAGTGCCTTGAGGCTGCCGAACAGTGTCACCGTGATCGTCGTAGCACCGGCGATCACGTGGTTGTTGGTCACCACCTCACCGTTCGAGGTGATGATCATTCCGGTGCCCTGGTCTTCCTGCACACCGCCGGAACCTCCCCCACCGAAGATCGACTGCGAGGACGGTGCCGGCGACGTGGCGTCGATGGACACCACCGCGGGCAGCACCTTGGCGATCACCGACTCGACATTGGTTGTCCCGTTGAGCAGCGCCGGCCCGGCCGAGATCTCTTTCACCGTGGTGGAGGAGGCACGGTGATTGGATGCCTCCACGATCCCGCCGCCGATCACCGCTCCGAGGAGCGCTGCCGCCAGCGAGACGACCGCCCACAGCCACCCCGGCGCCCGGCGACCGGATGACCCCTCGGCTGGGCGCGCCGGTGGCGGCGACAAGTCCGGCGACCAGCTGGATCCGGTAGGTGTGAGCACCGGCACGATCGGGGGCTGGGCTCCCCACGGAGGTGCCGGAGCCGGCACCCCGGTATCCGGCACCGGGTTGGCGACAGGCTCTCGCCATTGAGGTGGCAGGAACGGCGCACTCGGGGGTGGCGTCACCGAAGGAACCTCTCCGGTCGGGCCGGATCCGGGAACGGCAACCTCCTGGGTCGGCTCTGCAGCCGCCGGCGCTTCGCCAGGAGCCGTGGTTGCCGGGCCGAGGGGCACCGGAGCGGTTGCCGGTGGAGGGGATTCCGGTGCGGCCGGAGGGACCACAGGCTCGACCGGGGTCGTCCCGTCGGCTTTGGAATGCTCCATCACGTGCCTCCTCGAACGTCGTCATGCCGGCCGGGCGGCACCCGCATCTCCACCGGGCCTCCGACGCGTGCCACAGATGTCACCCCGTACGCCGTCATCGTATGACGAGGATCGGACGACAAACCCGCATTTCAGAGGGTTCTTAGCGCCTTCTTAGACCTGCCACCCCGGTCGTTGTCCCGCCGACGTCCCGGGCGGCAGTAGCCTGTCGCCCGGTATGAGCCATCGCATCGAAGTTGAACTCACCAGCCAGACCGGCGACTCCACGTGGACGTGGCGCGCCGCCGGTGCCAAGCAGCCCCGTGGAACGGTAGGGGCCGACCTCGTCCCAGTCGGTGCCAGCGTGGGCACCGTTCTGCGCGCCGAGGTGGAGGTCACCCTGGACGGGACGACGGTGACCGCACTCCTTCCCCCGAAGACGAAGGGCGATACGCGCGGCGCCGACAGGATCGAGGTGCTCGGCACACCCCAGAGCGGTCCCGATGTCAACGTGGTGTTGGCGTCGAAGGGCAAGCGGCGCCGCGATGACCGGCCCGAAGGTTCGCGTGATGGGGCCCGACGACCGGCCGAGCGGCGACCTCGCTCCGAGGGGGGCGAACGAGGACCCGGGCGCGACGCCCGGCAACAGAGCCGAGGCGCCACCGGTGGTCCGTCCGAGGATGCGAAGCCGACCCGCACCCGAACCGGTCCTGGTCGTCCGGGAGGCCGCGAGTCTGGAGGGCGCGACAACCCACGTCGCCCGGCCCCGTCGACCACCTACCGCAATGCCGCCCTGGCCACGCTGAAGCCCGAACAGCTCCCTGTTGCCGAACAGCTCCTGCGCGGGGGTATCCCCGCCGTCCGCCAGGCCATCGAGGAGCAGAACACGCGTGCCCGCGCCGAGGGCCGGCCCGAGGTCACACCGGGCCCGTTGCTGGCCCTGGCCGAGCAGTTGCGCCCCACGATCAATCTGGCCACCTGGAAGGACCGCGCCTCGGTAGCCCGCACCGGCGGCAAGGACATCCCCCTGCGCGAGCTTCGTTCCATCGTGGCTTCTGCATCGACGGTGATGCTCGATGCAGAGGGCACCGAGCTGTCGGCTGCCTTGCGGACGTCTCTCGATCAGCGGGTCACTGCCCTGCGCGAGCGGTGGGTCGAACGGATCACGACCTCCCTCGACGAAGGCCGAGTGGTCGACGCGGTTCGGGCTTCCATTCGGCCCCCGGAGCCTTCCGCCCGGCTGTCCGCCGAGCTGGCCGTCCGACTGGCGGAAGCCGCAGGACAGGCCATGTCCGCGGAGATCTCGCCCGACGAGTGGCTTGCACTGTTGAAGGTCGTAGTCGAATCGCCGGTGCGCCGGACCGTCAAGCCCCGGGGACTGCCCGCTGAGGCCGACGAGTCGCTGCTGGCGGAGGCCCGCAAGGCCTCCGGATACGTTCCCGAGCTGGCCCGGCTGATGGGAATCCCAATCCCCCCGCCGCCGGGGCCCCGGCGCCCGGTGCCCGCCCGAACGTCCCAGGGACGCCGAGCTTCCTAACCGCCCGTCGGCCGCACATGGTGGCCGACGACCATCAAGTCGATGGGGGCCCGCTATCGCGACGTGGTCGGCCATTCACTCGATGTCGCGGTGCATGACCAACAGTCGCGCTTTGAACCCCGCCGATTCGAAGAAGTTCTTCGCCTCCCTGTCCCCCGGGAAGGCAAAGCCGTCGATGCCGCTGCAACCGCGGTCGGTACACCAGACGAGTGTCTGGTCGATCAGCATCCGCCCGAGCCCCAACACCCGGCCCTCGGGCTCGACATAGCAGGCGTCGAGTACGCCGCGGCACCCGCCACCTTCGGACTCTTCGAGGTGACACAGGGCGAAGCCGACGACAATCTCATCGAGGGTGCCGACCAGGGCGAGCCGGCTGGGGTCGCCAAGTGCCGATGCCACATCGCCAGGTCCGTCGATCCGAGCCATCCCGTCCCGATCCGGGCCCACCACGAGCGCGGCCCCGCGTCGGGATCCCATCGCATCCACGAACTCTCCGGCCAGCTCGCAGATCCGCTCGGCGTCGGCCGCGCGTGCCGCCCGGACTGCCTCCATGTGCCCTCCCCCGCTCGACGGGCCGACCGCGACCGGACTACGACCGCTCGTCGAGCAGTTGATCGACTCGGCTGATGATCGTCCGGCGTCCCCGGGTGCACGCTTCGTAGGCTCGCACCGACACCAGCTCCTGGCGATTCAGCCCGTCGAGGCGCTGGACCACTTGGGAGGCGGACAGCGAGTCGAATCCGGGTATGGCAAGTGTCGATGCAGCCGGGATGTGACCGTTGCTGGTTGCCGGAGCCGGCGCAGCGGAAAACGGCACTTTCACCGAGGACGCCCTCGAGTCGGACTTCGCTGCCTGGTGGGCCTCGGCCGCCCTCGGCCCCCGGTCGGAGAGCGGCCGGCCGGCCGGTGCTTCGGGCTCCTGATCCCCAAGGACCTCCGAAGTGCCCTGATCGCGTCGTCGCAACGCTGCCGATCGGCGCCGAAACTCGCTCTGTCCGGCCTTGACCGCGAACTTCCCCACCGCCCGGGCCGACGACACCCGCACCCCCAGGTGTTCCCTCCCACGGGCAGCCAGCTTGGGGAACTCGTCCACCGCCGACGCCATGAGCCCGGCGGGTAGGAACACGAAGATGTCTAACAACCGCTCGCTCAGCGGGGTGTCCTGGGCTTCATCGTCGTGCGGAACGGCCATGGTCGGCTCCTGTCATACGCAGTCGCGGCAGAGCATCTTCTTCCGGTCCGCCAGCTGATTGGGGTGCTTGACCAAAAAGCAGGATCGGCAGACGAACTCGCCGGGCTGCTTCGGGAGCACCCGCTCCACGCCGTCGCCACTCCGGTCCTCGGGCTCTGGCGTGTCCTCGTCGGGCTCGACCTCCTCGACGACCAACCGTTCCTTCAGGATGGTGTCCAGGCTGGCCTCGACATCTTCGTCGTCGGGCTCTTCTTCCTCGTCCTCGTCGGGTTCTTCAGTGGCGGCGGCCTTGGCCGGCACCTTGGCACCGACATCGGGAAGTTCCTCATCGACGACGACAGCTGCTACCTCATCATCATCGTCGTCGGGGAGCACGAGAGCATCTTCGGCAATCAGGTCGTCGTCGTCCGCCAACTCATCGAGATCCTCCTCGATCAGTTCATCAGGTCCTTCGACTTCGTCGAGTTCTTGTGGCATCTCGGTCTTTCAGTGGTGAGTTGGGCGGGAGCATAGACGGTCCAGCACCCATATCGTTCACACGGGGCCGCCGGTTCGATGCTGCGAAGGCGTCTCCTCGGGGAGACCGCCGTACCCGGCGTGGCCCGCCCCCCGAGGGAGAATGTCGGTGGGAACCGACCGGGACCTATGCGGGACTACGCCGTTCGCCTGGCGAGCATGCTGTGGGCAACCGACAGGCAGGCGGTCGGACCCAGGGGGTCTTTGGCACCATTTCCCCATTACCTTCGGTTTGCACCGCCGGTCTCGGGGGAATGTTTTCTACTCAATCCCCTGGGCCTCCCTCCGCCTCTCACAGCGTCCCCCCCTCAAGGTGCGCCACCTGATGAACCATCACGTGGCACGCCCTGCGGGGCGACTGGGACTGGGCGAACGATAGGCCACGGACACGGTGTGTCGTCAAGTGCAACTCATCGCCTTCCACCTGGGGTTTCTTCTAACTGCCCAGGTCAGGGACTTACAGGATTTCCCGCGGCGGACATCGAATTCCGCCGCCCCTCGGCGCGCCGCTCCGCGTCGAGCCGCTCGAGGTCCTCCGAACCGAATTCCACGTGCGACATCGCGTCCGCCAACAGGTGGTGACCGGCCCGATCTGCGATCAGCCGGTGCATCTCGTGGGCCACCCAGCGGTAGCTGGGATGACCTTGCGAACCCGAGCGGAGCTCGAGCAGATGCATAGCCTCACGAGCATTCATCTGCATCGAGTACCGGATGCGGTAGGCGAGGGCAACCGCATAGGCCGACTCCACCGGGAAGGGGGCGCTCAGGGCCTCGCACAGTTCCCTTGACCGCTCCAGCGACGCCACGTACCGCGCCTCGAGACCGGCCTCTTGGACCACCTCGGGCACGTCGTACCCCAAGGTGGTGCCGAGTGCCTGCCACTCGATGGTCAGCATACGGTGGCGCTGGAGATCGCGGAAGGCGCCATAGTCGGTGACCACGTCGAAACGGTACCCGGTGCGTTCGAAAGCCCGACCCGGCCGGTGACGCCGATTGGCACGCTCGCCGACATAGGCGCGCAGCAGCGATCGCCGCTCCTCGGCGCCGAGGAGGTGCACCCGTCCGAGGACCTCCTCCTCCGAGCGGTCGGTGAGCGGCGCGCAGATGGCGGCGATCACCTTCTCCTCGCCCTCGGGATCGAAGTCGACAAGGTCCACCGAGGGTCGGCCCGACGGCCCGACGGCCAGCTGGTCGGCCGGGGCCACCAGATCGGGGAACAGCTCCCCCACCAACCGGCCCGTGTCCTCACGGGTCCGGAGGAGGTACTCCGACCACGCGCCGCCCCGGTCGGGTCGGTCGACCCGCTGGAGGAAGGAGGGGATCACCTTGCGGAGCTCCTCCAGCATCATGCCGGCGTACTCTCGGGCTTCGGGCAGCGGGTGCGACCGCATCCGCAGGAGCAGCATCTCGTAGGACTGCCCGGTGCCGTAGATGCCCACATTGGAGAGGGAGCCGGCCGGCAGCAGGCCTCTCAGGGCATCCAGGGCCTTGGCCTGCACTGCCTGGCGGTGGATGAAGTCGGAGTCCCCCGCCCGGCGCGGGTGGCGGACCGCCAGCCACGCCTTCGCCTCGTCGAGCAGTTCGCCGTAGGTGTCGAACATCCGGTCCATGTCGCCGACATAGCGGGCCCCGAGCGGTGAATCGAGCAGGCCCGGTCCGCGGTAGTAGCGATAGTGGCCGGTGGTGAGCCGCTGGTTGTAGGCGATGTAGCGGGTCGACTGCTCGAGGTAGGCCATCAGCCTCCCCCACTCGAGGACCTTGGTCAGGACGTTGGACGCCTGTTCGCATGCCAGGTGCACCCCACCCAGCTGCGCCACCGAGTCGTCTCCGTACTCCAAGAAGACCTTCTCGTAGAGCTCGACCGCCCGCTTCATCCCGACGGTGGCGTCGACCGTGGCGTCGCCGCTGATGTCGAGCTCGCCAACGAATTCGTCGATGAACAGCCGGCGCAGGCTCTTCGGCGAACGGGAGTACCGGGCAAAGAGGGCGCCCTTGACCACCTCCGGCAGATTGACCAGGGCAAACACCGGCCGATCGAGATTGGTCACGTAGCGGCGGAGGATGTCCTCCTCTTCAGCGCTGAAGGTTTCCACGGCGTAGGGGAACATGCCCCGATCACACTAGGACGGCACCAGAGGGTCAGTGGGGGACCCCAGTGCCGCCGGGTCGTCTGCTCCCACAACGCCCCGCTTGAGCAGGGCAACCGCCAGATGGGCCGCCTCGCGGGTATCGGGCTCGGTCGCCACCTGGGCCAACTGGCGCACCAGGTCGATCAACTGGCGAATGTTGCGGACGAAGTCGCCGGGCGCCACCTCGGCGTCCCTCAGCACCGTGCCGAGGGTGGCTCCCTTGGCCCACCCGATCACCGACCGGGCCAGGCCCGCGTCGGGCCGCCGGGTCCGACGCAGCCCGACACGGCGCTCGTCGGCCCGGAGCTCGTCGGCCATGGCACCCAGGCGAACCAGCCGCTCGACCACCAACTTGCTGCGCGGTTCGACGGCGTCCTCTGCGGCCCGGCGAGCCTCGAAGGTCAGCGCAGAGGCGACCCCGGCCAACGATGCGGGATCGAGCCCGTCGAACAGTCCACCCCGGAGGGCCTCGGCGACCAGTAGGTCCGACTCGTGGTAGATGCCCGCGAGGGCGTGGCCGGCATCGGTCAGCCCCCATCCGTCGAGGAACCCGCGCGTCTCGAGGATGGCCAGGCGCCGGTCCAGCAAGGCGGGCAACGACTCCGAGTCGGCAGGTGCCTGCCACTGCCCGTACGAGGCCGCCAGCAGGCCGTGTGCCTCCTTGCGTGACCACCGGCGCACCAGGTTGACCGCCAGATTGTAGGTCGGATGGAACGACGACAGCAGGTCCGGCGGTGGAGCGAGGGCGGTCCGGGCCACCAGGCCGAACGGGGAGGCCGCCGACCACAGGACGAAGGCGTGCCCGACCGTGTCGATGCCTCGCCGTCCAGCTCGGCCGGTCAGCTGCTGGTACTCCCCCGAGGTGAGCGCAGAAGTGTCGGCACCGCGGAACTTGGCGAAGCGTTCCACCACCACGGTGCGGGCGGGCATGTTGATCCCGAGCGCCAGAGTTTCGGTGGCGAACACCACCTTCAACAGTCCCTCGGAGAAGCACCGCTCGACTGCCTGGCGGAATGCCGGCACCAGTCCGGCGTGGTGCGGGGCGACGCCTGCCTCGAGAGCCGCCGACCACGGTCCGTACCCCAGGGTCCCCAGATCGTCGTCGTCCAACCGGTCGACGGCGGCCTCGGTGAGGTGGCGGATACGTGCCCGCTCGTCGGGTGTCGTCAGCCGCACGCCGTCCTGTAAGCACTGGCGGGTGGCATCGTCACACGCCGCTCGCGAGAAGATGAAGGTGATGGCAGGCAGCATTCCCGCCGACGCCAGATACTCCACGACCTCGGTCCTCCGGGGGGTCCGATACCGGTGGCGGGGATTGCGCCGCCGGCGGTCGTCCAGGGCGATGCCGTCCGGGTTGGCCTTGCCGTTCCCGAGCAGCGGCAACACGGTAAGCCCGTCACGACCCCGCTCGGCCACCGCGAAGTGGTGGTGCAGCGTCACCGGCCGGTGGGTCTCCACCACCACCGTGGTCGGTCCGCGGACCGAGGTGAGCCACGCCCCGAAATCGACGGCATTGCTGACCGTGGCCGACAGGCTCACGAAGGTGACCCCCGCAGGTGTGAGGACGAGCACCTCCTCCCACACCGAGCCCCGATAGGGGTCCTGGAGGTAGTGGACCTCGTCGAGTACCACCACTTCCAGCCTGTCGAGGGTGGAGGAGCGGGCAAAGAGCATGTTGCGAAGGACCTCGGTGGTCATGACCACGATCCCCGCATGGGGCTGGTAGGACACGTCGCCGGTCAGCAGTCCGACCCGTCCCTCCCCGTACCGGGCCGATAGCTCGGCGAACTTCTGGTTGGACAGCGCCTTGATCGGCGTGGTGTAGAACGCCTTTCCGCCCGACTCGAGCGCCCGCGCCGCGGCGTACTCGGCGATCAGCGTCTTCCCCGACCCGGTGGGCGCCGACACCAGCACCGACTCACCCCGGTCGAGGGCATCCATGGCCTGGTGCTGGAATCCGTCAGGGCGGAACCCGAGCCCGCGCTCGAAACGACCCCGGAAGTCGTCCCCCTCCAGTGCAGCGGCGTCCCGGGCGGGGCCCGTGGGACGCCCGGGGGTCATCGGCGGATGAGCTTCCCGACGATGATCGAAAGTTCGTAGAAGAGGTAGAGCGGAATGGCCATCGCCATCATCGAAAACGGGTCCGAGCTCGGAGTCACCACCCCGGCCACCACGACGATGAGGACGATGGCCCATCGCCTCCACGAGGAGAGCTGTTTGGGCGTCAGCACCCCTGCGACCTCCAACGAGACCAGCAGCACCGGGAACTCGAAGGTGACGCCGAAGACCGTCATCAGCAACACGATGAGGCTGAGGTACTTGGTGGGATCGAGGATCTGGGTCAGGCTCGGGCCACCGATGGTGCCGAGGAAGTTCAACGCATGGGGAAAGGTCAAGAACGCGACGACGCACCCCAGAGCGAACAACAAGATCGAAGCCACGATGAAGGGGATCGCGTACTTCTTCTCCTTGGGGTTCAACCCGGGTGTGATGAACCGCCAGAGCTCCCAGAGCAGCACCGGGGAGGCGAGGAACAGTCCGCCGTACGCGGCGATCTTGATCCGCAGGGCCAGGCCGTCCAACGGTCCCGTGATGTAGAAGCCGCAGTGGTGTGGTTCCACCTGGCAGTAGGGATGCTTCAGCAGTACAAGGATCCAGTTGTAGAGGAGGAAGGAGACCGTGGCGGTGACCGCGAAGGTTACGGCGCAGACCACCACCCGGCGGCGGAGTTCGGTCAGGTGTTCGACCAGCGTCATCGAGTCCGGCTCGGGCCGGGCTTCGCTACGACGCTTCAGTGAGATGGCCATGGGTTCCGACCGGTCAGTTCATCCCGGGGTCATCCGGGACGGCTCGACCGTTGGATCGGACCTGATGGACGATGCCGCCCGGGTCGGTGATCGAGATCCGGGGGATGGACAGCTCTTCTGCGGCCCGCACCGTTGCTGCGGGCCGGTTGGTGCCGCCCGATGGCTGTACCGCGTCACCTCGGACCTCGGGAGTCTCGTGTCCGCTCACTGCCGACGGGGTAGCGCCGTTCTCCGCACTGTGGGAGTCGGCCAGGTTGTCGAGGAAGGCGAGCGGCGATCGTACCGCCTGGGAGATGACCTCGGAAGAAGGCAGCTCAGGGAAGTTGCCCCGCACCTCGGTCTCGAGGCGCTCGCGCAACTTGCGGAAATCGCCCCACAGGCCGCCGATCTGCCTGGCCACTTTGGGCAGCTTGTCCGGGCCGAGCACGATGAGGGCCACCACCAGGATGACCAGCAGCTTCGCCGGGCTGAGAAATGGCACGTCGACGAGTGTACCGGGGCAGGGGCCGGGCGGAGTCCCGCTCCCCCCTTGCTCCCACTCAGATCCGCCCCTCCGTGCCCACACCGCCGGCTAGTCGGAACCAGCGTGTCCCTCGTGGCGCTGGTCACCCTCCTGGGTGGAGGGCCGGGCGCCGCGCAGCGCGGCCAGCGCGGCCAGCACCGCCACGAGCACCCCGGCGGTGACCGTGGTCAGGATCAGCAGCCACATCACAGCGTCGAGCGGCCAGACCTTGATGGCCATCGTCCCCACGATGAGCTTCCCCGGGATGGGACCGAAGTAGCGGCTGTCCTCCGAGTCGGTGCGGTTGTCGCCCATCACGAAGTACTCGCCTGCAGGCACGGTGAAGGGGTGATTGAGGCTGAACCCGTCAGGAAGCCGGCTGGGTGTGGTCACCGGCTGGGGAGTCGCCAGCCACGGTTCGACCAGGGGCCTGCCGTCGATGCGCACACGGCCGTCGACCGAGGAGACGGTTTCACCCGGGAGCCCGACAACCCGCTTGACCAGGTCGGCATAGGACGCCTGTTCCAGAGGCGGCCGGGTGAACACCACGATGTCACCACGTCGTACACCGTGAAGGTGGAAGGTCACCTTGTCGACCATGATCCGGTCACCGATCTGGAGGGTGGGGAGCATCGAACCCGACGGGATGGAGAACATCTGCGCCACGTAGTTCCGGACGCAGACGGCCAGCAGCACGGCGATCCCCAGCACGGCCAGCCATTCGAACACCCGCCGCCGCCACCTGGCCCCCGATATCGGCCCGGTCATCCTCGAGCCTTGTGGTCGGTGACCCCGATGGGGCTTCGCTTCAGGTCGGGATCCACCGGAGTTCGACGCTAACCCACGGGAAGCGGAGGGACTCCTACAGGCCCTTCACGTGCCCGAACGGCCACACGACCGCCACGGCACGTCCCACGATCAGCGATTTGGGGATAGGACCGAAGAACCTGCTGTCCTCCGAGTTCATCCGGTTGTCCCCCATCACGAAGTACTCGCCGGCCGGGATCTTGATCGGCCCGGGCAGGTTGAACTGCTGGTTGGCATCAGAGGGGAGGGCTCCGGTGAAGCTGTCGAGGCCGGGCGGGAGCCAGGGTTCGGCCAGCCGCGTGCCGTCGATATAGACGTGCCCGCTTTGCGAGGAGATCGTCTCACCAGGGAGCCCGATCACACGTTTGACCAGGTCGGCGTAGGCCTGATCCTCCAGCGGCGGCCGGGCGAACACGACGATGTCCCCTCTGTGCACCGCATGGAGTTGGTAGCTGAGCTTGTTGACGATGATCCGGTCGCCCACCTGCAGGGTGGGCGTCATCGACGGCGACGGGATGTAGAAGGACTGGACGACGTAGGTGCGCAGCACGACGGTGCACACGAGCACGGCCATCAGGATGATCGCCCATTCGATGACCGCCCGGTAGCCGACGCCCCTCGACCGCTCGTCGCTCATCTCCCCCTCGCCGCCGTCATCGGGCGGTGGACCAGAGGCGGCGGACAGCAGCGACGCGCCGGTGGTTTCATTGGTCACGATCAGGGGACGCTACCGCACCGAGGGAGTGGTCGAGCGCAGGGCAGCGCTCGGCCCTTGCCCCACCATCGGGCGATCACAGCCCGGCGATGAGCTTGTCGACCCGCTCGTCCTTCGACTTGAACGGGTCTTTCAGCAGCACGGTGCGCTGGGCCTGGTCGTTCAGCTTGAGATGGACCCAGTCGACGGTGAAGTCACGCCGGCGCTCCTTGGCCCGCTTCACGAACTCGCCGCGCAGGCGGGCCCGCGTGGTCTGCGGTGGCGTCGACATGGCGGTGACGATGTCCACGTCGTCGCAGATCCGGTCCAACTGGTCGTGGCGCTGCAGGCGGTAGTAGAGACCGCGGGAGCGGTCCACGTCGTGATATTGCAGGTCGAGGAGCGCCACCGTGGGGCTGTGGAGTGGCAGGTCGTGACGATCGCGGTAACGATCGATGAGGCGATACTTGGCCACCCAGTCGCACTCTCGGTGCAGGGAGAGAGGGTCCGACTCCAACCCCTTGAGACAGTGCTCCCACATGTCGAGAGCCCGGTCCTCCTGGGCGGAGAGGCCCTGTCGATCGCGATAGCGGATGGCCCGCTGGAGGTACTCACCTTGGAGGTCCAGCGCGCTCATCTCACGCCCGTTGGCCAGCCTGACCGGGCGCCGGCAGGTGATGTCGTGGCTGATCTCGCGGATGGCCCGGATCGGGTTCTCGAGAGTCAGGTCACGCATGACCGTCGAGGGGTCCTCCAGCATCCGAAGGACGATGCTGGTGGCGCCGACTTTCAGGAACGTGGCGTACTCGCTCATGTTGGAATCGCCGACGATGACGTGCAGCCGGCGGTACTTTTCGGCATCGGCGTGGGGCTCGTCGCGGGTGTTGATGATGGGCCGGCTCCTGGTGGTGGCCGAGGACACCCCTTCCCAGATGTGCTCGGCCCGCTGGCTCAGGCAGAACACCGCGCCCCGTGCGGTCTGGAGCACCTTGCCCGCTCCCGCATAGACCTGCCGGCTGACCAGAAAGGGGATCAGCACCTCGGTGTAGTGGGTGAAGTCGTCGCGCCGACTGGTGAGGTAGTTCTCGTGGCAGCCGTAGGAATTGCCGGCCGAGTCGGTATTGTTCTTGAACAGGTAGATGTCCCCGCGGATGCCCTCCTCGCGCAGCCGGGCCTCGGCCCCCTCGACCAACGAGGAGAGGATCCACTCCCCCGCCTTGTCGTGGGCGACCAGCTCGGCGACGTCATCGCACTCGGGGGTCGCGTACTCCGGATGGCTGCCCACGTCGAGGTAGAGACGGGCCCCGTTCTCGAGGAAGACGTTGGAGGATCGACCCCAGCTCACCACCCGGCGGAACAGGTAGCGGGCCACCTCGTCGGGGCTCAGCCGCCGCTGCCCGCGCAGAGTACAGGTGACACCGTATTCGTTCTCCAAGCCGTAGATCCGCTTGTCCATCTCCCTCACGGTACCGTGAGGACGGCCGATCGCTACGTACCCGCCCGATCATCACCGCCCGGCTCAGCCGAGCAGTGCCTCCAGTTCGCCGTCGACAAGTCGCCGGAATGAACGGCGACCGTTGCCCTCGGCCAGTACAGCCACTTCGAGATCGGGTCCTCCGAGGGTCCGGTCGGAACCGGCAAGGGCACCCACTGCCGAACGAAGGGCGTCGGCCAGCGACCACCCACTCGTCCACTCCTGCTCGAGGCGCTGGGCGATGGTTTCGGTCTCGCCTCCCAGGACGGCGTAGCGGTCCTCGTCGGTGATCGTTCCCTCGTAGGCGATGTGGTACATCTGCGGCGGGCGCAGCTCGGTTCCCAACTCCGCCACCAGGATCTCGACCTCCAGGGGCTTCATCTCGTGGGTGAAGACCTGTCCGAGGTACTGCGCGTAGAGATTGGCCAGTGACCGCGCTTCGACGTCCTCGCGGCTGTAGGCATATCCCTTGGTGTCGGCGTGCCGGATCCCCGACACCCGCAGCTGGTCGAACTCGTTGTACTTGCCCACGCCGGCGAAGGCGATCCGGTCGTAGATCTCACTGATCTTGTGAAGGGACCGTGACGGGTTGTCCGCCACGATAGCGATGCCGAGGTCGTAGGTTGTCGCCACCAGCGACCGACCTCGGGCGATGCCCTTTTGGGCATACTCGGCCCGATCCTTCATGACCTGTTCGGGCGCCACGTAGTAGGGCATGGTCATGGCTGGCGACCCTCGGCTCGACGGCGTTCGATGAGTGCGGCGAACCGCTCGGCCACCTCGTCCTCCGGCACAGACAGGAATCCGTCGGCGGTGACCGTGGCCACCAGCGGATAGATGCCCCTGATCAGATCGGGGCCGCCGGTCGCCGAGTCCTCGTCAGCAGCCTCGTAGAGCGCTTCGATCGACAGCTCCACCGCCTCGTCCCGTGCCAATCCCACCCGGTAGCCGAGCTTGATGGTGGTCCGCGCGTCACGTCCACCCGAACCGGTGGCGTTGTACTCGGTCTCCTCGTAGTGCCCGCCGGTCACGTCGTAGGTGAAGATCCGGCCGGTTCCCCGAGTCAGGTCGAAGCCGGCAAACAGCGGCACGACGGCCAGGCCCTGCATGGCCATGGGCAGGTGCTCCCGCACCATCTGGCTCAGCTGGTTGGCCTTTCCCTCGAGGCTGAGGACCACCCCTTCGACCTTCTCGTAGTGCTCGAGCTGGGTCTGGAACAGACGCACCATCTCCACGGCCGGACCGGCTGCACCGGCGATGGCCACGGCCGAGAACCGGTCGGCGGGGAAGACCTTCTCCATCGAGCGGTGGGCGATGGCATGGCCCTCGGTGGCCCGCCGATCGCCGGCCATCACCACGCCGTCGGCGTACCGGAGCGCGGCAACCGTGGTGCCGTGACGGAACCGGTCCTCCGCGGCGGTCCCAGCCGACATGGTGGCGGCCGTCGGCGACGGTCCGGGCACCTTCAGACGGCGGATCAGCCCGGCGAAATCAGGACCGGGGTCTTCTGTGGTCGAAAAGAGCGGCAGGGTCACCGGTACTACTCCCCACCCTTCTGCACGTAGTTCCGCACGAACTCCTCGGCGTTGTCCTCGAGGACCTCATCGATCTCGTCGAGGAGATCGTCGAGCTCGGCCTTCAGCTTGTCGCCGGTGCCCGAGGACGCCGGGACGTCAGCGACGACCTCCTCGACACGGTCGGGCGCGGTCTTCTTCTTCTGTTCTCGTTCTGCCATCACTGCTCTCCCTAGCTGGTCAGTCGGTCCAACAACTCGGACGGACTCGCACAAGCGTCCAGTAGTTCTTCGACATGTTCGGCCGTTCCCTTCAGGGGGTCCATCATAGGGACGCGCCGCAACGGGTCGGCGCCCAGGTCGAAGACGAGTGAATCCCAGTTGGCCGTGACCACTGCCGAGGGCCATTTCCTGAGGCACTGACCCCGGAACCAGGCGCGGGTGCCCCGGGGCGGCTCGGTGACCGCTGCAACCACCGCCTCCTCGTCGACGATGCGCTCGGTGTCCAACCTGGCGAACAGCGAACGCGAGGGACGGAGGTCGTGATACTGGAGGTCGAGCGCGGCCAGTCGGTGGTCGTCCCAGCCACAGCCGTGCCGCTCACGGTATGCCTCGATCAGCTGCAGCTTGGCCACCCAGTCGAGCTGGCGGGCCAGCGACATCGGATCTGTCTCCAGCCCGTTGAGGACATGCTCCCACCGCACGAGCACCTCTTCGCCGACGCCCTCGGGACCCATGCACTCCAACCCCTGGTCATCGGCGTACTTCCGGGCCAGCGAGTAGAACTCCCACTGGATGCCGAGCGCCGTCGCGGTCGACCCGTCGGCCATGGTGAGCGGCCGGGTGAAGGTGCGATCGAGGGCCACTTGGTGCATGGCGGTCACCGGATCGGCCAGGACAAGGCTCCGGCTTCCCCGCACGTCGTCCTCGATCATGGCCAGCACCAACGAGGTGGTCCCCACCTTCAAGAAGGTGGCCACCTCGGCGAGGTTGGCGTCACCCACGATGACGTGCAACCTCCGGTAGCGACGTGGATCGGCGTGCGGCTCGTCCCGGGTGTTGACGATGGGCCGCTTCAAGGTGGTCTCGAGACCCACCTCCTCCTCGAAGAACTCCGCACGCTGGGACAGCTGGAACTCCACCCGCTCTCCGTCGTGGAACGAGGTCTCTGCGCCGACCTTCCCTGCGCCCGCGAAGATCTGGCGGGTCACGAAGTGGGGTGTCACCCCGGCCACGATGCGGGTGAAGGGAGCGGCGCGATCCATCAGGTAGTTCTCGTGGGCACCGTAGGAATTGCCCTTGCCGTCCGAGTTGTTCTTGTAGATCACCAGATGGGAGCCGTCGTGGACATTCAGATCGGCTGCCTCCATCGAGCGGATGAGGATGAGCTCGCCGGCGCGGTCGTACCGCACGCACTCCAGCGCATCTCGACACTCGGGCGTCGAGTACTCGGGGTGGGCATGGTCCACGTAGTAGCGGGCCCCATTGGTGAGGACCGTGTTGACGAGGTGGGTCTCGACTTGTGGCGGCATCGATCCTTCGCGGGCGAACCCGCGGGCATCGTTGCCCGGTGCCTCGTCCTCGAAGTCCCACCCGGTCTGCTGGCGCGCCACATCGTGCGCGTAGGCGTTGATCAGCACCGAGGAGGCAGCGATCGGATTGGGATCGCCCCCCACCACCTGGATGCCGTACTCGGTCTCGATTCCGCAGACCTTCGGAATGGCCATGCAGTCGACCCTATCCCGGGCGCTGCTCAGAGATACTGACCGGTCCCCACCCGCTCGATGGAGCGGCCTCCCTTGGTCTCGTCGTGATCACTGATGAGAGTGCGGATGTAGACGATCCGCTCGCCCTTCTTGCCGGAGATCTTCGCCCAGTCGTCGGGGTTGGTGGTATTGGGAAGGTCCTCGTTCTCCTTGTACTCCTGGCGTATCGAATCGAGGAGATCGTCGGTGCGGATCCCCCGGCCCTCCTCCGCAATGGCACGCTTGATGGCAAGCTTCTTTGCCCGCCGGACGATGTTCTCGATCATCGCTCCCGAGGAGAAGTCCCGATAGTAGAGAACCTCTTTGTCACCGTTCTGATAGGTGACCTCGAGAAAGCGGTTCTCGTCGTCGCTCCGGTACATCTCGGCCACCGTCGACTCGATCATCGCCTGGGTGGCCTTGGCCGGGTCTCCCCCACCCAGTGTCCGCACCTCCTCCGCGTCGAGCGGGAGGTCGGGGGTCAGATAGCGGGAGAAGATCTGGGCGGCAGCCACCTCGTTGGGCCGTTCGATGCGGATCTTCACGTCGAGCCGACCTGGCCGCAGAATGGCCGGGTCGATCAGGTCCTCACGGTTGGAGGCGCCGATCACGATGACATCCTTGAGGGTCTCCACCCCGTCGATCTCCGCCAGCAGCTGGGGCACGATGGTCGACTCCATGTCGGAGCTGATCCCCGTTCCCCTGGTCCTGAAGAGTGAGTCCATCTCGTCGAAGAACACGATCACCGGAACGCCCTCTTCCGACTTCTCCCGCGCCCGCTGGAAAACCAGCCGGATCTGGCGCTCTGTTTCGCCCACGTACTTGTTGAGCAGTTCGGGACCCTTGATGTTGAGGAAGTAGCTCCGCGCGTTCGTGTTGCCGGTGACCTCGGCCACCTTCTTCGCCAGCGAGTTGGCCACCGCCTTGGCGATCAGGGTCTTGCCACACCCGGGCGGGCCATAGAGGAGGATCCCCTTGGGGGCCGGGAGCCTGTGTTCGGCGTAGAGCTCTCGGTAGAGGTAGGGAAGCTCCACCGCGTCGGTGATCGCCTCGATCTGGTCGTCGAGACCACCGACGTCCGCGTAGGTCACGTCGGGCACCTCTTCGAGGACCAGCTCCTCCACCTCGGGGCGGTCGAGCTTCTCCACCAGCAGCCCCGTACGGGACTCCATCAGAACGGTGTCGCCGGCCCGCAGCCTGACCCCGAGCAGAGCGTCGGAGAGTTCGGCCACCCGCTCTTCGTCGGCCCGGCCGAAGACCAGCGCCCGCTTGCCGTCGTCGAGAAGCTCCTTGAGCACGACCACTTCGCCGGAACCCTCGCCCTGCCGGGCCAGGATCACATTGAGCGACTCGTTGAGTACCACCTCGTTCCCACGTTGCAGGTCGTCGATCTCGATGTCGGGATGGAGCGACACCCGCATCTTCCTGCCGCCGGAGAAGACGTCCACCGTTCCGTCGTCGTTCGATCCGAGATAGGTCCCGTAGGCGGAAGGTGGCTGGGTCAGCTTCTCCACCTCGTCACGAAGGTTGGCCACATGCTCCTTGGCCGTCTGCAGGGTGAAGGTGAGCTTCTCGTTCTGAGAGATGGCCTGCGCCAACTGCCCTTTGGTCTCGAGCAGTTTCTCCTCGAGGGTCTGGACCCGCCGGGGGCTCTCCTGCAGCCGGCGACGGAGGACGGTCACCTCTTCCTCGGACGCCCGTGCCCGGATCCTCAACGCGTCGAGGTCGTCGTCGCCCACTGCATCGGCTGGTCGGCGACCATCTCCCGCATCATCGAAGTCAACCGTTGCAATCACCTCGTTCGCACGTGCCCCCTACGTGGTGACCCTACACCGGCGCCCTCCGGTCGGAAGCACCACGACTACACCGTTCCGCGGCCGGATGGCTCGGAATCTGACCCACCGTCAGCAAACCCCGGTGCCGTTGCGGATAGCATTGGACGAAGCGGTCGGCCTTCTGGTCGGACCGTGGGCGACGGTGCGCCGAACCCTGTGCACCAGCTGAACACAGCCGACCGGTCGAGCACGCCCGAGTCGACCGGTCGAGACGTAGGAGTGACGCAACTGATGAAGGTCTGGATCGATCAAGATCTCTGCACGGGGGACGGCCTCTGCGAAGAGATCGCACCCGCCGTCTTCACCCTGCTCGACGACGGACTGGCCTACGTGAAGGAAGGCACCGACGTGAGAGACCAGCCCGGCGGCTCAGCGGGCATGGCTGCGGTACCTGGCGAACTCGAAGATGCGGTGGTCGAGGCGTCCGAGGAGTGCCCGGGCGAGTGCATCTTCATCGAGCAGAGCTGAGTCATCCGGCGCGGGTCGGTGCGTCACGCTCGTCCGGACACAGCAACCTGGCCGTCGTGAGAAACCCGGTGTGGCCGACCATCCGGTGATCCGGCCGGACCGATCGGGCCTCGATGTGCCACGTCCGGTGCAGGACCTCGAGGGTGGAGGCCATTCCGAAGGCGCTGTGCTCCATGGCCTGGCGCAATTCAGAGGTCTGGTTGATCGTGGGCAGGTAGGCGCAGAGGATCCCGCCCGGCCGCATCGCCCGTTCGGCGTGCGGCAGCACTCGCCAGGGTTCGGGCAGATCCAGGACCACCCGGTCGAAGTGGCGCTCCTCGATCCCCTCGTAGACGTCCCGTAGCTCCACCAAGTAAGGGACGTCCTCTCCGAGCAGGTCGGCCACGTTCTTGCGGGCAACGTTGGCGAAGTCCTCCCGCAGCTCGTAGGCGACGACCTCGGCTCCGGCCCGCAGGAGCGCCATCGAGAGCGCCCCCGACCCCACACCCGACTCCAACACCTTCACCCCGGGGGCGATGTCCGCCACCATCAGGATGGCCGCGAGGTCCTTGGGATAGATCACCTGGGCTCCACGCGGCATCTTCAACACGATGTCGGACAAGGTGGGCCGCACCACCAGAAAGCGGCGGCCGGTGCTGCCGGGCACCGTCGAGCCCTCGTAGGCGCCGATCATGTCGTCATGGGCCACGATGCCGACGTGGGTGTGGAACGAGGCACCCGCGCGCAGGGTGATCAGGTAGCGACGCTCCTTGGGATCGACCAACAGGACTCGCTCGCCGTCCAGCAGGACGCTCCGGTCCTCTGGGGAACCCACGCCGTTCAGTTGCCGGACGACTCGGCCGACCGGGGACTGCTGGTCTTGACGAGCAGCTGCTCACCTGGCTTGAGCCTGGTCCGGTAGATCACGTCGTCCCGGGTGCGGGCCCGGTTGATCAACCAGACCGCCACGCCGACCACCAGCCATGCCGTGTGGTAGCCCCTCAGCCCCCGTCCGAACGCCTTCAGCTGGAGGTACCGCAGTACGGAGTCCATCGGATCAGATCCGCCGGACCTCGACGACGGCCGACCTCCGTCGTCCGTTGCGTCGCCCGATCAGGAAGACCACCGCCACCACCGCCACCCCCAGTGCCAGTCCGACGGTGATCGCCTGCGACCGGGTCGATTCGACCTCTTCGGAGACCTCGCCGGTCAGCTCGCGGAACTTTGCCTCGATGTCGTCACGGGTGATCTTCTGGCCTGCCGGGCTCATGGCTTCTCCTTCTTAGGGTCGGTGGCGGCCCGTACCTGCCCCCTGCTCACTGCCTTCACCGCGATGGCCGCCACGATGACCACGACCACCGTGCAGATCAGATACGGGGCCCAGGACCAGTTGCCGGTGAACGTGCTTCCCGTCTCGCCCTGGAGCACCCGCAGGAAGGCCACCGCAAGGATGGCCATGCCGATCGAGAGGGCCACGGATCCGGCCACGCCGAACAGGACGTACCTCCCGAGTCCCTTGAGCGGCTCGAGCGTCTCCTGCTTGACGTAGTCGACGACCAACCGGAGCGTCTCGCTCCCCGTGGACTTGAGACCACCCAGCCCTTTGCGTCCCGCTTTGCTTCCTGGGGCCACGATCCTCCTCGGAGTCTGGCTGCGGCACCATCCGGGGTGCACTCGTGTCGATTCGGTTGATCCGTGCGGCGCACTGTGCAGCGGGCGGCTCCCGACACCACCGGCGCATTCGGCCGGTCGGCGCCACCACCTGCTGGTTGACGGCCCCAACTATAGGCAGCATGGGTGCCCTCGATGATCGGTGGGTGCTCGCGCGCGCCTCAGTCCCTGCTGGTGAAGAGATACGTGGAACTGGCCCGGGCAACCATCCTCCCCGTATCGTCGACGACCTCGGCCTCTGCGAAGGCCACGCGGGATCCCCCCGAGACGACCGAGGCAGTGCACTCGAGCACGGCACCGATCCGGGCCGCGGCGAGGAAGCTGGTCTTCATCTCGACGTTGGAGGCGAACACCTTCCGCCCGGATCCCCGGGCAAACGTGACGGCGGCCGACCCCATCGCCGAGTCGGCCATGGCACCGATGAAGCCGCCCTGGACGATGCCGGCCGGGTTGGCGAACCGCTCGTCGGCTCGCATGCGCCATACGGTCCGGCCAGGCTCGGACTTGTCCACGCACGTCATGCCCAGAGTCAGTTCGCAGTTGGGTGGAACCTGGATTCGCTGATCAGCCACCATGCGACGCTACCCCGGTGCGGCTCGCCGATACTGGTGGGATGGAGAATCCTTTCGGAGGTACCGGCGGTCCCGCCGTGGTGATCGGCCAGGCGATCGAGGACTGGACCGGGGACGCGACCTTCTACGAGTACTCGACTGCTGCAGACCCCGTCGGGTCAGGCACCGTCACCGGGGTCCCGATCCGGCAGTTCTCGCCGGGCCTCCACGGCGTTGGTCCGTCCCGCATCCATCCACTCGACCTCTCCGAGCAACTCGGTGTCTCCTACCCAGCGACCAGCCCGGGGCTCTTGGCCTCGTTCGTGGTCATCCGAGCGGGCGAGGCCCTGTCCACCGAGCCCGACGCCACCAGCGAGCTCTACTACTGCATCCGAGGCGAGGGTTCCAGCGAGTTCGATCGGACCGCTGCCGTGCCCGGGCCGTCGGCGGCCGGACGCATGGCCTGGAGCCGGGGGGACTTCTGGACCCTGCCCTCCGGGTGCACCACCCTCCACTCCGCCGGCCCCGCGGCGGACGCACTGCTCTACCGGTTCACCGACGCCCCCCTCCTCCGCTACCTCGGTGTGGCACCGTCCGAGCCGCGCTTCGCCCCGACCCGGTTCGACGGCGAGCAGGCCCTGGCGCACCTGGCCGCGGTCGAGCGCCATCCCGAGTCGTCCACGCGCAGCCGGATCAGCATCCTGCTGGGCAATACGGCCACCCCGCAGACCCTCACCGTCACCCACACCCTGTGGGCGATGCTCGGTGTGCTCCCGGCCGGCCGCGTCCAGCGCCCGCACCGGCACCAGAGCGTGGCCCTCGACCTCATCACCGACTGCGCGCCCGGGGTCTACTCGCTCATCGGCTCCCATCTGGATGCGAGCGGTGCCATCGTCGACCCGGTCCGGGTCGACTGGGAGCCGGAAGGCGCATTCGTCACCCCCCCGGGCCTGTGGCACAGCCACCACAACGAGTCGGCCAGGTCGGCCCACCTGATCCCTGTCCAGGACGCGGGACTGCACACCTATCTCCGCTCACTCGACATCCGGTTCGCATCGGCACGCGACTGACGAGACGTGCCCTTCGCCAGCGCCCTGTCCCAGCATCCGGTCGCCTCCCACGCCGTCGGCGAGGTGGCCGGTTCGGTCCTCGAAGCCATCGGCGATCGACCGGACCTGGTATTGGTGACCGTCACCAGGCCCCATGCCGGGGCTCTCGAGGACATCGTGGCCACGGTGTCCGCCGTCCTCCACCCCTTGGCCCTCTTCGGGTGCGCAGCGGAGTCGGCGGTGGGCACCGCAACAGAGGTGGAGGAGACCCCGGCGATCAGTCTGTGGGCCGGGCGCATCGGGCCCCTGATGAACGTGACCCTCCGCGCCGCCCGATCGGCTGACGACTCGTGGCACTTCACCGGATGGCCCGATCACACCGGGTTCGAACCGAGCGCCCTCCTGCTGATCGCCGATCCGTTCACCTTTCCCGCCGAGGAGTTCCTGCCGTGGCTCCATCGGGACCGGCCCGGACTACCCGTCATCGGCGGCAACGCCTCGGGGGGTCGCGGTCCGGGTGGCTCCCGCCTCGCCGTCGGCGAGCACGTGGTCACCGACGGTGCCGTCGGGGTCCTCATCGGTACCGGTGTCGATGTCGGGACGGTGGTCTCCCAGGGCTGCCGGCCCTATGGACGGCCCCTCACCGTCACCCGCTCCGACCGCAACGTGATCTACGAGGTGGCCGGCGTGCCGGCGATGGAGTGCCTGGTCGACCAGATCAAGACCGGCCTCGAGCCGATCGACATCGCCGGTATCGAGGACAACGGCCTGCTGGTGGGCCGCCTCATCGATGAGCGGGTGACCGACCCGGGGCCGGGCGACTACCTGGTGCGGACCGTAGTCGGGGTGGATCGCTCCAATGGAGCGATCGCCGTCGACGACCGGGTGCCCCTCGGCAGCACGGTCCGGTTCCATGTGCGTGATGCCGACACCGCCGATCGCGAGCTCGGGACCCTCCTGGAGGGTCGCCATGCCGGGGCCGCCATGATGTTCACCTGCAACGGGCGGGGATCACGGCTCTTCGACGACGCCGCTCACGATGCCGGCGTGCTCGAGCGGGAGATCGGCCCGGTCCCCCTCGGAGGGTTCTTCGCCGGAGGCGAATTCGGCCCGGTCGGCGGGACCAACTTCGTGCACAGCTTCACCGCGTCCATCGCCCTGTTCCGCGACCGGTAATCCACGCGGGACCTGCCCGCGCCCGTGTCGCTGCCCGCAACTTCGACCGGTAGGGTTTGCCACAATGAGCGAACGCGCGTCCACCCCGCCGGACCCGGCACCCCACGGCGACCTCGAGCAGCTCGGGATCAACGTCATCCGAGGTCTGGCCATGGACGCCCCGAGGGCCGCAGGCTCCGGCCATCCCGGCACGGCCATGGCCCTGGCCCCCCTCGCCCACGTGCTCTTCACCCGGGTGATGCATCACGACCCCTCTGATCCGCTCTGGCCCGACCGGGATCGGTTCGTGCTCTCCAACGGCCATGCCTCGATCCTGTTGTACTCGATGCTCCATCTGACCGGCTATGGGCTCGAGCTCGACGATCTGCGCGCCTTCCGGCAGTGGGGCAGCCGCACGCCGGGCCATCCGGAACGCCACCACACCCCCGGCGTCGAGGTCACCACCGGTCCGCTGGGCCAGGGGGTCGCCAACGGGGTGGGCATGGGAATCGCCGAACGGTGGCTCCGGTCGCACTTCTCGCCCGACGTGTGCGACCACCACACCTTCGTCGTGGCCGGCGACGGCTGCCTCGAAGAGGGCATCTCCCACGAGGCGGCCTCTCTGGCCGGCCATCTCCGGCTGGGCCGTCTCGTCTACGTCTACGACGACAACCACATCACCATCGACGGACCGACCGAGCTCTCCTACTCCGACGACGCGGGCGAGCGGTTTGCCGCCTACGGATGGGGGGTGGACGACATCGGCGACGTCGCCAACGACGTCGATGCCCTGGAGGCCGCACTTCTACGGGCCAAGGCCGACGAGGACAGGCCGACCCTGATCATCCTCCGCAGCCACATCGGCTACCCGTCCCCCCACTTGACCGACACGGCCAAGGCGCACGGGGATCCGTTCTCGCCGGAGGAGATCCGCCTGACCAAGGAGACCCTAGGCCTGCTTGCCGACCAGTCGTTCTGGGTCCCCGACGACGTCCTCGAGATGTACCGCCGGTGCATCCGGAAGGGACGAGCCTGGAGGGCGGAGTGGGCGCAGCGCTTCGACGCATGGGACGGGGACAAGGTCCGGTGGGAGGCGGCCCAACGGGGGCACGGAATGCCCGGCTGGGAGACGACCCTCCCCACTTTCGTGCCCGGCGACGGCCCAATGGCCACCCGCAAGGCGATCAAGGCCTGCATCGATGCCACCCAAGGAGCCATTCCCGGGCTCGTCCCCGGCAGCGCCGACCTCACCGGGAACACCGGGATGGCCATGGCCGACGCCGTGGCCCAGTCCGCAGCGGAGCCCGGGGGAAGTCTGATCCACTACGGCATCCGGGAGCACGGGATGGGTGCGGTGATGACCGGCATGGCCGCCCACGGCGGCATCGTCCCGGTCGGAGGCACGTTCTTCGTCTTCAGCGACTACATGCGGGGAGCGGTGCGAGTCGCCGCGGTGTCCGACGCACACGTGATCTACTCGTGGACACACGACTCGATCGGCCTGGGCCAGGACGGCCCGACCCACCAGCCCATCGAGCAGTTGGCCGCCATCCGGGCGATGCCGAACCTGCGGGTCATCCGGCCCGCCGACGCCAACGAAACCGCCCAGGCCTGGCGGATCGCCGTCGACAGCGACGGGCCGACCGCACTCGTACTCTCCCGCCAGGAGCTGCCGGTGCTGGCCGAAACCGGCGAACGTGCCCCGGACGGCGTACGCAGAGGCGCCTACGTACTGCGTGGCGCCGGCGG
The DNA here is from genome assembly GCA_017883135.1 of Acidimicrobiales bacterium. Lineage (GTDB taxonomy): Bacteria > Actinomycetota > Acidimicrobiia > Acidimicrobiales > RAAP-2 > Bog-756. The sequence goes on from JADGOE010000024.1 coordinate 26,551, forward strand.
AGGTCGGCCCGATCTGGTGCTCATCGGCACCGGCAGCGAGGTCCAGCTGTGCCTGGCCGCGGCCGATCTCCTCGAGGCGGACGGCGTGTCCACCCGGGTGGTCTCGTTTCCCTCGTGGGAGCTCTTCGCCGCGCAGCCCGAGGAGTACCGGCGGGACGTGCTGCCCGACGGAGTGGCACGCCTCGCCGTCGAGGCTGCCAGCTCGTTCGGGTGGGAGCGGTACGCAGATGCCACCGTGTGCATCGACCATTTCGGGGCATCGGCACCCGGCGAACGGGTCCTCGAGGAGTTCGGCTTCACCGCGGCCAATGTGGCGGCCCGGGCGACCGCACTCCTCGATCGGCACTCCTCGACATGACGGAACTGCCGCCGTCGCAGGCCGCGACCCTGGCCACATCGAAAGGAAGACCGTGACCACACTGCACGACCTCTACGGCGAACAGGAGCAGAGTCCCTGGCTCGACAATCTGCGGAGGGACTGGTTGGAGGACGGGACCCTGGCCGGCCTGGTCGCCCAGGGCATCCGCGGTGTCACCTCCAATCCGACCATCTTCGCCAAGGCCATCAGCGGTCAGGACACCTACGACGAGCAGTTCGCCACGCTCATCAAGACCATGCCGGTCGAGGACGCCTACTGGGACCTGGTGGTCGACGACGTCAAGGCGGCCCTCGACATCCTGCGGCCCGTCTACGACACCTCGGACGGCGGTGACGGATTCGTCTCGGTCGAGGTGGCCCCGGCGCTCGCCCACGACACCGAAGGGACCAGCTCGGCAGCCCGCGGCCTCCACACCCGGATCGACCGGCCCAACGTGTTGGTCAAGATCCCCGCGACGCCGGAATGCATCCCGTCGATCCGCCAGATGATCAGTGAGGGTCGGAGCATCAACGTGACGTTGATCTTCGGCATCACCCGCTACGGCGAGGTCATCGAGGCCTACCTGTCAGGGCTCGAGGAGCTGGCTGCCAGTGGCGCCACCGACCTGTCCCGCGTGGCCAGCGTTGCCTCGTTCTTCATCAGCCGTGTGGACACCGAAGTGGACCGGCGCCTCGAGGCGGCGGCTCGGTCACGCGGCGACGGCGCAAGCCTCCTCGAGCTGCGGGGCCAGGCGGCGGTGGCCCAGGCCCGCCTCGCCTACCGGCTCTTCACCGAGCGGTTCTCGGGGGGCCGTTGGGAGGCGCTGGCCTCCAAGGGGGCCCAGGTTCAGCGCCCGCTGTGGGCATCCACCTCCACCAAGAACCCGGCCTACCCGGACCTTGCCTACGTGGACACGTTGATCGGCCCCCATACGGTGAACACCATGCCGGATGGAACCGTGGCCGACTTCCTCGACCACGGAAACGTGGCCCGCACCATCGACTCCGGACTCGACGAGGCGACCGACCTCGTCGCGAAGTTGGCCACAGCAGACATCGAGATGGAGGACGTGGCCCAGGTCCTCGAATCCGAGGGAGTGGCCTCGTTCGCAAAGTCCTTCGATGAGCTGATGCAGTCGCTGTCGGACAAGGCCAACGCTCTCACCAACGGATAAGTACCGCCCGGCCCTCGGGTCGGTCCCAACAGGCAGCACCGGCACAAGTACCGCAGGTTCCCGACGACGACACGAGGAGAGCACGATGAAGATCGCCATGGTCGGCCTGGGCAAGATGGGTGCCAACATGACCCAGCGGCTCATCGAACACGGCCACCAGGTCGTGGCCTTCGACCTCTCCGAACAGGCGCGCTCGACAGTTGCGGCGTTCGGCGCCGACCCTGCCTCCACCCTCGACGAGATGGTCTCCAAGCTCGAGGTTCCGCGGGTGGCATGGGTGATGGTGCCTGCCGGAGCGCCGACCAACTCGACCATCACTACCTTGGCCGACCTCTTCGAGCCCGGCGACGTGATCATCGACGGCGGCAACTCCAACTACAAGGAGACCGCGCCCTTGGTGGAGTCGCTCGCTGCCAAGGGCATCGCCTTGGTCGATGCCGGGACCTCGGGCGGGATCTGGGGGCTGAAGGAGGGATACTGCCTCATGGTCGGTGGCACCGATGAGGCGGTGGCTGTGGCAGAGCCGGTCTTCCTCGCCCTGGCGCCAGAGGGCGGATATGCCCACGTGGGGCCTCCTGGTGCCGGGCATTTCGTAAAGATGGTGCACAACGGCATCGAGTACGGGCTCATGCAGGCCTATGCCGAGGGATTCGAGATCATGTCGGAGGCACCCGAGTTCAACCTCGACCTCCATCAGATCTCTGCCATCTGGCGCTACGGCTCGGTGGTCCGCAGCTGGCTTCTCGAACTGGCCGAGCGGGCGTTGCGGCCCGAGGCGGGATTCGACCGGATCGAGGGGGTCGTCGCCGACTCCGGTGAGGGGCGGTGGACGGTGGAGGAGGCCATCGACCGAGGTGTGTCGGCTCCGGTGATCTCGTCGGCGCTCTTCGCCCGATTCGCGTCCCAGAAGAAGGATGCCTTCGGTCTGCGCCTGGTGTCGGCCCTCCGCAATCAGTTCGGCGGTCACGCCTTCACCACGCCGGAGGGCACACAGGGCGGGGAGACCTTCACGCCCCGATGAGCACCGACCGAAGCCAGCATGCTCCAAAGCACCGCACGGGGCACCAGGGGGTTGTGGCCGACGGCACCAGCCGCACGCCGACCGCGGCCCGAGGCGAGGGCGAGGGCGAGGGCGAGGGCCGCAGCTTGCCACCGGTGTTGTCGAACGCTCCGCCGGTGGCAATGGTCATCTTCGGGGCCTCGGGGGACCTCACCACCCGAAAGATCCTTCCGGCCCTGGCCCGACTGGCGGACCGCGGCGTCCTCGATGACGGGTTCACGATCATCGGGGTGGCCCGCACCCCGTGGACCGACGAGGAGTTCCGCACCCAGGTGGCCCGCGCCACGCCCGAAGCCGGACCGAAGTGGAAGGCGCTCACCGAACGGTTCAGGTACATCGCCGGGGAGTACGACCACCCCGACACCTTCGACCAGCTAAACGGCCACCTCGACGAGGCCGATCGTATCGACGGCACCGATGGCAACCGGCTGTACTACCTGGCTACCATCCCCGCCGTGTTCGGCATGGTGGCCAAGGCCCTGGCCACCCACGGTTGCACCGGGCCCGGGAAGGGCGGGAGCTTCGCGAGGGTGGTGGTGGAGAAGCCCTTCGGGCGTGACCTCGACAGCGCCCTGGCCCTCAACGAGGAGATGCACGCCGCCATCGACGAACGCCAGATCTACCGGATCGACCACTACATGGGGAAGGAGACCGTCCAGAACGTCCTGGCCCTGCGCTTCGCCAACGCCGTCTTCGAACCCATCTGGAATCGCCGGTACATCGAACAGGTGCAGGTGACCGTGGCCGAGAGCCTGGGCGTCGAGCACCGGGGGGGCTTCTACGAGACGGCCGGTGCCTTGCGCGACATCGTCCAGAACCACGTGATGCAGGTACTGGCCCTCACCCTCATGGAGTCCCCCACCAGCACCGACGCCGACCGGATCCGCGACGAGAAGGTCAAACTGCTCCAGGCCATCTACATCCCCACCCCGGATGAGGCAGTGGACAAGTCGGTGCGTGGCCAGTACACGGCGGGCTCCATCGACGAACAGGCAGTGGTCGGCTATCGCCAGGAAGATGACGTCGCCCACGACAGCCAGACCGAGACCTATCTGGCCCTGCGGCTCCGCGTCGAGAATTGGCGATGGGCCGGGGTGCCGATCTACGTACGAACGGGTAAACGCCTTCCGGCCCGGGTCACCGAGGTCGCCCTCACCTTCCGACAGGTGCCGTTCCTCCTCTTCGACCGCCGCTCCAGCCGCGACCTCCGGCCCAACACGCTGGTCCTCCGGATCCAGCCCGACGAGGGGATCAGCCTCGAGTTCGGTGCCAAGGTGCCCGGGGAGAAGTTCCACATACGCTCGGTCGCCATGGACTTCTCCTACGCCGATGCGTTCGCGGGGACCGAGGCCGCCGACGGCTATGAGCGCCTCATCCACGACGCCATGGTCGGGGACGCCACCCTGTTCATCCGGTCCGACGAGGTCGAGCAGGCGTGGAGGATCGTCGACCCCTATCTCGAGGCATGGTCGGAACCGGGTGGTGCGCTGCATCCTTATCCGGCTGGGACCTGGGGACCGCACATGGCCGATCTGCTGGTGGAGCGCTCGGGGGACGAGTGGCGCAATCCGGTCATCGATCTCGAGATGAGCGGCGGGCGCCTGACTGATCTCCCCCAGTGAGGTCGCCACACCGATGAACGGAACGGTCGAGTTGGTGGCGTCGGTGCCCGACGCCTTTGCCGGCCTTGTCGCCGGGCTCCTGGCCGAGCCGCGTGACCGTGCGTTCTCGTGCTTCCTCTCGGGGGGCAGCACCGCCGAGGAGTGCTACCGGCGCCTCGCGGCCACCTCCGCCGGCCCGACCGCAGACCAGGCGACCGGGGCCCGGGTCGACTGGACGGCCGTCGACGTCTACCTGGGCGACGAACGCTGCGTGCCCCCCGACGACCCCGACTCCAACCACCGGATGATCACCGAGGCCCTGCTGGACACGGTGGGACCGGTCCACTCCGATCATCCGATGTACCGGTCCGGCCCTCCGGACCGGGCGGCGTCCGAGTACCAACGCCAGATCGAAGGGTTGGGCCCGTTGGACCTGGTCCACCTGGGCCTCGGTCCCGACGGCCACTGTGCCTCGCTCTTCCCCGACTCGGTGGCGTTGGCCCTCACCGACCCCAGGGTGCTGGTGGTTGCCGACCGTGACCCGAGCGCCACCAATCCTCATGACCGGATCACCCTGACCCTGGCGGCCATCGCCCGTGCCCGGCTGGTCGTCTTTACGGTCGCCGGAGCATCGAAGCGCGACGCGTTCGGCCGCCTGATGGCCGGCGAGGATCTGCCGGCGGCGAGGGTCGACGCCGAGCGGGTGCTCTGGTTGGTGGATGCCGCGGCTGGCGGGCACACCGACCCCGCTGGAGTGCAGCGGCCGGCGAGTACCGCCGATGATTGACCCCTGCACCGCTCCCCTCCCCGGTCGTCCGGCCGGGCTCCTCCGGTAAGGTGTCGCCGATGCCCGCCGACCCCGGCTCCACCCCCCTGCATGCCGTCACCGGCCCCGGACCGGAGCCCTACAGTGGGGAGCTGATCACTGCACGGCTCGACGCCCTACAGGCAGGCGCCCGGCGGATCCGCGACTCGTCCCACGGCAATCGGGTCACCTTCTCTCCCAAGGTGTTCATCCCCTTAACCATGCTGTGCCGAGATCGCTGCGGCTACTGCACGTTCGCCAAGGCCCCAGCCCGGCTCCACGCGCCCTACCTCGCAATCGAAGAGGTCCTCGATATCGCTCGCGCCGGTCGCGCCGCCGGATGCCACGAGGCGTTGTTCACCTTGGGAGAGGGGCCCGAGGATCGGTATCCGGCTGCCCGCCAGTGGCTCGATGGCTACGGCTACTCGTCCACGGTCGACTACCTGGTGGCCGCCTGCCGGGCGGTCCTCGAAGAGACCGGCCTGCTGCCCCACGCCAATGCCGGTGCGCTCGGATTCGACGACCTGTCCCGGCTGAAAGAGGTCACGGCGAGCCAAGGGATGATGATCGAGTCGGTCAACCCCGACCTGACCGCCCACCGCTCGGCACCGGACAAGACCCCGGCCAGGCGGCTGGCCACCCTGGACGCTGCGGGCCGGGCCCAGGTCCCCTTCACCACCGGTCTGCTGGTCGGCATCGGTGAGTCCCGGGCCGATCGACTGGCCACCTTGGAGGCCATCGCCTCGAGCCACCGGCGCCACGGCCACGTGCAGGAAGTGATCGTCCAGAACTTCCTGCCCAAACCGGGCACCTCGATGCACCGGGCCCCACCGTGCCCGACCGATGAGTTCCTGTGGACGATCGCAGCGGCGCGGCTGGTGCTTCCGCCCGACATCCACCTGCAGGCGCCGCCCAATCTCTCCGATCACCTCGCCCCGGTCATCGACTCGGGGATCGACGACTGGGGCGGCGTGTCGCCGGTCACTGCGGACCACGTCAACCCTGAACGGGCATGGCCTGGACTCGGGAACCTGAGGGCAGCCACCGAGGCGGCCGGCCACACGCTTGCTCCCCGGCTCACGCTGTACCCCGAGTTCGCACTCGACCCCGACCGCTGGCTGCACCAGGCCATGCGGTTTCCGGTCCTCGATGCCTCGGACGCCGAAGGGCTCGGCCGAGACCACCCCTGGTGCTCCGGCGGGGAGACTCCTCCGCCGGACCTTCTGGGGCCGCCGGTCATCCGCGCGGGTGCAGCCGGTGCTCCCCCTGCGGTCACCGTGCCCACCACCCGAGGTGCGGTGGGCGACGTGCTGGCCGGCATCCTCGGAGGGGACACCGTGGGCGAGGACGAGATCGTCACCCTCTTCGGCGCCCGCGGGCCCGAGGTGCGGGCCGTCGGCGAGGTTGCCGATCGGCTCCGGCAGGAGGCGGTCGGCGACGAGGTGACCTTCGTGGCCAACCGGAACATCAACTACACCAACGTCTGCACCTTCAAGTGCAAGTTCTGTGCCTTCTCCAAGGGTCCGCTCTCGCTCAACCTGCGGGGCAGCCCCTACCTGCTCGAGCTGCGCGAGATCTCGGATCGGGTCAGGGAGGCCGAGGAGCAAGGGGCCACCGAGGTGTGCCTCCAGGGTGGGATCCATCCCAAGTTCGACGGCGACTACTACCTCGAAGTGCTCAAGGCGGTCCGCGAGGCGTCCGACACCATCCACATCCATGGGTTCTCCGCCCTCGAGGTCACCGAAGGTGCCCGCCGCTCGCAGATGCCGCTGGCGGGCTACCTCGTCCTCCTGCGTGACGCCGGTCTCAAGACTCTGCCCGGCACCGCCGCGGAGATCCTCGACGATCCGGTCCGCACCGTGCTCTGCCCGGACAAGATCTCCACCGACCAGTGGCTGTTCGCCCACCGGACCGCCCACAGCGTGGGTCTGCGCTCCAACGTCACGATCATGTTCGGGGCGATCGAGCAGCCCCGATCGTGGGCCCGCCACCTGGTCAGGACCAGGGATCTCCAACGGGAGACGGGCGGGTTCACCGAGTTCGTCCCCCTTCCGTTCGTGCATATGGCCACCCCCCTGTACCTGCAGCGCCACTCCCGAAGAGGCCCGACCTTCCGCGAGACCCTGCTGATGCACGCGGTCGGCCGCATCGCGTACCGGGGCACCATCGACAACATCCAGATCAGCTGGGTCAAGATGGGGGCTGCCGGGGTCCGCCAGATCCTGAGGGCCGGCGTCAACGACCTCGGTGGCACGCTGATGGACGAGAACATCTCGCGCGCCGCAGGGGCCGGCCATGGCCAGATGATGGACGCCGACGGATTCCGCTCCATCGTGGCTCCGATCGGACGGACGCTTGCCCAGCGGAACACCCTGTACGGGAGGGTTGCCGGACCGGGTGATCACGCCGACGTACTCGCCGCCGCCCACTGACATGACCAGGGCAGCCGAGGGTCGACAACCCTCCACCACCGGGTCCGCCTCGCAGCCACCTGTCGATGACGAGGACGCCGGACCGAGCACTCTGGAGGTCTTGGCCTCCCGACTGGTGGACGAGTCGGGTTCCGGCAGCGCCTCGGCCGCCCAGCGCCGTCTCTACCGTTCGATGCTCGCAACGGTCGCAGGTATGGCTGCCGAGGGCACCGACGTGATCGACCTCAAACTGGCGGACGCCGCGCTGGCCGAGATGGATGCAGCCTTCCGGATCTTCCGTCCGTACCGGCGGGCCAAGAAGGTGACCATCTTCGGGTCGGCCCGCACCGAGCCGGACCATCCTGCCTACTTTCAGGCCCGTGACCTGGCCAGGTCGATGGCCGCCGCCGGCTGGATGGTGGTGACCGGGGCCGGACCGGGCATCATGGCCGCCGGCATGGAGGGAGCGGGGCGCGACCAGGCGATCGGTGTCAACATCCGACTGCCGCTCGAGCAGGCGGCCAACCGGTTCATCACCCAGGATCCCAAGCTGGTCGAGATGCGCTACTTCTTCACCCGGAAGCTCATGCTGATCAAGGAGTCCGACGGCTATGTCGTCCTGCCCGGTGGGTTCGGCACCCTCGACGAGGGATTCGAACTGCTGACCCTGCTGCAGACCGGCCGGACCGAGCCAGCCCCGGTGGTGATGCTGGACATCCCGGGTGGCGGCTACTGGGACGGTTGGAGCCGGTTCCTCGCCGAGCAGGTCGAGCCGCGCTGTCTGGTGTCCGCCGACGATCGTGCCTTCTTCCAGATCACCGATGACGTCGCGGTGGCAGGCCAGCTGCTGAGGGACTTCTATCGCAACTACCGATCGTGCCGGTGGGTCGGAGACCTCCTGATCCTGCGGATGGCCGTGGCCCCTGGCAACGCCCAGTTGGCCGATCTCAATCACCGCTTCGGCGACATCGTCGCCTCCGGGGTGATCCGCCACTCGAAGCCGCTGCCGCCCGAGCGGTCCGACAATGACCATCTCGACCTGGCCCGCCTCGCCTTCCGGTTCGACAAGGTCCACTACGGCCGGCTCCGGATGTTGATCGACGCCCTCAACGAGATCGGTGAAACCAGCTAGGGGCCCTCGTCGAACCCCGCGCGAGGCGACGACGGAACCGCCAGCAACAGCGCGGCCTTGTCCACGGCGCGCCGGGCACGGGTGATCCGCTTCTCCTCGGCGGTCGTCCGCGCATCGGGCTCGTCGCCGTTCCGCACCGCGTCAGCCGCTTCGCGGAGCCGGTCAAGGGCCAGGTCTGCCAACTCCTCAGCGATCGCCGACAGGCGCTCCGCGAGGTCAGCCAAGTCGGTGCCCACCGGATCAGCCCCGGGTCGAAATCTCGATTTCGACGACGTCGAGGGAGCCGGCGGCGTACTGGGACCGGAGCACCTTCTTGTCGAACTTGCCCACACTGGTCTTCGGCACCTCGGTGATGAAGGTCCACCGCTCCGGGAGCCACCAGCGACTGACCCGATCGGTCAGGAACACCACCAGCTCGTCGGGAGTGGTCGACGAACCCTCCTCGAGGACCACTGCCACCATCGGACGCTCGCTCCACCGCTCGTCGGGCACCGCTATGACCGCAGCCTCGACCACCTCGGGATGGGCCATCACCTCGTTCTCCAGCTCCACCGACGAGATCCACTCACCACCGGACTTGATCACATCCTTGGTCCGGTCGCTGATCTGCATGTACCCGCGACCGTCGAGCGACCCGATGTCGCCGGTCCGCAGCCATCCGTCATGGAAGCGCTCGGGCGTAGGGTCACCGTAGTAGGAGGCGGTGATCCACGGGCCCCGGACCTCGAACTCGCCCACCGAGGTGCCGTCGTTGGGCAGGATCGACCCGTCCTCGGCTGCAACCCGCACCTCGACCCCGGGGACGATGCGGCCCGTCTTGGAGCGCCAGTCCATCTCCTCCTCCGGCGGGGTGCCCCGTGGAGAGAGGGCCAACGCACAGAGGGGGCTGGTCTCGGTCATCCCCCACCCCTGCACCATCTCGACGCCCAACTCGTCGTGGAAGCGCTCCATGAGCTGGCGCGGGACCGCGGCGCCGCCGGCGGTGATCATCCGCAGGGAGGAGAGATCGACCTTGTGGGACTGGGAATAGCGGAGCAGGTCGCTCCAGATGGTGGGCACACCGGCCGACACCGTCGGCCGGTGCAGCGCGATCATGGCGGCCAGCGGCTCGGCCTGCAGGAACTGCTGAGGCATGATCAGGTCGGCCCCGGTCATGAAACCGCCATACGGGGTGCCCCACGCATTGGCGTGGAACATGGGCACGATGGAGAGCACTGAGTCACGATCGTTGATCCCGAGTGACGACCCCGAGGTGATGGCCAACGAGTGGAGGTAGCTCGACCGGTGGCTATAGACCACGCCCTTCGGGTTGCCGGTCGTTCCCGACGTGTAGCACATGGCTGCGGCCTGTCGTTCGTCGAAGCGGGGCCATTCGTAGCCCGGCTCCTCGGCGGCCAGCAGCTCCTCGTAGGAGAGGGTCTCCCCCAGGGCACCGGCATCCCCCACGCCAGCGACGATGATGTGCTTGACCGTCGTCAGCTGGTCGCGGACCCGGGCCAGCAGGGGTGCGATCGAAGCATCGACGATGATGACCTTGTCCTCGGCGTGGTTGACGACGTAGGACAGCTGCTCGGGGAAGAGGCGGAGGTTCAGCGTGTGGAGCACCGCCCCCATGGCCGGGATGCCCAGGTACGCCTCGAGGTGGGTCTGGTTGTTCCACAGGAATGTGCCCACGCGATCGCTGTCGCCCACACCCAACCGGCCGAGCGCCTTGGCCAGCCGCTCCGAGCGACCGGCCACTTCGGCGAACGTCGCCTCGTCGTACTCGCCGGTGGGCCCGGTGACGGTGATCACCCGGCTGTCGCCGTAGACGTTCTGTCCGTGGCGCAAGATGCCACTCACCAACAGCGGTGCGTCCTGCATGGTACTGAGCACGGTCGGTCCTCCCCTGTCCCGTCCGGAATCCCGGATGAACGAGCATACCGAGCCGGGCTCGATCGGGGGTTGCGTCGGCGTCGGCCAGCTGATGGACTATAAGGAGGTGCAGTGCCCGGCACCGTCCCACCGGTTTCGAACGGCGGGCAGTCCTGGTCGGCCCCTCCTCCTCTGAGCGCGACGCTCACGCTGCCACTCCCTGGGTGCGGAGGCACGGGCCATGGGCAAACTTCTCGCTGCCGCGGTGATCGGGATCGTCGCCGTGGTGTCAGGCCTCGTCATGGTGGCAGCCGTCCTCGGCGCGGGCTCGGCCGGATCGGCCTCCTCCGCGGCGACCACGGGAGGCGCCGGCGGGGCTCCGGGCTCCAGCGGTGTGCAACCGGGTGCAGCGATCCCCTCCGCGTGGCTGACCCTCTACCAACAAGCAGCCACCACCTGCCCGGGCCTGTCGTGGGCCGTCCTCGGGGCCATCGGGACCGTCGAGTCGGACAGCGGGCAGTCCTCCGCTCCCGGCGTGTGGTCGGGAGCCAACGGTGCAGGTGCGGAGGGTCCCATGCAGTTCGAGCCGTCCATCTTCTCAGATTGTCAACACTACCGACTAGGACTTCGGCTACATCGTCCCAGTTCAGAAGGGTGATGCTGGATGGGAGGGGCGAGGATGCCGGTCAACCACTCCCCCACACCATCAGCCAACAACCCCGCCATCGGGACCTAAGATGTTCCCGAGGCCGCAGTCCAGCCATGGACATCATCCCTGTGGTCACGCTCAATGATGACGAGAGCGCGACGGGATGGGGTCGAATGGCACGAGACGCGGACAGCACGCAGAGCCTGGAACCGGCTGAGCGCTACTACACACAGCAGGAGCTGGCCGAGCGCTGGCACGTCTCACTGCGCTCAATCGAGCGCCTCCAGGTCATCTCCGAGGGGGAGGCGCAAGCCGCGTTCGAGATAGCAGCCCTTACTGATGGCTGGCGGCGGTCGAGATATGCCGACGTCAGTCGAGTCCGTGCCGCCGTCCGTCACCTGGTCGGAGTGTGTTGCCTTCATCCCGAGCAAGTAGCTACGACGATGGGCGTCTTCGCCCGTCTTGTGTGCCCTCACGCCCTTATCGGTGAAGAGGCCATCGCCTGCGGAATCGCCGATGGTTGTTCGGAGACGCGATGAGCCGTCTGCCCGACCGGATCCCGACGATCGTGGGCCAGGTCAGCACGCTCGCCGTTACCGCTGACTCCGCCATCGAGCCGGTGTCCGCGTGGTGACTCCCAGTCCCGGATCGCCGATGCTCGACGCTGCCCTCGACTACGCGGCCCGTGGCTGGCCCGTGTTCCCGTTGAACCCCGGTGGCAAGTCACCCCTCGGCCGACTCGCCCCCCACGGACTGAAGGATGCCACCACCGACGCCGACCGGGTCCGGGCGTGGTGGACCGTCGAGCCGGTGGCGAACATCGGATTGTTGACCGGCGTCCACTTCGACGTACTGGACATCGACGGCCCTGATGCCCTGGACCGACTGGAAACCTGGTCGGAAAGCAACCCTGATGGCAATGATGTGGAAGGCCCGACCGTGGCGACGCCGCGAGGCTGGCACTGCTACGTCGAAGTCACGGGACGCGGAAATGCAGTGAATCTCGCTGGACTGGCCGGTGTCGATTGGCGTGGAAGGGGCGGCTACGTCGTAGCCCCGCAGTCAGTCCGGGAAGACAGCGCTACTTGGACATGGATCACTGGAACCCCGCTGGATCTCGGGCCGGACACGCCCATCGTCCCGGCCCCCGAATGGGTGTTGTCCCTGTTCAACCCCTCTAAGCCAAGAGGGAGTCCTGCGACACTTCCACGGCATGCCGGGCGCACTGGGTACGGAGCTGCCGCCCTTGAACGTGAGCTTGGTCGACTGGCCCTGGCGACCGAGGGAACTCGAAACCAACAGTTGAACGCTTCGGCGCACAGTTTGGGGCAGTTGGTTGCCGCAGAACAATTGGACGCTAAGGAGGTGGTGGTCGCTCTCCTGGCCGTCGGTCGCCAGATCGGTCTCACCGATCAGGAGTGCGAGCGGACGATCGAGTCTGGCATGAGAGCCGGAATTCGTCGACCGAGGTGGGTTGCATGAGCACGGATCCGATCGCCGCACGAATCATGACCCGCCTCGCCTCTGAATCCATCGGCCGCACGGACGTTGTTGAGGCCGAGCCACCCAGCGAATGCGCGACTTTGTTGAGGCGTTGGACGATGCCCGAGCTTCTCGCAGAACCGAGCGAGTTCGAGTGGTTGATCAGTGGCCTGCTCGCCAATCCAACCTATGGACAGGTCGCTGGCGAGATGAAGACCCTGAAGTCATACCTAACCGGGTTCATCGAGGTCGGATTGGCGAGCGGTGTGCCGATCTTCGGTAGATTCGCCCCGCAGGGTCCGAAGCCGGTCGTGGCCTACGTCGGCGAGGGCGGGCGAATGTTGTGGGTACGGCGCATCTGTCGGATTTGCTCGGCCATGGGCGTGACCCCGAGCGACCTCGACTTACACCCGATCTTCGACGTGGCCGCGGTCCCCAGCCGGGCGTTCCAGGACTCGCTCCGGCGCGACCTCGAAGACGTGCAACCTGCCTTGTTGACGATGGATCCCTTCTACACGTACCACGGCATGGCAACCAAGGCTTCGGACCTTCACCAGGAAGGAGCACTCCTCAACCAGCTCTCGAAGCCCTGCATGGACGCGGGGGCCAGCCTGCTCGTGGTCAACCACATGAACCAGACCGGCTATGGAAGGTCCTTGAAGCGGATCACGATGGCCGGATCGGGCGAGTGGGCCGATTCGTGGCTCCTCTTGGAGCATCGGGACAAGCCGGACGTGCCCGCGGGTTCGTTCAAGCTCACCCTCGAAGTCGGCTCCCGCCAGTGGGGTGGGTCGACCTGGAATCTCGACCTGGAGATCGGCAGGTTCAACGAGGAGTCGGGCACCCACGACGGGGAGATCAGTTGGAAGCTTGAAAGAAGCACCGGGTCCGGCGCAAAGCAGGAGCTGAGAGACGACAGAGGGGCCGGGACCCGAGAGACCCTCTTGGAGAAACTCGCCGCAAGCCCGTGGAGCCTTGGGCTTGATCCGGTTCGACGGATAGGTTGCTTGTGTTGATCATGCCGCCTGACGGTCGGCGTTGCGGTGGACAGCTTCCCATTCGGCGGGACTGCAGTAGTCGAGCGAGCTGTGCAGCCGTC
>JADGOE010000116.1 GCA_017883135.1 Acidimicrobiales bacterium
AAATGCATTGTGAATACATGGGCACCACGGGATTGGCGTTCAGCCATGGCGCCGATGGATGCGGGTTCAGCGTCGTTCGCCCTCAATGCAACAGTGCCCCAAGTCATTTCTGCAACGGTCCGCGAGCGCTTCAGAAGGTCCCAACTGAGCGGTCTCAGCTGATGGCAACCAACGGGCGATTGCAATCGGACGGGTCGGCCGTGCCCGCAACCCGGGACCGCCCCGAACGTGTCGGCAACGGCCTCGATCGGTACTGTGGGTGGGTGCAGATCCCCTTCAGTGGTTCCCCACGCTCCTCCATCGGCGTCGAATGGGAGCTTGAGCTGGTCGACCACGAAACCGGCGAGCTGCGTTCGGGTGCCTCGGAGATCCTCGACCGGCTAGCCCATCGCGGCGGCGAACACCCCAAGGCCAAGTACGAGCTGCTGGAATCATGCGTGGAGGTGATCACCGGCATCTGCAGCTCGGTTGGCGAAGCCCTTGCCGACCTGCACGAAACCGTCGAGGAGGTCCGCGCGGAGGCGGGCGCTCTCGGCCTCGAGCTCATGTGCTCGGGATCACATCCGACGACCGACTGGGCAACCCAGCAGGTCAGCCCGAATCCGCGCTATCACCAACTGATCGACCAGATGCAGTGGATGGCCCGGCAGATGCAGATCTTCGGAGTGCACGTGCACGTCGGCGTGCAATCGGGGAAGAAGGCCGTGTCGATCGTCAATGGCCTGACCGCCTACATGCCACACCTCCTGGCCCTGTCGGCGTCCTCCCCCTACTGGGTCGGCACCGACACCGGGCTCGCCTCCTACCGCTCCAAGGTGTTCGAGGGACTGCCGACCGCCGGACCCCCCTACCTGTTGTCCGGCTGGCCGGAGTTTGAGGAGTTCATGGAGACGCTCATCACTGCTGGCTCGATATCGTCGATCCGCGATGTCTGGTGGGACATCCGACCCCATCCGGACTTCGGCACCGTGGAGCTGCGCATGTTCGATGGCCTCCCCACGCTCTTGGAGGTGGGGGTGGCGGCGGCGTTGAGCCAGTGCCTGGTGGAGATGCTGAGCACCCAGATCGACCGGGGTCAGACCCTGCCGGTGCCACACATCTGGATCGTCCGGGAGAACAAGTGGCGGGCCGCCCGCTATGGCCTCGATGCCGACATCATCGTGGACGATCAGGGAGGAACCCAACCACTACGACAGTCCCTCATCGAGCTGCTGGCGGAGCTCGAACCGGTGGCCGATCGTCTCGGTTGCGTCGAACAGTTGGCCGGGACCCACGAGGTCTTGGCCCGCGGACCGAGTTACCAACGCCAGCGCAGGGTGGCCAAGAACCACGGCGGCAACCTGCACGCCGTCGTGGACTCCCTGATCGACGAGATGCGGACCGGGCGCCCGGCGGTCGTCGGATGACCGGGGCCGACCGAGGTTCGACGGGGATGGAATCCGATGTCATCTACCGCGCCCTCGATGGCTTGGCGGACGCAATGGTCGTGCTCCGGCGGGACATCCATGCCCACCCCGAGCTGGCCTGGCACGAGGTACGCACGTCGGCCCTGGTGGCGGACGAGCTGGCGCGGGCCGGTCTGGCCCCATCCTTGCTGCCGGTGGGGACGGGCCTCATGTGCGACGTGGTCGGCGCGCCCGACGGCCCCATGGTGGTGCTGCGGGCCGACCTCGACGCCCTGCCGATCGACGACGAGAAGGACGTCCCTTACCGGTCGGCCACGCCCGGCGTGGCCCACGCCTGCGGCCACGACGTGCATACCGCCGTAGTGCTCGGAGCCGGACTCGGCCTCGCCCGGCTGGCGGCCGCCAATCAGCTCCCGGGACGGGTCCGACTGGTGTTCCAGCCGGCCGAGGAGGTGCTCCCCGGCGGAGCGTTGGTGGCCATGGAAGCCGGCGCCCTCGAGGGAGTGGAGCGGGTCTTCGCCCTGCACTGCGATCCCCGGGTCGAGGCCGGATCGGTGGCAGTCCGCACGGGTGCAATCACCGGGGCGACCGATTCGGTCACGGTCCGGCTGTCGGGGCCCGGCGGCCACACCGCCCGCCCCCAGCTCACCGTGGACCTCGTGTCGGCCCTGGCCGACGTGCTGGCCCGCACCCCGGCGCTGTTGTCGAGGCGGGTGGACCCCCGCGCCGGCCTCTCCCTCGTGTGGGGACGGGTGGCTGCCGGGTCGGCGACCAACATCATCCCTGAGCACGGCGAGGCGTCGGGCAGCGTTCGGATGCTCGATCCTGCAGCGTGGGACTCGGCGGCCGATCTGATTCCCGACCTGATCCGTGAGATAGCCGCGCCCTACCGGGCCGGAGTGGAGATCGACTACGTGCGGGGTGTCCCGCCGGCGATGAACGACGCAGAGTCGACCAGGGTGTTTCGTTCGGCTGCCGCGGCCGTGCTCGGCCCGGCCGCGGTGCAAGAGGCACCGCAGAGCATGGGCGCTGAGGACTTCGCCTGGTTCCTCGACCGGGTGCCCGGCGTGTTGGCTCGGCTGGGGGTACGTCGGCCCGGGACCCTTCAGGCTCCGGACCTTCACCGCGGGGACTTCGATGTGGACGAGACGGCAATCGACTGCGGCATCAGGGTCCTTCTTGCCGCGGCAATGAGCGCACTGCGGGACCCGGCTCTGTCCGGACGGGGCCGAGGATCCTGAAGGCCACCAGTGGTCCTTCGGTCAGCACGTCCGCGACGTCGCTCCCGAGGACATGCACCCCTCAGCGGTGACATGAGGGCCGATGTGCGGGCCTCGATCGACCGGAGCCGCAGTTTCCGCCACCGTCATCGGACCACCCTTCCGCCAGACATGATCGAGGTGTTCGTGGCAGTTCATGGCGAGCCATTGCAGGCCGCTCTACCAGGGACTTCTGTTCATGACCGTTCGGGACGGTCCAGTGGAATCCGGCCCCGTTGCTTACATCGTTGCTTACATTTGGTGCCGCCGATCCTCAAGCCAGCCTTCGCATGGCACCGCCCAAAAGAATCTAACGGATGCCTTTTCACCCGGAGTGCTCACACCACTTCAACGCTCACTCAGGGACGTTCACCTTGGCGCCACGAACGCTCGCACCGAACCACGATATCGCTTCGGCCGTCCAGCACGCCGGTCGACGGCGATTGTGCGCTTCTCCGACCTCTCCCGCCGACATCCCCGGCGAGAGGCGTGGCAACTGCCATTCTGTGCCCGTGCGAGTAGGCAACGGCCGCCAGATTTTTGTCAATCGGCATTCGCGACAGTTGGCCAGCCGTGAACGCGTCGGACGGTTCTCGCGAGGGATCGCGTGGGATCTCATCACGTCATTCGCCCGGCGCCACTGGATCATCCTGTTGGCGGCGCTGTTCCTGCCCATCGTGGCCTTTCTGCCCCTCTTCTTCCTGGAACACGGGGCGGCGCGTTGGATCACTGTTGGTGCGGCGGGAATTTCCGGACCATGGATCGTTGCCGTCATGACCATTCTCATGAGCGGAGCAGCCGACCCCTTCATGGGCCTTGATGCGGAAGCCTCTACCGCCGACGAACTACGAAGGCTGCGGCGCCATGGCTGGAAGTTGGCGAACGGCATCAAGATCCGGGAAAAGGAAGACATCGACCATCTGGTCGTCGGGCCAGCCGGGCTCCTCGTCGTCGAGTCCAAATGGAGCCGTCATCGATGGCCCCTTGGCGACCAGTCCCAATCGTTCATGTCGGCCCGGTTGTCCGACGCCGTGGCGCAGGTGCTCCGCAACCGTAAGGATGTCAGCACTCAATTCGCCAAGGCCCTTGATGGC
>JADGOE010000064.1 GCA_017883135.1 Acidimicrobiales bacterium
GTCGGGGGTAACTACGACCGCGACCTCCGGGCAGAGCAGCTTGGCTGGGCCGAGGATCTCCCGTGCCTGCTCGGTGTGCTCGACGGGAACGAGGTAGGGGTGAGCGCCATCGGCGACCTCCGCGGCGAGTGCCAACATGCGTGGTCCGAGCGCCTCGAGCACTCGGGTCATCGCCATCGGATCGGGCATTGGCGCGAGGTACGGTGCATGGTCCATGGCATCGAGGTAGCGCCGCATGGCGGTCAGGGGCCGGTCGTAGTGATGACCCCGTGGTTCGACCAGGCGATCATGGCTCACCCCGAGGCCGAGGAGGAAGCGGCCGCCCCATGCCTCGGCCAGGGTGCGTTGGCCGGCGGCCATCGCCATCGGATCACGGGCCCAGATGTTGGCGATCCCCGTCGTCACCACCAGCTGTTCGGTCGCCGACAGAAGCAGCGACGCATTGGCGAACACCTCGCGCCGTGCCGCCTCACCGACCCACAGCGCCCCGAAGCCGAGCCGCTCGATCTCCGCGGCTGCGCGGCGTACGACCGCCGCCGGTTGCCGGTCGAGCGCAGAGGTCCAGATTCCGATCCGACCGACATCGACACGGTTCAACGTGTCACTGGTTCCTCGGCCTCGGCCGCGCCCAGGGGGGTCCATTCAATCAGCGAATCGGGAGCTGTCCCGGGACGACCGGGACCGGAAGGTCGCTCTCGCCCATGAGATGACGGTCGACTGCCGCCGCCGCGGCCCGCCCCTCGGCGATGGCCCAGACCACCAGGCTCTGTCCCTTCACCATGTCGCCGCAGGCGAAGACGTCCGCGACGTTCGTCTGCCATCTCGCGTCGGTGGCGACGGTTCCCCTGTCGCTCAGCTGAAGGCCGAGGCCGGCGACGATACCGGGGCGCTCGGGACCTGAGAAGCCGAGCGCAAGCAGTACCAAGTCGCACGCAAGTTCGAACGTCGATCCAGCGAGCGGCTCGAACGAGCTGTGCCCGGCGGCGTCGGTGACCATGCGAACCTGATCGGCCCGCACGGCGCGGAGCTGCCCTGCCGCGTCGCAGATGAAGGCGGCGGTCGACACCGAGAACAGCCGCTCCCCGCCCTCCTCGTGGGCTGGGTAGGTCCGCAGGATCCTCGGCCACGTCGGCCACGGATCCTGGTCGCTGCGGGTCAGTGGCGGCTCGGGGAGTATCTCGAGCTGGTGGACCGAACGGGCGCCCTGGCGGAGAGCGGTGCCGAGGCAGTCGGCGCCGGTATCGCCGCCACCGAGGATCACCACCCGCTTGCCGTCAGCATCGATCGGCGGGTGGTCCAACGTGCCCTCAGCCACCCGGTTGGCTCCCGTCAGGTACACCATCGCCTGATGGACTCCAGGGAGTGCCCCCCCGGGGATCGGGAGATCCCGGGGAACCGTGGCGCCGATGGCGAGGAGGACGGCGTTGAAGCTCGTTCGGAGCGTGTCCACCTCGACCAGCTGCTGGCCGGCAGGGATCGAAGGTGGTGCGTCGGCACCACTGGCGCCGACGGTCACGCCGCAGCGAAACTCCACTCCTTCGGCGGCCAACTGGCCCAGTCGGCGGTCGATGACCCGTTTCTCCAACTTGAACTCGGGGATGCCGTAGCGGAGGAGGCCCCCTGGCCGTGGTGCCCGCTCGAAGACCACGACTGAATGGCCTGCCCGGGTGAGCTGTTGGGCGGCGGCGAGCCCCGCGGGTCCGGAGCCGACCACCGCGACCCGGCGATCCGTGCGCTCCAATGAACGCGTCGGTCCGAGCCAGCCTTCGGCCCAGGCCCGCTCGACGATCTCGTACTCGATCTGCTTGATGGTCACCGGCTCGGCGTTGATCCCGAGAACACACGACGTCTCGCAGGGCGCTGGGCACAGCCGACCGGTGAAGTCGGGGAAGTTGTTCGTCGCGTGCAGCCGTTCACTCGCCGCCGCCCAGTCGTCTCCGTAGACGAGGTCGTTCCACTCCGGGATCAGGTTTCCGAGCGGGCAGCCCTCGTGGCAGAACGGGATGCCGCAGTCCATGCAGCGGGCCGCCTGGCGCCGGACGGCCTCGACGGGAAACGGCTCATAGACCTCGCGCCAGTCCTGGACCCGAACCGGCACGGATCGGTGTCGGGGTAATTCCCGGTCGTACTTCATGAACCCGCGGATGTCACCCATGGGCTGCTCCAGGGCCACGTACCCTAGCGCAGTCGTGGTGGGCCGGTTGTGGTGCAAGGCACCTCACGGTGCGCTCCCCTGTGTCCCGGCCAGCTGGCGAAGCACGAAGGGAAGGATCCCGCCGTGGCGGTAGTGGTCCCGCTCGCTCTGGGAGTCGAGGCGGGCTTCCACGGGCAGGTCCTGGCCGTTGGCCCGCACGACGAACCGCTCGCCGCCACCGGTGGCGAGGGAGTCCACGCCGAAGACGTCGAAGATCTCCTCGCCGCTCAACCCGAGGCCCGCCGCCGAGGCACCGCCAGTGAACTGCAGCGGCAAGATGCCCATCCCGATGAGGTTGGACCGGTGGATGCGCTCGAAGCTCTCTGCCAACACGGCTCGCACCCCGAGCAGCAGCGTCCCCTTGGCGGCCCAGTCCCGAGACGACCCTGCCCCATAGTCGGTTCCGGCAAGCACGACCAGCGGCGTACCTTCGGTCCGGTAGCGCTCGGCTGCGGCGAAGATGTCGAGGATCTCGCCGCTCGGCAGGTGTTGAGTAACTCCCCCTTCGGTACCGGGAGCCAGCGCGTTGCGCAGTCGTACGTTGGCGAACGTGCCGCGCACCATCACTTCGTGGTTGCCACGCCTAGCCCCGAAGGAATTGAAATCCTTGAGTTCGACACCACGTTCGAGCAGCCAGCGACCGGCCGGTCCAGTGGCGGAGATCGAGCCGGCGGGCGAGATGTGGTCGGTGGTAACGCTGTCGCCGAGAAGCGCGAGCACGCGAGCACCGACGATGTCGGTGATGGCGGGAATCGCTCGGGTCACCCCGTCGAGGAACGGCGGCCGGTGCACGTAGGTGGAGCCCTGCTGCCAGGTAAAGCGTGGGTCGCTACCCGCCTCGAGGGCTGACCACCGCTCGTCGCCTTGGTAGAGGTCTGCGTAAGAGGAAGCAAAGTGCTCGGAGGAGAGCACCGCGTCGACTACGGCGTCGACTTCGGTCGGGCTCGGCCACAGCTCTGCGAGTGTCACCGCAGATCCGTCGGTTGCCCTGCCAAGGGGCTCGGAGGTCAGATCGATATCGAGGGTTCCCGCCAGCGCATAGGCGACCACGAGGGGCGGGGAGGCCAGATAGTTCATGCGGACCTCGGGGTGGATGCGGCCTTCGAAGTTCCGGTTTCCCGACAGCACAGCCGCCACCGCCAAGTGCCCCCTCGCGACCGCGTCTGGCACGCCGGGGAGCAGGGGCCCGGAGTTGCCGATACAGGTGGTGCAGCCGTAGCCGACGAGGTCGAAGCCGAGCGCGGCGAGTGGGGCGGCGAGGCCCGCCCGTTCCAGGTAGTCGGTGACTACCCGCGATCCCGGGGCGAGGGAGGTCTTCACCCAGGGTTTTGACTGCAGCCCGCGCTCCACGGCTCGTTTGGCCAGCAGGCCGGCGCCGATCATGACCTGGGGATTGGAGGTGTTCGTGCAGCTGGTGATCGCCGCGATGACGACGTGGCCGTCGTCCAGCTCGACCGGCCTCTCGCCGAGCGTCGCTGGCACCGCACGGATGCGGCGGCCGGGGACGTCGCCTGGCTCTGTACCCATAGCCGCCGTGGGCTGTAGCAAGGGGTCCGGGGCCCCGCTGTCGTTGACGCCTACCATGGCCGAAGGAGGGTCGCTGGCGGGGAACGACTCGGCCGAGGCCTCTTCGGGGCTGCCGTCGACCAGCCCGGCGGCCCCAGGCCAACCGGGCACATCATCGCCAGCTCCCTCGTCGCCGACCCGTGTGTCGCCGGAACTTGAGTCGTTGGCTCCGGTCACGATTGCGGTAGTGGGTTCGAGAAGGGCGAGGGCCTGTCGGAACGACCGGCGGGCGCTCGAGAGGGTCACGCGGTCCTGTGGGCGGGCCGGTCCGGCGAGACAGGGCTCGACCGAGGAGAGATCGAGTGGAATCAGTTCGCTGAACGTCGGGAGATCGCCACCAGGCTCGTGGAACAGTCCTTGCTCCTTGGAGTATGCCTCGACGAGGGCCACCTGGTGGGCCGGCCGGCCGGTGAGGCGTAGGTAGTCGAGGGTTCTCTGGTCGATGGGGCTGATGGCGCAGGTGGCGCCGTACTCTGGGGCCATGTTGCCGAGCGTGGCCCGGTGCTCGACGCGAAGACCCGAGAGGCCCCCGCCGGTCAGCTCCACGAACTTGCCTACCACCCCGTGGCGTCGCAGCAGCTCAGCCAGGGTGAGCACCAGGTCGGTGGCGGTCGCCCCTGGGGGAAGCTCCCCGGTCAACTCCACCCCGACCACCGCCGGCATCGGCATCGGGAGCGGCTGGCCAAGCATGGCGGCTTCGGCCTCGATACCCCCGACTCCCCAGCCCAGGACGCCCAGACCTCCGACCATTGGCGTATGGGAGTCAGTACCCACCAGCGTGTCGGGGAACGCCTCGCCGTCGTCGCTGGTACAGACGACCCGCGCCAGGTACTCCAGGTTGATCTGGTGACAGATGCCGGTGTCAGGCGGCACCACCGCGAAGCGGTCGAAGGACTCCTGCGCCCAGCGCAGCAGGCGGTAACGCTCGGCGTTGCGCTCCGCCTCAATGGCAGCGTTGGCGGCGAACGCCTCGGGCATGCCGCTCAGCTCGGCGATGACCGAGTGGTCGATCACCAGCTCCACGGGTACTCGTGGGTTCACCAGCGACGGGTCGCCGCCGAGCTCGCCCAGGGCGTCGCGCAGCGCGGCGAGGTCCACGACCGCCGGAACCCCCGTGAAGTCCTGGAGGAGCACCCGCTCAGGGTGGAACGCCACCACGGGTGGCTTCGTACTCGTCATCGGCCATGCGGCCAGGGCGACGACGTCCGCAGCACTGATGTGCTGTCGGTCCTCGTGGCGCAGGACGTTCTCCAGCAGGATCTTGATCGAGTACGGCAGACTGGTGATGTCGCCGAGATCCGAGAGGGCAGAAAGCCGCCGGATTCCGTAACGCTCCCCTTCCACCTCAAGGGTACTCTTCGCCCCGAAACTATCGTGCAGGCTGTCGAGGATCATGACGTCCTTCCCAAGGAGACTTTATGACAGGAGGCGGTCGTCTTAAGCGCGGTGGTCACCGAAGAGCTCCCTGTCGGTACCGCCTGCCGCGACTACCGGCAGATTGACGACACCGAGGACAGCTTCGTGCAGCGGTAGCAGTCTGATCTGCCAGGGACCTTGGTCTCCTGCTTCGAAGCTCTGAGCCACGGCGATGCCGCAGCCCGCGTCGAAGGCTGCCTTCGCCCCATCGGGAGAGCCCACCTGCCAGCCGGCCAAGGCGGCACCTTCGTGGGTCTGCGCCACCAGCGACGCATCACGATCGGCGTAGAACAATTCGACGACGCGATCAATCGAAGAGGCAGCAATGACGGCATCGCGATCGAGGCATGGCATCAAGAAGCTGATACCGGGCATTCCCGACGTCTGACGAGTCGCAGTGGTCAGCAGTGGGACAAGGGTTGCGAGCGCCGTTTCGAGCCGCGTGGCCAGCATGTCCAAGGCTCCGGCATCCGCGACCGCAGTGGCCAGCTCGGAGCCTCCGATACCTGCCGTGTCAGCTTGTTGCGGAGATAACTGGCAACCGACACGGTGGGTGAACGCCGTTTCCGAACTCATCGGATCAATGAGGTGGTCGCTGGGCGTTGGGCTGATAGCTCCCGACCGGGGAACGCAGCCCGACGGCGAAGCGGTTCCAGCCGTTGATGGCTACGACAGCAAGGGTGAGCGCCACGATCTCTTCAGGGCTGAACTGGCTGGTCGCCTCGGCGTAGAGGTCGTCGGGGACATCGGAGGTCGGAAGCAGGGTCAATGCCTCGCACCAGGCGAGCGCCGCTCGTTCCCGTGCCGAGTAGCACGGCGCTTCCCGCCAGGCAACGGCCAGATGGAGTCGCTGCGCCTCGACGCCGATCGCCTCGGCATCCTTGGTGTGCATGTCGAGGCAGTAGCCACACCCATTGAGCTGCGATGCCCGAAGCTTCACGAGTTCGAGCAACTCGGGCTCGAGAGAACTGGCATGGACGGCCTTCTCCAGTGAAACCATGGCCTCCATCGCTGCCGGAAAAACGCTGCCGTAGTCGATACGCATCTGGTCTCCTTGGCTGCCTTGCGAGAGGGCGCCACGGTGATAACCGCACCGACGTCGTCGCTTGGGAGCGTTCTGTCTCTGGGCCGTCATGGGATCCCGGTATCAGCCGGACGTGCCACGATCAACACCGTTGTTCTGGTGAAAACTAGAATATCAGCTGCCACGCCGAGGCCACTGAGGGCACCGCGAGCGCCTTGCCGGCGGCGAACCGGCGCTCGAGGGTTCGCACGTAGGTCTACGCGGCCTGCAGGTAGTGGGTGTCGGAGAACAGCAATGTGACATTGACCCCGATCCCGGCGGTCACCGCCTCTTCCATGGCGGTCAGCCCCTGCGGGGTACCGGGGATCTTGACCAGCAGGTTGGGAAAGCCTGCATGCTCGTGCAGGCGACGTGCGAGGGCCGGGGTGTCCAAGGTGAGATCGGGGGGCACCTCGACTGAGACGTAGTCGTCCTGACCGCTGGTCGCCTCCCACCCCGGTCGCAACAGCGCGGCCGCCTCACCCAGATCCTCGAAGGCCGCCGCGTAGACCAGATCTTGGGGATCGACGACGCTGTCGCTTAACGGACGGCGCAACGACTCGTCGTAGCCATGGCGTGACCCAAGTTGGTGGGATTCGAGGTCAGACCCGCCACCGCCAGCTCTGCGACGCGGCTGCTGCGCGATATTCATCGATCTGAGCACCTCGCTCTCGTCGATTGCACCGTCCAACGTCTTCGACTGGTCTAGTTTAGCCGTTACCACCTAGAAAAACACTTTTGACGCCTGGGCGTCGTCGTCATCGTGTCGACGCTCAGGGCAGATCGCCTCCTCCTTCAGAGGACCGTGCCATCGATGACGGCGCCAGCGCCGGTCAGGCGAGGAGGGGCTCGATGGCCTCAGGGTCGATCTCGAGCTCGTGCACCGCGGCATGGACCACCGCGGCGTCGAACTCGTTGGTACGGGCGAGGGCGCCCAACGCGGCGAGCGTGATGTGGGCGGCGTCCACCTCGAAGTGACGGCGCAGCGCGGCGCGCGTATCGGACAGGCCGAAGCCGTCGGTGCCGAGCACCACGTAGGGGGGTGGCACCCAGCGAGCGATCTGGTCGGGGACGAGGCTGGTGAAGTCGGTGACCGCGACCACCGGGCCACCCTCGGGCTCGAGCGCCCTTGACACGTAGGGAAGGCGCGGGCGCTCGGCCGGGTGCAGGCGGTTCCAGCGCTCGGCGGCGAGCGCGTCGTCTCGCAGGGCCTTGTAGCTCGTGGCGCTCCATACCTCGGCCGAGACGCCGTAACGATCAGCGAGCAGCGCCTGCGCGTCCAGTGCGGCCAGCACGGCGGGCCCGGAGGCCAGGATCCGGGCCCGGTGGGCAAGGCCAGCGGGCCCGGGCGCGTAGCGGTAGAGGCCGGCGAGAATGCCCTCTTCGACCTCCTCGGGCATCGCCGGCATCAGGTAGGGCTCGTTGTAGAGCGTGAGGTAGTAGAAGACGTCCTCGGGCTCGGGCCCGTACATGGCCGCCAGTCCGGCGCGCACGATGACGGCCACCTCGTAAGCAAAGGCCGGGTCATAGGCCCGGCAGGACGGCAGCGTCGAGGCATAGAGCAGGCTGTGGCCGTCGCAGTGCTGGAGGCCCTCGCCCTGGAGGGTGGTCCGCCCGGCGGTAGCTGCCAGTAGGAACCCGCGTCCGCGGGCATCGCCGAAGGCCCAGATGAGATCGGCCGCCCGGTGGAAGCCGAACATCGAGTAATGGACGAAGAACGGGATCATGGGCTCGCCGAAGGTCGCGTATGACGTGCCTGCTGCCATGGTGGACGCCATCGAGCCAGCTTCGGTGATCCCCTCTTCGAGGATCTGGCCGTCGGCCGTCTCGGTGTAGGAGAGCAGCAGCCCGGCGTCGACCGGCTCGTAGCGCTGGCCACCGGGTTGGTAGATGCCGATCTGTCTGAACAGGGCATCGATTCCGAAGGTGCGGGCCTCGTCGGGGACGATCGGCACTACTCGACGGCCGAGGCCCGGGTCTCGAACCAAGGCCCGCAAGAGCCGGGTGAAGGCCCCGGTGGTGGAGGCGGCCACCTTCGTTCCCGTCCCGGCCAGCAGATCCCGGTAGAGATCGTTGCCGGGAAGGACCAGACTGGAGCGTCTGGGGTGTCGAGACGGGATCGGCCCGCCGAGCGCCTGACGCCGCTCGGCCAGGTAGCGGTACTCCTCTGAGTCGAGCCCTGGATGAGCATAGGGCGGGAGTTCCTCGGCCAGCGCTGTGTCGGAGATGGGGAGCTCCAGACGGTCGCGAAACGTCTTGAGCTCAGCGTCGGTCATCTTCTTGATCTGGTGGGTGGCGTTGCGGGCCTCCACGCCGGCACCGAGGGCCCAGCCCTTCACGGTCTTGGTGAGGATGACGGTCGGTCCGCCGGTGTGTTCGATGGCGGCCCGGTAGGCGGTGTAGACCTTGGCCGGGTCGTGGCCTCCGCGGCGCAGCCGCCGCAGGTCGTCGTCGGAGAGGTGAGCCACCAAGGCCCGCAGACGGGGGTCCGGACCGAAGAAGTGCTCGCGGACGTAGGCGCCGGACTCCACGCGGAACTTCTGGTATTCGCCGTCCAAGGTGGCGTTCATCTTGTCGATGAGCACTCCCTCGGTATCCGCCGCCAGCAGCGGGTCCCATTCCCGTCCCCAGACCACCTTGATCACGTTCCAACTCGCCCCTCGGAATAGCCCCTCCAGCTCCTGGATGATCTTGGCGTTGCCCCGCACCGGCCCGTCGAGGCGCTGGAGATTGCAGTTGACCACGAAGACCAGGTTGGATAGAGCCTCGCGCCCGGCCATCGCCACCGCTGCCACGCTCTCGGGCTCGTCCATCTCCCCGTCGCCCACGAAGCACCACACCCGAGATCCGTCCGTGTCGACGATGTCGCGGGCTGCCAGGTACCGGTTGAACCGCGCCTGGTGTGCAGCCATCAGAGGTCCGAGTCCCATGGAGACCGTCGGGAACTGCCAGAAGTCACTGCGCCTGGGATGGGGGTAGCTGGGCAGGCCCCCACCGACCTCTCGACGGAAGCCGTCGAGGTCGTTCTCCGACAGGCGCCCCTCGAGAAAGGCGCGGGCATAGATGCCCGGCGACGCGTGTCCCTGGAAGTAGACCTGGTCACCTGCTCCTCCCTCGGGACCCTGGAAGAAGTGGTTGAACCCCACCTCGTAGAGAGTGGCGGCAGAGGCGTAGGTCGCCAGATGGCCGCCGATGCCGTCGGCCCGGTGGTTCGCCCGGGCCACCATCACCGCCGCGTTCCAGCGCACGTAGTGGCGGATCCGGGCCTCGATCGCCTCGTCACCAGGGAAGGGAGGTTCGGCTTCAGGCGGGACCGTGTTCACATAGTCGGTAAGGAACGCTCCGGGCACCTTCAGCCCCAGCGCCCGGGCGCGGGACCAGACGGTTTCGAGCACACGCGACGCCTCTTGTCGGCTGTGGCCGCGGGCGAGGTCGTCAACCGAGTCTGACCACTCCGCCAGCTCTTCCGTGTCGACCTCGATCGGCCTTCGGGCTGGGACCCCTGGCATCATGACGCCGATCTCCTCCCTGTTCCTCGGCCACCGGAGAGCCCGGTCGCGCGCCGCTGAGACGGCTCGCAAATAGTTTATCTGTCCGATGGTGCAGAAAATACGGGATGTGATCGACCACCCGAATCCCACGGAGCCTAGAGCTCACTAACGCAACTCGGCGTACCACGGTGAGCCATCCTCGTGACTCTCGCCCCGAACACCTGGCGATCCGTTGAACGCCGAGATTCAGGGAAGGGTAGTGAGTTTCTTGCGATCCAGGGGTCTTACCGGCACGTGGATAGCCAGGGTGAGAGAGGGGTGTCCACCGATTCGTAGTTTGGTGAAGTCGAGCTTGGTGATTCCGGCGCCAGGATGACGGATTGTGATGGAGTCGGTGATCGACTGACGCACTTCGTAGTGCGGCTACCAGGCTCGAAACCCCGTACTGGCTTCGTTGAGCGCCTCAACGTGTTTCGCGAATCGAGTGTCTTCGGCGTACTGACCCGCGGCGGCAGCTCGAGACGTGGTTGCCCGGTGCCGGCGTCGGCTACGGCTGGGAACCGAACCGGACCTCGGCGGCTTCCGCCGGAGCAGCGCGGGCTCGCCGAACGTGGCGCTTCGCCATCCGTCCTTTCGGGGCTATGCGGACTACATGGCCACGGATCGCTTCAGAGAGGCTCTGATGGGTTTGCTCGGCAGGTCCTCAGCGTCATGTGCGCCGAGACGCTGTGGTGGCGGTGCTACCGGAGGCTGATCGCCGATGCCGCCACGTTGTGCTTTGGTGTCGAGGTCCGCCATCTCGGCCACGACGGCCGGCTGTCAGCACGTCGGCTCACCGAAGGCGTGCGAGTCGACGGCCCGGGCGGCGTCGTCTACGACGTTCAGCCCGGCCTTGCCGAACCCGGTAGACCGACCGTGGGCATGGTACCGCCGTCTGCGCCGTGTACGGGTATTTCCACTTAATGGTAGAAACGTGCCACGGCGAGGCTGCACAGGCCAATCGAACCAGCGTCGCGCTCGACCCGCTTGGTAAGGCGGCCTGGATAACGATGCCCGAAATAATGCAGCCAGAGTGACCGAGTAGCAGGGTGATGGCACGGAGCCGCTCAGACCCCAGCACGAGCGAAGAGCCAGCGGCTCTCCTCGCCGAGACTGGTTTGGTGCGAGCCGCCAGCTACCTCCAGCCCGACGAGCCTTCCGCTGACGGACATGAGCTGCACCGTCGGGGCGGACGGCAGGTCGAGGATAGGCTAGGAAGTGTCGCGCCCCGGGAATCGCTTGTCATCATGGATGTACGTGGAGCATTGGATTCATCGAGGAATCCGGCAGCAATGAACAATGACGCGGGTAGGACTTTGGGCGTCCATCAGACATGAGGGCCGGGTCGGTCTGCCAGTTCGAGATCGAGGTGGCTCACCCTTTCCGACTCGACTTCACTGTCTGGACCCTGCGGCGCCGTCCCCACAACGCCGTGGATGGATGGGACGGCACTCGCTACCGGCGGACGTTGGTGATCGAGGAGGTGCCCGTTGAGGTCACCGTCCGTCAAGAGAGCAACGACAAGGTTGCCCTACTTGCTGTTGAGGTGCGCCATCGTGGAGCTGGATTGGACGACCATTCCAGGAGCGAGATACGGCATGTCCTCACTCGCTCGCTCGGGCTCGAGGCGAACCTCAGCGGCTTCTATCAGATGGCCGAGAGTGAACCTCTGCTGGCGACCCTGGCTCACCAGTTCGTGGGTATGCGACCACCGTGCTTCCCAAGTGTGTTTGAGGCGGCAATCAACGCAATCGCTTGCCAACAACTCTCCTTGACTGTGGGGATCCACCTGCTCAACCGATTGTCCGAGCAGTTCGGGCCGACTGCTTCTGTGGGGAGTGAAGTGCCACACGGTTTCCCGACACCGGAGCGACTTGCGGGGGAGGACCCCCAGCACCTGCGGAATCTCGGATTCAGCCGATCCAAAGCCCGAGCTATCATCGAGCTCTCCGAGCGAATTGTCGCGGGAGACACCGAACTCCAATCCCTCTGGGATGCCGATGATGGTCAGGCGAAGACGACCCTCCTCGACCTCACCGGGATTGGTCGATGGAGCGCCGAGTACATCCTGTTGCGAGGACTTGGACGGCTCCACGTACTTCCGGGCGACGACATCGGGGCTCGCAACAATCTCCATCGACGGTTCGATTTGCCTGCTTCCGCCGGCTACGAGGAAGTGATGCAATACTCGCGTCGCTGGTCGCCTTATGGTGGGCTCGTGTACTTCCACTTGCTCCTGGACGCCCTTGCCAACGCAGGAAACGTGAGACCGAAAGCGTGGGATGACACCACCGCCGCCGGATACCTTGAATGGTTCGAATGACGCCATTCGGTGCCCGGCGTATCTCGGATCGAACACGGCCCGGCTCGGCTACGATGCGCATTCGCCTTGGGTCCCCGGGGTTGTCGTTCTCGAAGGCCCGCTCCGCCCGACCCCCGAGGGTCCCGGGCCCGACCGGTTATGGGTCAATGCTGACTGTGGCCTCAAGACTCGTCGCTATAGCCAGGTGCTTCCGGCGTTCGACCGCATGGTGACGGCGGCTCGCAGTCTTCGAGCAGAGGTGGCCTCAGGCGAGATGTCACCTGATGCCGGCGCTGTTCCGGCCAAGACCGCGGGGCTACCTGGTCCGCAGCCGATGAGATCGGACGAGTTCGCCCAATGGTGGCTCGCCTCCGACCTGGGCCGACTTTGGGAGGTGGCGACGGTGCACGGGGTTCGTCCCGACGGCTCCGACGCCGTGACGCTGCGACTGGAGCTACCTGAGTCGGCGCACTTCGCAGCCGGGCAATACTAGTTGGTGCGCATGCGAGTTCGCGGGCCCACCAGAGCGAAGCCCACGGCAGACGCTCGTATCAGCCCCTCACGATCGGGGACGGCACTGGGTGCTGAAACGGCGTCCACTGAGGCACACCACATGCTCGGCCTGGCCGTCCACTGCCCACGCCTTGATCCCAGAATTGTGGATCTTCTCGAGAGTTGGCGGATCGGTGACCTCGCATGCCATGCCTTGTGCCATCACGCCCCAACCTGAGCGCCCGTCGGGCTCGTACGAGTCGGCCTCGAATGCGACAACGGCTCTTGACATGGCTGCGGAAGCCTGGTTCCCCGGTCAGTGCGGAAGAAGATGTTGCCATCTATGACGACGAAGTTGACGGGCAGGATGACCGGCAACGTGCTGACCGTGATGGCGATTCGACCGACCGGTACCCCGCTGAATAGCTCCAAGCATTCTGCAGGGTTGAGGATCTCCATGGATGGTGCTGGCATTGCCGCACACTGTTCGCTTCGTGGCCACCGGACACCAGGGCCGAAGGTCCCAATTGAGGACCCAGCACACGTGGTGTTGCCCAGATCCTCCGGTGATCCCAGGGTGGCTCACGACGTCCAACGGCCCAGGAGATCAGCGGCGCCCGTGCACAGTTGCTCGATCACCTCGGATGCAGCCCGGACCGCGGTGAGGTCCCCGACACCCTGCCCGGCGTCGATATGGATATAGCCGAAGTCTCCACGCTCGCGGGCTGCGATGAATTCCGACAGCGCGTCGGGATCTGCAGACAGTTGGTCCTCGTGTCCTTCCCAACGTTCCCAGAATCCGTTCCGGAGGGCCCGCTCGGGATACCGGGCGGGCCACGGGTAGCCGAGCGCCAGGTCGAAGACCCGTGTGGTGACCGTGTCGGTGCCCGAAGCGGCGACGAGTGCCGACCGGGCGGCATCGGATGCCAGCGATTCAGGGCAAGCAGCGAATGCCGTGCCCAGCCAGGCGCCGGACGCACCGGCGGCTAGAACCGCGGCGAGCCCCCGGGGCGAGGAGATACCTCCCGCAGCCAGCACCGGGACCGACACCACATTGAGCACGCCTTCGAGGAGCGGGAGCGTGCCGACCAGCGGTTCGCCGTGGCCTCCGCCCTCGGCCCCTCGGGCCACCAGTACCTCGACACCGGCATCGGCCGCCCGCCGGGCGGTCTCCACGTCTGCGATCTGGGCAGCCGTCGTGATCCCTGCGTCTCGGACCCGCTCCACCCAGGGCCATCGATCCCCGAAGCTCACGGAGATCAACACCGGCGAGGTGCCGATAGCCACATCGAGGAGTCGAGGCTCGCCCGCCACTGCCCAGTCGAGCAAGCCGATCCCGAAAGGAAGTCCGGCATCGCGTGGATGGGCGGCCTCCCGTTCCATGAGCGC
>JADGOE010000065.1 GCA_017883135.1 Acidimicrobiales bacterium
GACCCGAAAGCGACGATTCGGCCTCGTGACCAGGGTGAACGTGCGGACCACTGAAACTGCATTTCCCCTGGTCAACGCCTATCCGCGCGGCCACTAAGTTCCCGGCGGAAGGTACCGATAACTGATGGAGCGGCCGATGGCTGTCGGCTTCGACTCTCGAGGGGTGATACGGCTATGCCGACCAAGCGTTCTCTTGCAAGCAGGGCAGTGGTCTCCGCGGTGACTCTGGGCTGGTTGACATTTGCTGCGGTGGGAGCCGCCGAGCCGGCGGGCGCCGCTGCACCGGGCAGCGGCTCGACGCCGCCGGCACACGCGGGAAGCCACGTCAGCTGTGCCAGGGCACAGAAGCTGGTGGGATCCCTCGGGCGCAGCGAGGCCCGGATCGCCGGCAAGTTGGCCAGGATGAGCGCGCTCGAGGCAAAGGCCCAGACGGCCAATGAGCCCCGCCGGGTCGTGTTCTGGCAGAAGGCCATCGCCAAGGAGCAGAAAGTCGAAGCCCGCATGTTGAGCTCGAAGTGGGTGGCCAGGGAGGCTCGGGAGTCCAGGGCCGCCGCGGGCAGGTGCCACCTGGTGCTCCCCGCCCCAACCTCGACCACCGCCCCAACCTCGACCACCACGCCCACCTCGACCACCGCGTCGACCTCGACCACCACCGCCCCGGGCTGATTCGGCCCCCATCGGCCCCGGGTCACTCCAGGGGTTGCGGGCCAGGGTCAGGCGGAGGGCAGGCTGTCGACCAGCGAGTGGGCCAGATCGGCGAAACCGGTGACCAGCGCCGCCGACGGCCCGGATGCAGCTGCAGCTGCAGCTGCAGCCAGTTCGGCGTACCGCCGGGCGACCACCACCGACTCCTCGATCGCCCCGGACTCGGCCACGATGGACCGGGCCTTGTCCCGCTCGGGTTGTCCGAGGGGAAGACCCAGTAGCGGGCGAAGCTCGGGTCCGGCGACCGGGTCTGCGAGGGCCAGCAGCACCGGAAGGGTGTAAATGCCCTCGGCCAGGTCCTGACCGGCCGGCTTCCCCAGCTCGGCCTCGGTGCCCACCACGTCGAGGATGTCGTCACGCACCTGGAAGATCATCCCGAAGTAGCGGCCGAACGAGGTGAAGGCCTCGATCTCGCTGCGGGGAAGGCCCCCGGTCAGGGCCCCTATCCGGCACGAGGTCGCCATGAGGGAGGCGGTCTTGCCAGCGATGGCGTTCGAGTAGTCGTCTTGGCTGCGCCCGATCTGGAAGGCGGCACGCACCTCCGCGACCTGGCCCTGGCACAGCTCCCCGAGGGTGGATGCCAGCAGGCCGGCGATCTCGGTGCCCAGCCCGGCGGCGATCTCGGCGGAGCGGGCCAACAAGAAGTCACCGGCGACGATGGCGACCAGGTTCCCGAACCGGGAGTTGACGCTCTCCACGTTCCGTCGCATGGTGGCCTCGTCCATGACGTCGTCGTGGTAGAGCGAGGCCAGGTGGACCAGCTCCACGGCCACGGCGCCGAGGAGGTCCTCCCGGGTGGCCGGCCGAGCCCCGGCCGTGGCTGTGGCCAGGGCGAGGACTGGTCGGAGCCGCTTCCCACCGGCCGCCAGCAGGTGGGTGGTCACCTCGTCGAGGAAGCCGTCGCCGGTCACGACTGACTCCACGAGCAGCGGCTCGAGCCTTTTCAACTGTTCTTCGAGTGCGGGAAGCCCGAGGAGTTCGACGACGTTCACTTCCTACAGACGATAGGCCAGGATGCCGATGACTGAGAAAAGCAATCGGGAATAGGCACCGCGCGGGTGCGGGTCACACAGTCACCTGTAGACTTTGGGTCCAGTTACCGACCGCGGATGGAGGCGGTGGAGTGTTCGAACGATTTACAGACCGAGCTCGTCGAGTCCTTGTGCTTGCGCAGGAGGAGGCGCGACTGCTCAATCACAGCTTCATTGGCACCGAGCACATCCTCTTGGGCCTGATCCACGAGGGCGAGGGGGTCGCGGCCAAAGCGCTGGAGTCGCTCGGGGTCTCCCTCGAGGCGGTTCGGGAGAAGGTGGAGGAGACGATCGGCCTGGCAGGCACTGCGCCGACCGGCTCGCCGCCGTTCACCCCTCGGGCCAAAAAGGTCCTGGAGCTCTCGTTGCGCGAGGCCCTGCAGCTGGGCCACAGCTACATCGGCACCGAGCACATGTTGCTCGGCCTGGTCCGTGAGGGCGAGGGAGTGGCCGCCCAGGTCCTCCAGAGCCTCGGAGCCGACCTTCCCCGTGTGCGCCAGCAGGTCATCCAACTGCTCTCGGGCTACCAGGGCAAGGAGTCGGTGGGAGCCGGAGCTCCGGGCACCCAGTCCTCCGACGCCCCGACCGGGTCACCGGTCCTCGACCAGTTCGGCCGCAACCTGACCGCGCTGGCCCGCGATCACAAGCTCGACCCGGTCATCGGCCGCGAGAACGAGATCGAGCGGGTCATGCAGGTCCTGTCCCGCCGGACGAAGAACAATCCGGTGCTTATTGGTGAGCCCGGGGTGGGCAAGACCGCCATCGTCGAAGGGTTGGCCCAACGGATCGTGGCCGACGACGTGCCCGAGACCCTCACCGGCAAGCAGCTCTACACGCTCGATCTGGGTGCGCTGGTCGCAGGCAGCCGGTATCGCGGCGACTTCGAGGAGCGCCTCAAGAAGGTGCTGAAGGAGATCCGCACACGGGGCGACATCGTCCTGTTCATCGACGAGCTGCACACGCTGGTCGGCGCGGGTGCAGCCGAGGGGGCGATCGACGCCGCCTCGATCCTCAAGCCCATGCTGGCTCGCGGCGAGTTGCAGACCATCGGGGCCACCACCATCGACGAGTACCGCAAGCACCTCGAGAAGGACGCCGCGCTCGAGCGCCGGTTCCAGCCGATCAAGGTCGAGCAGCCCAACGTGGCCCTCACCATCGAAATCCTGAAGGGACTGCGCGACCGGTACGAGTCCCACCACGCAGTGACCATCACCGATCAGGCACTGGTGGCCGCGGCCAACCTGGCCGACCGCTACCTGGCCGACCGGTACCTACCGGACAAGGCAATCGACCTGATCGACGAAGCCGGCAGCCGTCTGCGCATCCGACGCATGACCACGCCGCCGGCTTACAAGAAGCTCGAAGAGGAGATCAGCCGGCTCCGCGCGGACAAGGAGTCCGCCATCGAGAAGCAGGCGTTCGACCAGGCGAAGAAGCTCGCCGAGCAGGAGAAGGATCGTCTCGACAGCAAAGAGGCCATGGAGGCCGAATGGCGAGCCGAGGGGGTGGACCTGTTCGACGTGGTCGACGAGGAGGTCATCGCCGAGGTTCTGGCCAACTGGACCGGTATCCCGGTCTACCGGTTGACCGAGGAGGAGACGGCCAAGCTGCTCCGGATGGAGGACGAGCTCCACAAGCGGGTCATCGGACAAGAGCCCGCCATCGCCGCCCTGGCCCGGTCGATCCGGCGCACCCGCGCCGGCTTGAAGGACCCCAAGCGGCCCAGTGGATCGTTCATCTTCTTGGGGCCGACCGGAGTCGGCAAGACGGAGTTGGCAAAGACCCTGGCCGAGTTCCTCTTCGACGACGAGGACGCCCTCATCCAGCTCGACATGTCCGAGTACATGGAGAAGCACACGGTCAGCCGGTTGGTCGGTTCCCCCCCCGGGTACGTGGGGTACGAAGAGGGCGGCCAGCTGACCGAGGCGGTCCGCCGCAAGCCGTTCTCCGTGGTGCTGTTCGACGAGGTCGAGAAGGCGCACGCCGACGTGTTCAACACGCTGCTCCAGATTTTGGAGGACGGTCGGTTGACCGATGCGCAAGGTCGCACAGTCGACTTCAAGAACACCGTGCTGATCATGACCTCGAACTTGGGAACCGCCGATCTGCGCAAGTCGTCGGTCGGCTTCGCCAAGTCGTCCGAGGCGGTCACCTACGAGCGGATGAAGGCAAAGGTCAACGAGGCGCTGAAGGCGCACTTCCGACCCGAGTTCCTCAACCGGATCGACGAGGTCGTGGTCTTCCACGAGTTGTCCAAGGTCGAAGTGGTGGAGATCGTGGACCTGATGATCCAGCGTGTGTCCAATCAGCTCGAGCTCCAGGGCCTCAGTCTGGTCCTCACCCCTCCGGCCAAGCAGCTGTTGGCCGACAAGGGCTACGACCCGCAGCTGGGAGCCCGGCCGTTGCGCCGTGCCATCCAGCAGATGATCGAGGACCCGCTGTCCGAACGCATCCTGTGGAAGGAGTTTCGGGTGGGCGAGACGATCATCGTCGACGTCGAGACCATCACGCCCGAGGCCGCCGCGGCCTACGACGTGAAGGGTGCGCCTCCCCTGGTGGCCGGTGAGCAGCAGCTCACCTTCACCGCGATCGAGGGGATCGAGCCCCCCCCGGTGGAGCTTGCCGGCGCCGACTCGGCGGCCGACTGACCGAGAGCGGCGATCCGGTTCGGATCGCTCGACTCCGAACGTGATGACATCGCCCTGCCGGATCCGGTGGGGCGATGTCGCGGTACGCAGGTCGTCGATCGGGAGCAAAGTGACCACAAGCTACTGATGAGTGGTCATCCGAACGCTTTCAGTGATCGCACGTGCGCGCCGGCCGTGGGCGCATATATGGTCAGGTTCCTGCCGGGGAGGTGCCTCGACAGTGCGACGGGCGAACGTCGCCACATGGGTGCGGTGCTGGTGTAGCGGTCCCTCGATCGGCCGGCGTCGCAGTCTGAGAGTGCGGAGGCCAACATGACGAGATCATCCGAAGTGGCGCGTGCGGTGAGGGCGCTGGTACGTGCCCTGATCGCAGTGGTGGCGGGAGCCGGCCTGCTTCTCTCACTGCCGGGGCTCGTTGGTTCGGGCTCAGCGGGTGCGGCAGCCGTCACCGGATCGGTGACCTACTCGGCCACCCTCGACATCCCGGCCCCGCCCCCGTCGAACTTCGCCGGATCCGCCGGCGGCGATGGTTGGGCGGTCGCGATGACCCCCACCGCGGTCTACAACGTCTATCACCATGCCACCACGCTGCAGGTGGCCTGCCATCTCCAGTCCGATGCCACGTCGTGCTGGGTTGCACCCAAGACGATCACCGACGGAAGCGGGCACAACTTCACCACCTCGATCGGGCCGGGCCTCTATCTGAACCAGGCCAACGGGCACCTCTACGTGTATGCGGTCCGGGCCAATGACCTCACGGCCGGAGTGGTCTGCATCGACACCACCCAGCCTGCTTCCGCAACCGGGGCGCAGCTGTTCTGTGGATTCACCCAGCTGGGCGGGGTGGGCGATTCCCCGGGCGGCTCCGCGAACGGCCTTTCCGCCCCGGTGGTGGTCGGGACCAACTGGTACTCCTTCAACGAAGTGGTGGGCACCGGCACCGGCACGGAGAACAAGCTGCTCTGCTTCAACCTGGTCACGGCCGCCGCCTGTGCCAGTCAGCCCTTTGCGCTGAGCTACGGATCCGACCCGCTCCTGTCGATCGGGTACTCCTACCCGATCGGCGCCATGGGTAGCGATGTTATCGTCCAGATCGTCGGCACCACCGACAAGCTGGCCTGCTTCGACACCACCACCAACGGGTCGTGTGCCGGGTCGTGGCCGGTGACCGTGACCGGGGCGGCCGGCTCGCCGTTCCCGCTGCTCAACTCTGCCGGGGTGGCCAGCGGCACCTGCCTGCCCATCGCCACCAACCCGTGCTTCGATCTGAGCGGGAACCCGGTGGCGACCCCGGCCGGAATGGCGGCGGCGATCGGCGCGACCTACCTGTACAACGGTCCGGCCATCACCATCGGAGCCCGGGTGTACGTGGCCAATGCGAACACCGACCAGGTCGACTGCTACGACTACACCGCCGCAGCGCAGTGCCCGAACTTCCCCAAGAGCTTCACCGGCCTCAGCCTGCTCTACACGGTGAACCCGGACCCCCAGCGCCCCACTTGCATCTGGGTCAACTCGGACAACGGCGCGGCCCAGATCCAGAACTTCGACGCGTACACCGCAGGTGCGTGCGGCACCGGGGCGACCCGCGTGCTGGCAGCCAGTCTCGTGGCCCCCTACGACGTCTGCATCCCCTCCAACTACACTTCGCTGCAGGTGCTGGTGCCCGCACGGAGTGCCTATACATCGGCATCGGTCCAGTTCGAGGACTTCGACGGCAATCCCATTCCGGGCATTCCGCTGCAGGCACTCGACGCCACCGGTTCGATCGACCTGACCCCGTTCGACCTGGCGACGAAGAGTCCGCTCCCGCAGTTCCTGATCACTTTGGTGGGAGCCGGTAACCCGCCGCAGGTGGATGTCAAGCTGACCTGGACGGGCGCCTACTCGCCGAACTGCACCTCGGGGGGCCAGACCGTCCAGACCGGCCCGACCGGCCAGGGATACCGGCTGGGGGCCTCCGACGGCGGCGTGTTCTCCTTCGGCCACGCGGCCTTCTACGGATCGATGACCGGTCAGCATCTCAACGGGCCCGAGGTGGGCATCGCGGCGACACCTAGTGACGCCGGCTACTGGCTGGCCGCCGGCGACGGCGGCGTGTTCGCCTTCGGCGATGCCGGCTTCTACGGGTCGTTGGGTGCCAACCTGAGGCTGAACGCGCCAATCGTGGGAATCGCGGCCACGCCGGACGGCAAGGGTTACTGGCTGGTCGCCTCCGACGGCGGGGTCTTCGCCTTCGGCGACGCCGGCTTCCACCAGTCGCTGGGCGGCCAGGCGCTGATCGCGCCGATCGTGGGGATCGCGGCGACGCCGAGCGGCAACGGCTACTGGCTGGTCGGTTCCAATGGGGGCGTGTACAACTTCGGTGACGCCGCCCCGTACGGGTCCGAGGCCGGGCAGTTCCTCAACGGGCCGATCGTGGGGATCGCATCCTCCCATGACGGCAAGGGCTATTGGTTGGCAGCCGCCGACGGCGGGGTCTTCGCCTTTGGCGACGCGCCGTTCCGAGGATCGATGTACGGCTCGGCACTGACCGGCCCGATCGTGGGCATGGTGCCCACGTCGGACGGCAACGGTTACTGGCTGGCCGGCGCCGATGGTGGTGTGTTCGCCCTGGGTGATGCGCAGTTCCTCGGGTCGATGGCTTTGACGCCGCTTAACGCACCGATGGAGTCGACGACGTCGTGACCTGATCCGGCGCAGCCGGATCGCTTCGCACCCAACCACCCCACCGGGATCCCGGTGGGGTGGTTCGCTTCCGGCACCGTAAGCGGGTGAGAGGGTCGTTCCGTGCCGGCCGGCACCGACCGATCACCTCGATTGGCACACCCGTTCCCTACCATCGGGGCCATGGCAAAGACGGCCAAGCGCCATCGCTGCATCGACTGCGGCTCGACCACCGCCAGGTGGGTCGGTCGCTGTCCCACGTGCGGTGAGTGGAACACCCTGGTGGAAGAGGCCCAGCTCGGGTCGTTGGTGCGCGCGGTGGACGCGCTCGACCTCTCCGCCCTGCCGGTTCCGTTGTCCTCGGTGGACGTGTCCGAGGCCGCCGCCATCCCGACCGGCGTCGAGGAGTTCGACCGGGTGCTCTCCGGCGGACTGGTCCCCGGGTCGGTCACCCTCCTCGGCGGTGAGCCGGGCATCGGCAAGTCCACACTGTTGCTCCAGGTGTTGGCGGCCCGAGCGGCTGCCGGGCACCGGGTGCTGCTGGTGTCGGCGGAGGAGTCAGCCCACCAGGTCCGGCTTCGGGCCGAGCGCCTGGGCCCGATACCCCCGAGTCTTCTGATTCTGGCCGCCACCGACATCGGCGCGGTCGTCAGTGCCGTGGTCGAGGCGGAGCCCGACCTGGTGGTGGTCGACTCGATCCAGGCGGTGGCGATCGGTCCGGCCACGCTCGGTGAGCGGCGGGCCAGTGGCGTGCCGGGCAGCATTACCCAGGTGCGCGAGTGCGCCGATCAGTTGGTCGGCCTGGCCAAGTCACGGCAGGTGGCCACCGTCGTAGTCGGTCACGTGACCAAGGACGGTGCACTGGCCGGTCCCCGCGCGCTCGAGCACATGGTGGACACCGTGCTCAGCTTCGAGGGGGACCGCCATCACGCGCTCCGCCTCCTGCTCGCGGTGAAGCACCGGTTCGGGCCCACCGGGGAGCTGGGCCTGTTCGAGATGGGCGATCAGGGCCTCAACCGCGTCGACGACCCGGGCCGCCTCCTGCTGGGTGACCGCCTGACCGGTGTGCCCGGGGGGGTGGTGCTCCCCGCCCTGCAGGGCCGGCGCACCCTGTTGGTGGAGCTCCAGGCCCTGGTGGCCCCCATGGGGCAGGCCCAGCCGAAACGATCGGTGGTGGGACTGGACAGCGGGCGCCTGGTCATGACGCTGGCCGTGCTGGCGCGGCACGCGGATCTTCCGATGCTGGCGATGGACGTGTTCGCCTCGGTGGCCGGAGGTGTCCGGGTGACCGAGCCGGCCGCCGACCTGGCGGTGGCGCTCGCCGTCGCCTCGGCGGCCACCTGCATGGCCCTTCCGTCCGACCTCGCGGCGGTCGGTGAAGTCGGTCTGTCCGGCGAGATTCGCCAGGTGTCCAACCTGCCACGGCGACTCGAGGAGGCAGCCCGGCTGGGATTCAACCGGGTGGTGGTGCCGGCCTCCGCACCCGACGGCCCGGTGGGAGTCGAGTTGATCCGGGTGGACACGGTGGCCGAGGCGGTGGCCCGGTTCGGCTGCATCGGCGAGGCGGGCCGCTGAACCTCCTGCTGTCGGGCGTCATCCGGGCCGAAATGAGCCGAGCGCCGACGGGTACCATTCGTCCGTGAACGCGCGGCAGAACTCTCCGCTGAGTGATGCGCTGGCCATGGCGGCACCGGGCCGGCCGTTGCGGGACGGGCTGGATCGGATCCTCCGGGCCAAGCGCGGTGGCCTGGTGGTCGTCGGCGACGGTCCCGAGGTGCTGTCCATCTGCTCGGGCGGGTTCCTCCTCGACTCCGAGTTCAGTCCGCAGCGGCTGTCCGAACTGGCCAAGATGGACGGGGCGATCATTCTGGCGGCGGACGCCTCACGCATCGGTCGGGCAAACGTCCACTTGATGCCGGACCCCTCCATCCCCACCACCGAGACCGGTACCCGGCACCGGACGGCAGAGCGGGTGGCCCGCTCGATCGATGTCTCCGTCCTGTCGGTATCGGCAGCGATGTCGGTGATCGCCGTCTACCGCAACGATCTCAAGCACACCATTCAGCCCACCGGCTGGCTGCACGATCGCACCGACCAGGCCCTGGCCACCATGCAGCGGTTCCGGAACCGGTTCGACGTGGCCCTCAACGGCCTCTCCATCCTCGAGGTGGAGGACACCGTTTCGGTGGGGGATGTGGTCGGGGTGGTGCAGTCCGCCGAAATGGTGCTCCGGATCGGCGAAGAAGTCGACGGCTATCTGGTCGAGTTGGGCGATGACGGCCGCCTGGTCGGCCTGCAGTCAGCCGAGCTGGTGGACGGCGTGGCCCCGGCGCTCCACCTGGTGGTGCGCGACTACTGCGTGCACGCACCTTCCGAGGATGCCGATCGCCTTGCCACGGTCAGCCGGGTCGTCGAGAGGTTGGCCCACCTCCCCTCGGACGAGCTGCGCGACCCGGGCAGGGTGGCGGAGATCATGAGGCTGCCGGGCTCGTTCCGGGACGCCGAGTCGGCGGTCGAGCCGCGGGGCTACCGGCTGCTCTACCGGCTGCCGCGGTTCTCCGAGACGATCATCGAGCGCATCGTCGACCGGTTCGTCAATCTCCAACAGATCATGCGGGCATCGCTGGCCGAGCTCGAGCAGGTGGAGGGGGTGGGGCAGGCCAGGGCGCATCTGGTCAAGGACGGCCTGGCACGCCTGGCCGAGGCCAGTATCTTCGAGCGGTACCAGTAAAGAGCGCCACCGGGCCCCATCGGGCACTCGATGATCGTGCCCAGGCCGGCGGGCGCCGTTCGGGAGACGGCCCCCAGCGTGTACCATTGCGTGCTTTCCCTACGCGTTCCCGATGATGCTCACCAGCCCGGGATCAGCACGCGACGCCAGGAGGAACGGTGTTCGACATCGGTGACAAGGTCGTCTATCCGCACCACGGCGCGGCAGTAGTCGAACGACGTGAAACAAAGGAGGCGTTCGGGAAGAAGCAGGAGTACCTGGTTCTTCGCCTCGCCTATGGGGATCTCACCTTGATGGTGCCCGCGGACAACACCGACGGTGTCGGCCTCCGCGAGGTGATCAACGACGAAGAGGTGGAAGAAGTATTCGCAGTCCTCCGCAAGAAGGAGGCCCGGATGCCGACCAACTGGTCCCGCCGGTACAAGAACCACTCCGAAAAGCTTCGTTCGGGAGACATCTACCAGGTGGCCGAGGTGGTCCGGAACCTCTCGATCCGTGACAAGGACAAGGGCCTGTCCGCCGGCGAGAAGCGCATGCTCAGCCGGGCCCGCCAGATCCTGGTGTCGGAGCTGACCTTCGCCCTCGGAGTCGACGAGGAGACCGCCGAGGTTCGCCTCAACGAGGCGCTGCCCTGAGCCGACCGGGGCCTGTCTGGGCCATCGTGGTGGCGGGCGGTTCGGGTCGCCGGTTCGGAGGACCCAAGCAGTTCCTCCAACTCGCCGGCCAATCGGTGGCGGCCCGGTCGGTGGCCGCCGCCCGCTCGGTGGCCGCCGGAGTGGTCCTGGTGGTCCCCGCTGACGCACCGCTCGACGATGGTGCGTCCGGGTACTCGACCTTCGGCGCCGATCGGGTCGTGGCCGGTGGTGCGTCCCGCGCCGCGTCGGTGCGGGCCGGCCTGTCGGCGGTGCCCGAGGATGCAGCGGTGATCGTGGTCCACGATGCCGCCCGCCCCCTGGCCGCACCCGCCCTGTTCGCCGCGGTGGTCGACGCGGTCTGCGCCGAGGGGGTCGATGGCGCCGTTCCGGTGCTGACGGTGTGCGACACGCTGAAGCGGACCTCGGCGGGGCGGGTGCTCTCGACGGTGGATCGGGCCGGCTTGGTGACCACCCAGACGCCCCAGGCGTTCGTGGCCACAACGTTGCGCGCCGCCCACGAGGGCGCAGGAGAGACCACCGACGATGCCGGGCTGGTGGAGCAGATAGGCGCCACGGTGTGTACCGTCCCCGGCGACCCGCGCAACCTGAAGCTGACCCGTGCCGAGGACCTGTCGGTTGCCGAGGCGATGATGTCCGGAACGAGCCGGTGAGCGTGGGACCCGAGGGTCTCCGGATCGGGCAGGGCATCGACGTGCACCGCTTCTCCGACGACGGTGACCGGCCGCTGGTGCTGGGCGGGATCGTCATCACCGGCGAGGGGGCCCGGGGCCTTCAAGGCCACAGCGATGCCGACGCCGTCGCCCACGCCATCTCCGATGCGGTGCTCGGTGCCGCCGGCCTCGGCGATCTGGGTCGCCACGCGCCGGACACCGATCCGCGGCGGAAGGGGGCGGACAGCATGGTGCTACTGGCTGCGATGCTCGAGTTGGCCCGGGAGGCCGGGTGGGCCCCGGTCAATGCCGACTGCACCGTGGTGGCCGAGCGCCCGAGGCTGGCACCGTTCATCGATCGGATGTCGGAGCGCTTGGGGCTCGTGCTGGGAGCCCCGGTCAACGTCAAGGCCACCACGGCGGAGGGACTCGGAGCACTCGGTCGGGCGGAGGGCATTGCCTGCACCGCGGTGGTACTGCTCTCTGCGCTGGATCTCGGCGGCCGCAGCGAAGGTGTCCGATGAGCCCGGCGGAGCGAAGCGGTGGACGCGGCCGGGGCCGGCCCACCCGGGCGGGTGGCGCGAAGCCGGCGGCAGGCAGGGCTGCAGGAAAGGCTGGCAGAGCAGGGGGACGGAGCGGTGCCGGTCGCGCCGGCGGCGCCGGGGGCGCCAAGTCCAAGGGGGCCCGGGCGGTCTCCAGCCGTGCGACCGGTGGCCGCGGAGGCGCAGGTAGCGCGGCTTCGACACGGGGCAGATCGCGGGGGGCGGCCGACCATGTCGGGTCAGGTCGCCGGGGTGGAGAAGCCCAGGGCCTGGGGGGCGATCAGGTGGA
Organism: Acidimicrobiales bacterium; assembly: GCA_017883135.1. Lineage (GTDB taxonomy): Bacteria > Actinomycetota > Acidimicrobiia > Acidimicrobiales > RAAP-2 > Bog-756. The sequence continues at coordinate 11,920 of JADGOE010000065.1, forward strand.
GGGCCGCCAGGCGGTGCGCGAGCTGCTGAGCGCCAACCGGCGAGCGGTGAAGTCCCTGCTGATGGCCGAGGGCATGGACGCCGCGGCCATCCTCGATGAGATCGAGGCGTTGGCGGTCAAACGCCGAGTGCGGGTCGAGTACGTGTCGAGGCGGCGGATCGATTCGACTGCCCGGACCGATGCCTCCCAAGGGGTGGTGGCGATGGCCCGGTCGATCGAGGAGACGGCGCTCGAATCGCTGTGCGAGCCGTCCCCGCGCGGCCGGCTGCCGTTTCTGTTGGTGCTGGACGGCATCACCGACCCCCACAATCTGGGGGCGCTGCTGAGGAGCGCCGAGTGCGCCGGAGTGACCGGCATCGTCCTCCCCCGGCACCGTTCGGCCCACGTTTCGCCCACGGTGGCCAAGGTGGCGGCAGGCGCCATCGAGTACCTACCGATGGCGCTGGTGGCTGGCGTCCCGGCCGCGCTGGCGCGCCTGTCGGGGTTGGGGGTGCGGACGGTCGGCTTGGTCGGTGAGGCCCGCCAGTCCCTCTACGAGTTCCCGTTGGGCGACCAACCCGTCGCTCTGGTCCTCGGGTCGGAGGGGGCCGGTCTGGCGGCGTTGACCAGAAAGCGCTGCGACGCACTGGCTTCCATCCCCCAGCACGGCACCTTGTCGTCGCTGAACGTGGCCACGGCAGGCGCCATCGCCTGTTTCGACGTGGCTCGCCAGCGATCCGCCTGACAGTCGCGCTCCCCTCGTGCAATTCCGGCACCGCCTGGCTGCCTGCAACTATCGGCAGTCCTCGTAGCAGGCAAGCACTCTGTGGATCCGGCCGCAGGAAAGCGACCCGGAGCCGGTGTTGTCGATCATCTGGCGCCGGTGTCGACCCGTCAATGCCCGAAGATCCAGGTCTGTCCGGCGTTCGAAGGATCGCACTTCATCACCAACAGTTCGTCACCCCCAATGACGGTCTTGTCCGTGATTGCCAGACAGCGCGACCCACTCACATTCTGGATCTGCGATGAAGCATTGAAGACGAACTGCTCATGACTCTTGAACGTGCAGGGAACGACTTGGACCCCTGAGCTGAGCGTATTGGTGGCATCCCAGCAGTCTCCCCCGGTTCCCAAGGCCACAAACGGACCGCTCGCCGTGGCAGCCATCAGCCAGCGTTGGGCATCTACGGCACCGTTGCAAACCGCCATGAACAGGTGAGTGCCCGAGCTGCTGGTGATCGACTGAACGCAAAAGTTGCTGTCCACCCCCGATTTGATCGCGAAGTTGGCGCCATGAGGTTGATCAGTGACCACTCTTCCCGAAGGGGATTCGGCGCCGACCTGGATCGCAATTGTGGCTGGGCCTCCTGCGAGGAGACAGGCCACGAATACGACGCCGAGTGCATTGCCTCTTGTCATTCTCAGTTTCATGCCGTGAACCTCCCCGGTTTCGTCAATGAGACCAGGCAATCCACCGGGTACCGCCCAAGTGGGCAGGCAGGTGAGGTGGGAGACAGAGTCTCATTGCTCGCTGTGTCGGCTGTCGGTGACCGATATCCCAACGTACCGCGCCCAACCCTCTAGGCGCTCCGACCAACCCCAAGCCCGGCGGTCAGGGATGCTTCGTCGATCGTTACGTTTCATTGACATTGCTCAGGCCAAGGTCGGAACAGGGCTCGACCATCGCACCCTTGTGAACGCCGCTGGGGAAGCTGACTCACCTTGCGGGGCCCGCTGGTCCCGGGCCGGTGCGCTGGAAGATGCCACCAAGATGGCCTGGTCGGGACCTCAAACGCAAGAGTGATCGGGTGAACCAGCGGGTCACCTCACCAGGGGAACGAGGCGTGCCCACGGAGGGGACGATGACCTTGGCATGATCTGGGACGTGGTCA
>JADGOE010000066.1 GCA_017883135.1 Acidimicrobiales bacterium
TGTCATTCGGAGCGACCGCGGCCACCGGCTACACGGTCAACTCGGCCACGCAGATCACCGCCACCGCTCCGGCAGGTGCAGCAGGCACCGTTGATGTGACCGCCACCACCATCGGGGGCACCTCCGCCACTTCGGCCGCGGACCACTTCACCTACGTGGCCGCACCAACGATCACCGGGGTCAGCCCGACCTCGGGCCCGGCAACCGGTGGCACCAGTGTGACCATCACCGGCACCAACCTGAGCAGTGCGACCTCGGTCCACTTCGGCGCAACCGCCGGCGCGATCACGGCCAACTCGGCCACCTCGATCTCCGCCACCTCACCTGCAGGTGCCGCAGGAACCGCTGACATCACCGTCACCACGGTCGGTGGCACCTCCGCCACTTCGGCGTCCGACCACTTCACCTACGTGGCAGCGCCGACGATCACCGGGGTCAGCCCGACCTCGGGTCCGGCGGCAGGCGGCACCAGTGTCACCATCACCGGCACCAACCTGACCGGCGCCTCCGCCGTGTCATTCGGCGCGACCGCGGCCACCGGTTACACGGTCAACTCGGCCACCTCGATCTCCGCCACCTCACCGGCGATCGCGATCAGCACGGTTGACATCACGGTGTCCACTGCCGGCGGAACGTCACCGACCTCGGCAGCCGATCACTTCACCTTTGTGTCGACGTCCCCACCGACGGTCACCGGGGTCAGCCCGACCACGGGCCCGCTCACCGGCGGCACCAGTGTCACCATCACCGGCACCAACCTGACCGGCGCCTCCGCCGTGTCATTCGGCGCGACCGCTGCCACCGGTTACACGGTCAACTCGGCCACCTCGATCACCGCCACGGCTCCCGTCGGCACCGGTACCGTCGATGTGACCGTCACCACCGCCGGGGGGAATTCGGCCACGTCAGCTGCCGACCACTTCACCTACACGTCCGGCCCGTCGGTTTCGGGAGTCAGCCCGACCTCCGGCCCACTCGCCGGTGGAACCACCGTGACGATCGCAGGTGCGGCACTCGGAAGTGCGCCAAGTGTGAAGTTCGGGAGCACGACAGCCTCGGTGACCTCCGACTCGGCCACCTCGATCACCGCCACTGCACCTGCCGGCACGGGAACCGTTGATGTGACGGTCACCACGGCCGGTGGCACCTCTGCCACCTCGGCAGCCGACCACTACACGTACGCGGCAGCTCCATCGGTCACCAGTATCAGCCCGACCTCGGGCCCACTTGCCGGGGGAACGAGCGTGTCGGTCACCGGCACCAACCTGACTGCCGCCTCCGCCGTCAAGTTCGGCGTGACCGCTGCCACCAGTTACACGGTCAACTCGGCTACCTCGATCACCGCCACCTCGCCAGCCGGCTCGGGAACAGTCGACATCACCGTCACCACCGCCGGGGGGAATTCGGCCACGTCAGCTGCCGACCACTTCACCTACGTGGCCGCTCCGACGGTCACCGGTGTCAGCCCAGCTGCCGGGCAGATTGCCGGTGGCGGTGGCGTCACCATCACCGGAACCAACCTGGGGAGCGCTAGCAGTGTGAAGTTCGGTGCCACGTCCGCTGCTGTCACCTCTAACTCGGCCACCTCGATCACCGCCACCGCTCCGGCGGGATCGGCCGGAACTGTCGATATCGCCGTGACCACAGCCGGCGGAACATCGGCCACGTCAGCTGGCGACCACTACGCGTACGTGGCCGCCCCGACTGTCACCGGAGTCAGCCCCTCCAGCGGACCGAACGCCGGTGGGACAAGTGTGACGATCACCGGAACCAACCTGGGGAGCGCGACCAGTGTGAAGTTCGGTGCCACGTCCGCCTCGGTCACCTCCGACTCGGCCACCTCGATCACCGCCAACGCACCTGCCGGATCGGGAACCGTCGACATCGCCGTGACCACGGTCGGCGGAACTTCGGCGACCTCGGCGGCTGACCTGTACACCTACGTGGCAGCTCCGTCGGTCACCAGCGTCAGTCCGAGCTCGGGACCGGCAACCGGTGCCACCAGCGTGTCTGTCACCGGGACCAACCTGACTGGTGCTACAGCCGTGTCCTTCGGCGGCACCGCGGCGACCGGGTACACCGTCAACTCGGCCACCTCGATCACCGCGACGTCGCCCGCGGGCACGGGATTGGTCGACATCACCGTCACCACAGTCGGTGGAACATCGGCCACCTCGGTTGCTGACCTCTACTACTACGTGGCTGCCCCAGTGGTCACCGGAGTCAGCCCGAGCTCGGGCCCGGCAACCGGTGGCACCAGTGTGACCATCACCGGCACCGACCTGGGGAGCGCCACCGGCGTGCAGTTCGGCGGCACGGCTGCCTCGGTCATCTCCGACTCGGCCACGTCGATCATCGCGACCGCACCGTCCGGTTCGGCAACCGTTGACATCACCGTGACCACCGTCGGTGGAACCTCGGCCACCTCGGCGGCTGACCTGTACACCTATGTGGACGCTCCGGTGGTCACCGGGGTCAGCCCCACCAGCGGGCCCAACGCCGGGGGGACCAGTGTGACCATCACCGGCACCGACCTGGTCAGCGCGACAGGCGTGCAGTTCGGCGGCGCGGCTGCCTCGGTCATCTCCGACTCGGCCACCTCGATCACCGCCAACGCACCTGCCGGATCGGGAACCGTCGACATCGCCGTGGCGACTGTCGGTGGAACATCTGCAACCTCGGCTGCCGACCACTACACCTACGTGGCTGCACCTACTGTCACAAGTGTCAGCCCGAACTCGGGACCGGCAACCGGTGGCACCAGCGTGTCTGTCACCGGGACCAACCTGACTGGTGCTACAGCCGTGTCCTTCGGCGGCACCGCGGCGACCGGGTACACCGTCAACTCGGCCACGTCGATCACCGCGACGTCGCCCGCGGGCACGGGATTGGTCGACATCACCGTCACCACAGTCGGTGGAACATCGGCCACCTCGGCGGCTGACCTGTACACCTATGTGGACGCTCCGGTGGTAAGCGCCCTCGGCCCCGCGAGCGGTCCCGAGGGCGGCGGCACCAGCGTGACCATCACCGGGACCAACCTGGGGAGCGCGAACAGCGTGCAGTTCGGCGCAACTGGCGCCACCATCACCTCCGACTCTGACACCTCGATCACCGCGACATCGCCCTCGGGCACCGGAGTGGTCGACATCACCGTGACCACCGTCGGCGGCACCTCGGCCACCTCGCCGGCCGACCACTTCACTTATGTGTCCGGTGTGGCGGGAGGGGCGATCACCCTCGGTAAGTCGATCGCATTGTTCGGCCACTACGCCGACAAGGTGTCGGGGTCCGGCTGGGCCGTCCATGGCGACACCAAGGTCACACTCAACGAGTGTGCGACCACCACGTACGGAGCATGGACCTGTGACAGTGCGAACCAGGTGAGCGTGGTGCTCGGCACCGGCACCAAGGCAGGCACGTTCAAGAACGCCCTGATCCCTCTGGCGGTGGGGACCATCGACGCCAACAGTGATACCTGCGGCGTGGCCGGCTCGACCCCGTGCTACATCGTGGTCGCCGGTACTACCGGAGACTCGACCAGCAGCGTCGCCCTCTCCTTCACCCTTCCGAACTTCACGGCAAAGAAGACCTCCGCGGTGCTCGGCAACTACAGCGACGCGATCAAGGCGGCCGCATTCCCAGCCGGTGACACCGTGGTTGCCCAGCAGTGCGATGCGACCGTGTCGGTGCCGGCCACGATGGCCACCCACTGCGACCCCGCCACGCAGATCTCCGGGACGGCGGCAGCCAATGGCAAGGTGACCTTCACTCCCACAGGAGTCACCATGCTGGTGGGCGGTGCCTTCTCGGACAGTTCCGCTGGAACCTGCCCGGTGGGTGGCACCTGCCAGATCGTCGTCACCGACCCGAGCAATCCGGCGATCGCCCTCAGTGTTGCGGTGACCTTTGCGTCCCCGACCGCCACCCTCAAGGTGACCGCCGCGGTGGCGGCGAACTACGTCGACAAGGTGACGGCGGACAGCTTCCCGATCGGCGACACGGTTACGGCCCGCGAGTGCGATTCGAGCGTCAATCCGGCAGTCAACCTGGCAACCAACTGCGACACGGCCACGGTCATCTCCGGCACGGTCGCCTCGAGCGGCAAAGTGGCCTTCAGCCCGACAGGGGCGACGGTCAAGGTCGGTGCGGCCTACGTGGAGACGGGGCCCGGCACCTGCCCGTCCGGGGGGTCCTGCGACATCGTGGTCACCGACTCGACCCACACCGGCGTCTCGGTGGTGGTCCCGATCACCCTGGGCTGACAACGACCCCGCCGGGCCGGTGTCGAAATCGGCGCCGGCGCCATAGTGCACCCGGCGTCGGACGAGTGAGTCAGCCCGGCACCGATCGGATCGTTTCGACGACCCGCAAGAGTTCGCCTTCCGAGAGCGCCGAACCGGTCGGCAGGCAGAGCCCGTGCTCGAAGATGTCCGCACAGGCCGCACCTCCGACCGTCTGTGCCCCTGCGAACACGGGTTGGAGGTGGAGCGGCTTCCATGTCGGCCGGGCCTCGATGTCGACCTCCTCGAGGGCCAGCCGGATCTGCTCGCGGTCGGCACCGAAGGCCTCCGGATCAACCTCGATGCAGGTGAGCCACCAGTTGGGCTCCCCGTACTCGGCGACCGGCATGAACCGGATACCCGGCTGGTCGGCCAGTGCGGCCCGGTAGGCCTGGTTGATCGCTCGGCGGCGCTCGATCCGGCTTCCGAGACCGCGGAGCTGGGCCCTCCCCAGGGCTGCCAGCAGGTTGCTGAGCCGGTAGTTGAACCCGAGCACCGAGTGCTCGTAGTGGGGGAACGGGTCCCGTGCCTGGGTGGCCAGAAACCGGGCCCGGTCCACGAGCTCGGCGGACTCCGCCACCAGCATGCCGCCACCGCTGGTGGTGATGATCTTGTTGCCGTTGAACGAGAAGACGCCCACCGTACCGAGTGATCCGGCCGGCCGCCCCCGGTAGGTGGCACCCAGTGCTTCGGCGGCGTCCTCCACCAGGGGGATCCCATACTCGTCGGCCAGAGCCTTCAACGCGTCGTACTCGGCGGTCTGGCCATAGAGGTCGACGGTGACGATGGCGGCGGGGAGCCGTCCGCCCCGGGCCCGGCCGGCCAGCTCCTCTGCGACCAAGTCCGGGTCGATGGCCCAGTTGGACGGCGAGCAGTCCACGAACACCGGGTTGGCCCCGAGGTAGGTGACCGCTGTAGCGGTGGCCACGAAGGTGAACGATGGGACGAGCACGTCATCGCCTGCGCCCACCCCGACCAGCAGGAGGCCGAGGTGGAGGGCGGCGGTGCCACTGGACAGCGCCACCGCGTGGCCGACGCCGACCCGATCGGCGAGCTCCCGCTCGAAGGCGTCGATGTCGGGTCCGATCGGTGCGATCCAGTTGGAGTCGAACGCCTCCAGCAACATCCGGCGTTCTTCGGCCCCGACCTCGGGGGGGGAAAGGTAGATTCTGGTCACGTCCGAGCCTCCTCGTCGGGGGTGAGTGCACCGCTGGCGACAGCAGATGCCACAAGCAGCGCGGCCCCGGCGACGTCAACGGCCACTGCCGCGGTCATCGAGTCGAGGTGCACCGCGACCAGCGCACCGGTCGCCAATACCGCTTCCATGCCCATGTAGGCGAGGCTTGCCGCCGGCCGGGGCCAACCCCGGGCCACCAGGCGATCGTAGGGGTGGCCGCGATCACCGGTCATCATCGACCGACGCCCACGCAGCCTGCGCACCACGGCGAAGGCCACCTCGGCGACGGGCACCGCCACCAGGACCAACGCCGCTGTTCCCACGGGCACCGGTACGCCCGGGCCCCACGACTCGGCCAGCAGCACCGCCAGCCCGGTTCCCAACAGGTAGGAACCTCCGTCGCCCAGGTACACCCGGGCAGGAGGGCGGTTATAGACCAGAAATCCCACCAGGGCGGCGCCCAGGGCAATGGCCAGTTGGCGGCCGGATCCGTGCAGGATCAGGGCGAACCCGCCAGCGGCAACGGCTGCCACCCCTGCGGCCAACATGTCGAGCCCGTCGAGAAGGTTCACGCCGTTGATCACCAGTGCGGTGACGGCGACGATCAGCACCGCCCCGATCGTGCCGGCGAGGTGGACCGGGCAGGTGGCAACCACCGCAGCTCCGATGGCGAGCTGGCCGGCCAGGCGCGCCGACGGGGGAAGGTCGAAGCGGTCGTCGGCCACGCCGAGGCACAGGGCGCCGGCCAGAGGCACCAGCACCGTCGGGCGGCCCACAACCGCACCGACGATCACCCCGGCGAAGACGGCGACCCCCCCGAGGTAGGGGACCGCGACTAACTGGGGCTTCAGTGCTCCTGGGTGGTCCACGATGCCGGTCCTCTTCGCCACAACGATGACCAGAGGGGTCACCACCAGGGTCACCACCAGGGCAATCGCAGCGATCAGGGGGCCGGTCACAGAGGGGCTGGGCCGGCCGTGGAGGGGGGAGGGGGGCCATCCCACTGCATGAGCAGCGACATGGTGCCGGGGTGGAGCTCGAATCGGTCGGTGGCGACGAACCCGGCGTGCTCATAGAGGGCCGCAGCGCCGGCGTTGTCGGCTCCTACTACGACGTGGGCGGCGTCGCACGGAGTGGCGGCGACCTCATCGAGAAAGGCCGCCACCAGCATCCGACCGGCGCCACGACCTTGCCAGACCGGATCGACGGCTACAGCCAGCAGCTCGACCCCCCGCCCGACTCCGGCTCCATCCGAGGAGCCGTGACGCAGGGTCTCGAGGACCCGTCGCCATCCGGACAGCAGGCGTCCTGCCGCCGGGACGGCCGCTGCAATGCCGTCCCGCCACAGGAAGCTCCTGTAGAGGCCGGCGACGTCGGCGGACCCGGCGATGAAACCCACGGGCTGCCCCTCGCAGTCGGCAATCAGCAGGAATGACCGCTCGGACCGGTTGATCCGCCGGTACAGGCGCCGCAGGAAGCGTGGGCCGAGCACGGAGAGGAAGCCGTCGGAGATCTGCTCGGCGTGCAGCCTGGCGGCAGTCGCAGCGTCGGCATCGGTTCCGCGTCGAACCGCAATTGCGGGGGCCTCGCCAGGTGCGTTCGGTTCTGGCGCCTCAGGATCGGCCGCCTGGGGACGAGACGAAGCGGCCTGCGGCGTCCGGCGTCCTTCTCCGTTCGGCCCCATCGTCGTCTCCCCCGGCCCTGGGTGGCAGGCTCGGATCATGCACAGCCCGTCGCCGCACGTGGAAATGAGTCTACGGCCTGTTCCTATTTGGTTGGGCCATGGAGTACATTGGACCGTCATGGATCGGGGTTGGGGGGTCGGTGGGTCGGGTCAGTACCAACTGTCCCAGCTCCAGAACATCGAGGCGCAGTCGATCCACATCATCCGCGAGGTGGCAGCCGAGTTCGAGCGGCCGGTGCTGCTCTTCTCGGGGGGCAAGGACTCGGTGGTCATGCTGCGGCTGGCCCAAAAGGCCTTCTGGCCTGGGAAGATACCTTTTCCAGTCATGCACATCGACACGGGTCACAACTTCCCCGAGGTGCTCGAATTCCGAGATCGCTGTGTCGGGGCGCTTGGCGCCACGCTGCTGGTGGCTTCCGTTCAGCTTTCGATCGATTCGGGGCGGGTCGCCGAAGAAGCGGGTCCCAACCCGTCGCGAAATCGCCTCCAGACCCGGACGCTGCTGGACGCCATCAGCGAATTCCGCTTCGACGCCGTCTTCGGCGGCGCCCGGAGGGACGAGGAGAAGGCCAGGGCGAAAGAGCGGGTCTTCTCCTTCAGGGACGAGTTCGGGCAGTGGGACCCGAAGAACCAGCGGCCCGAACTGTGGTCGCTCTACAACGGCCGGCACCGGTCCGGTGAGCACATCCGGGTGTTCCCGCTGTCGGACTGGACCGAGCTCGACATCTGGCAGTACGTCGCCGACGAACAGATCGATCTCCCGTCGATCTACTACTCGCACCGACGCGAGGTGTTCCGCCGCGACGGCATGCTGCTGTCCGTCGGCCCTCACGTCGCCCCCGGCGAGGGCGAGGAGGTGTTCGAGGCCACGGTGCGCTACCGAACGGTGGGCGACATGACCTGCACCGGCGCCGTGGAGTCGGCAGCGGCCTCGCCCGAGGATATCGTGATCGAGGTGGCGGCCTCACGCGTGACCGAACGGGGGGCGACCCGGGCGGACGACCGGGTGAGCGAGGCAGCCATGGAGGACCGCAAGCGAGAGGGCTACTTCTAGTGGAACTGTTGCGCCTCGCCACCGCGGGCTCGGTCGATGACGGGAAGAGCACCCTGATCGGCCGACTGCTCTTCGACTCCAAGGCCATCTTCGAGGACCAGCTCGAATCGGTCGAACGGGTCAGCCGTCAGCGCGGCGACGAGTACACGGACCTTGCCCTTCTCACCGATGGACTGCGTGCCGAACGCGAGCAGGGCATCACCATCGACGTCGCCTACCGGTACTTCGCCACACCGGCGCGCAAGTTCATCATCGCCGACACCCCCGGCCATATCCAGTACACCCGGAACATGGTGACGGGGAACTCGACGGCCGACCTCACCATCGTTCTCGTCGACGCCCGCAAGGGCATCGTCGAACAGACCCGCCGGCACGCATTTTTGGCCTCGCTCCTGCGGGTTCCCCACCTCTTGCTCTGCGTCAACAAGATGGACCTCGTCGGCTACGACCGCGACGTGTTCGAGTCCATCCGCGAAGAGTTCGCCGCCTTTGCCAGCCGCCTCGAAGTGGCCGACCTCAGCTTCATCCCCATTTCGGCCCTGCAGGGCGACAACGTCGTCCAGCGGTCGGCCAACATGCCATGGTACGAGGGTGCGTCGCTGCTCCACCACCTCGAGCAGATCTACATCTCCTCCGACCGGAACCTGATCGACCCTCGCCTGCCCGTCCAGTGGGTGGTGCGGCCTCAGGCCGCCAGCCAGCCCGACTACCGGGGCTATGGCGGCCGTGTGGCCGGTGGGGTGTTCAGGCCGGGCGACGAGGTGATGGTCCTCCCTTCGGGGCTGACCACCACGGTGGCAGCCATCGACACCTTCGCGGGGCCGATCGCCGAGGCATACCCCCCGATGTCGGTCACCGTCAGGCTCGCCGACGACGTCGACGTGTCACGTGGGAATCTCCTCTGCCGGCCACTGAACCAACCCACTGTGGGCCAGGACCTCGACGCCATGGTGGCGTGGATGGCGGAGCGACCGATGGTGCCCGGGGACTTTCTGGCGTTGAAGCACACCACCCGCTGGGTGCGGGCCGTGGTCCGCGACATCCACTATCGGCTCGACGTCAACACGCTGCACCGTGACGAAACATCGAACTCACTCGGTCTCAACGACGTCGGTCGGGTGAGCCTGCGGGTGACCCAGCCGCTCTTCTACGACAGCTATCGACGGAACCGGCAGACCGGCTCGTTCATTCTGGCTGCCGAGGACACCAACGTGACGGTCGGAGCAGGCATGTTGCTCGGCCCCGACTGAGGGTGACATGGACGAAGTGAGCTCATCGAACGTGACCTGGCACCCCGGCCACGTCACCCGCAACGAGCGGGGGCAGTGCCTCGGAGCCCGTGGCGCAACGCTGTGGTTCACCGGCCTGTCCGGGTCGGGAAAGTCGACCGTCGCTGCCTCGGTGGAGAAGTGCCTCATCTTGGAGGGCCGAGGTGCCTACCGGCTCGATGGTGACAACCTGCGAACCGGGCTCAACAGCGACCTCGGGTTCAGCCGCGAGGCACGCGACGAGAACGCCCGTCGGGCTGCCGAGGTGGCCTGTCTGTTCGCAGATGCCGGAATCGTCGCCCTGGTCGCCCTGATCAGCCCGTACGCCGAGTCGCGCGCCCGGGCCCGCCTGCTTCACGAGCGAGCCGGGCTGCCATTCGTGGAGATCTACATGGCGGCCTCGATCGATCTCTGCGCGACTCGTGACCCGAAGGGCCTCTACGCCCAGGTTTCCACCGGCACGATCGGATCCTTCACGGGGGTCGACGATCCCTACGAAGTACCCGACGCCCCCGACCTGGTCATCGAGCCCGGCACCTCCGTGGACGACGCCGTCGGAGCAGTGGTGGCCGCACTGGTGCGGGTGGAGGAGCCCGGACGCCCGAACTGAGCGCCGGCCCACTCCCGACTGGTGTGACGCGGCACTTTGCCGCCACGACCACGGACAGTCGCTGGTGCCCTACTTCCCGTTGCCAGTCCGGTGGGCCCATCGGCCACGAGTACGATTCGACCGCTGCCACGATCTCGTCACATTTGGCGATGCGCAATACAGCCGCGACCGGGAGACTGGGATAAGGGCTACACGCCACTAGTCTTGGGCCGCGGGCTATCAACGGGGGCGAGTGGTCGACCAGGGGACATGATTGCAGATGCGGGGTAGGAGAGCCAACCGATGGCTGACGGTGCTGGCCGCATCGATGGTCGCGCTTGGAGCCGGATTGGTCACGGCGGGGGTAGCTTCGGCGTCGACTCCGGTCGGCCACTACGCGGTCATCAAGTTCTGGCCCTCATACCAGGTGGTGACGCTCAAGGTGCCGCTGCAACAGTGGTGCCCGCCAAGCAAGCCATCCTGTGTGTGGATGCTGTCCGTCGACGAGCCGAACATCCCGCCTCAAACGGTCGTCGGCACCGCCACCGGAACTTCAGGGGTGCTCGTCGTGGCGTATCCCAGTAACTTCTGCGGTGTGATCTAGGCGGATGCCCTCGTCGGGCCGGCACCATGGATGTTGACGGTCGGTCACAGGGCGACGGTCAACACCTGTACCACGACCACCACGACGTCCACCTCGACATCCACCACGGATCCGTCGACCACGACGTCAACCAGCACCTCGACCACAACGGATCCGTCGACCACGACGTCGACCAGCACCTCGACCTCCACCACCTCTACGACGGCTCCGATCGGCACTTCGCAGCTCCCCTTCAGTGGCGCCGCGTCCACCTCGTCCTCGACGACGCCCAGCAGCGCGGCAGCGGTGGCCGCTTCGTCCAACGGGGCCGCAGCCGCTGCACGGACCGCGCAGCTACCGTTCACCGGCGCGAACGTAAAGCCGCTGGCCATCGTGGGAGCCGCACTGATCCTCCTCGGTCTGTTCATCCTGACCACGCTCGAGCAGCGCAGAAGGGCGCTACGACGAATGGGATATGCAGTTCGGGCAAGCCCGGTGAGCGGATATGCGACTCGTGCGTCACGGTGGTTCTTGGGGGAGTGACGGCGGTCAACCGGTCTGGCGGGCCATTCGCTGTGGCCGGGGCACTGACCGAAGGTGCTCGCGTTGCTCCAGGTTGATCTGTCGGTGACTGGCGGGGTTGGTGGTGGTCGTGGTCAGGCTTCACCAGGTCACGATGGGGCAAGTTGCCACGGTGGTGGACACGGATCCGGATAACGTGGTGCCCCAGCACGTAGGGAGACATGACCGCGCCCGAAACCATCCAACGTTGTGTACGACGAGAGCCGGACGAATGATGGGTAAGGGGCCGACCAGATGAAGCTGTGGAGGAAGCCTTCACATGGGGGATTCCGACCGGTGATCGAACACGTGGGGCCCTGGCGGACGTGGCCGTCTACGACGAACCACGGTTCGCAACACCCGCTCGGAAGGGGCCGGCCCGGGGGTCGTTTCGTGCTCGGCGGTGTGCGATGACTTCGGATGTGGCATTGGTCGAACCCAGTGGGCAGGTGGAGACCGTCGATGCCACCGGCGAACCTTCGACCTTCGAGCGAGGCCGCCGCCGTTTCACCGTGGCGGTGGTCGTCGCCCTGGCAGCGGTGACCGTGCCGTACGTGTGGATCCTGTGGGATCTCTGGATGGGCACGGTCGATCCGCTTCGACAGCTGTCCCCGGACAACTTCTACGACCTGCAGGCGCGTGCCATGTTTGCCGGTCACTTCTACGTGCCGAATGGTTCGCTCGGGATCGAGGCCTTCATCCACAACGGTCGGGAGTACACCTACTTCGGGCTGTTCCCGTCGATCCTGCGGATGCCGGTGCTCGCGCTCACCCACCGTTTCGACGGACGCCTCACAGCGCCCTCGCTGCTGTTGGCGTGGATCGTGACCGGACTGTTCGCCTCGCTGTTGCTCTGGCGGGCGAGGATCCTGATCCGGGGTCGGACCGTAGTCGGACGCGCCGAGGCGGCGTGTTGTGGCGTGCTGGTCGCTGCGATCACCGGTGGGTCGGTGCTGATGTACCTCGCTGCGTCCCCGAGGGTCTCCCACGAGGACCTGGCGTGGAGCGTGGCACTCACCATCGGGAGCGTCTTCGCCCTGCTCGGTGTCCTCGAACGCCCATCGTGGGGGAGGGTGATCGCCAGCGGGCTACTGATCCTTGCCGCAATCCTCGATCGGAGCCCGACCGGGTACGCCTGCGTCATCGGCGCCCTACTGGTGGCCGGGTGGCTCGCCCTTGGCCGCGTCGGCGTGGAGAACCGGCGCTGGGCGCTCCCGACGCTGTTGGCAGGACTGGTGCCGATCGTGGTCAGCGGTGCGGTCAACTGGTCGAAGCTCGGCCTACCGTTCGGCCTGTCCGAAGCCGACCAGGTGTGGACCCATGTGAATGCCCACCGGCGCCTCTACCTTGCCGCCAACGGAGGCAACGGCTTTAGCCTCGGATTCCTCCCCAGTACCCTCACCGCCTACCTGCAACCCGGGGGCCTGCACTTCCAGTCGGTGTTCCCGTACATCACACTTCCGACAGCTCCGGCGCGGGTTGTGGGGAACGTGGTGGTCGACCAGACCTACCCCACCGCAAGCGTTCCTGCCTCGATGCCGCTGGTGTTCCTTCTGGCGTGTTGGGGCGTCATCACCGCATTCCGTCCGCGATCGATCGGCCGGGTGGGGGTGATGAGGCTGCTTTTGGTAGCCACGGCCGCTGGAACAGCGGGCGTGCTGTTGTTCGGGTATATCGCCGATCGCTACTTGGCCGACTTCGTGCCGTTCCTCGCGCTTGCCAGCATGATCGGACTAATCGACGTGTGGCGCCGGCTCGACGGCCGCGCACGTCGGACCCGAGTGGTCGCCATGGCGGTGATCGCCGCGATCGGGGTTTTCAGCGTATGGGCCAACGTCGGGGCCGCCATCACACCGGCGGCGCGGTGGACATCGACACAGGCCAAGCGATTCGTCTCCTACCAGGAGGCGGCCGGCGTTGGATCGGTGGAGACGCTGGTGGTGCACGGCGACAGGCTGCCCTACTGGGCCCCGGCAGGCACCGTATTCGCTGTCGGTGACTGCACCGGCCTTTACGTCTCGACCGGCATCAGCTACCGGAACGTGCCGGGCCAACAACTCCAGCACGACACGTGGATCCCGGTCCAACAAGGAGCGGGGATCAATCACACCATGACGGTGGTGTTCAACCGCACGGTGCATCGGACGGACAAGCCGGTATTTCTGATGACCTACGGGAAGAGCTCGCTGGTCCTGGCACCGACGGGTACCGACCGGGTTCGCTTCGAGGTCGTGGATCCGGGCGCTCCATCGGTGACGTGGCCACCGGCCACCACCTCGTCCATACAGGTGCAGCCGCACACGGCCTACGGGATCACGGCGATGACCGACCCGAACCTGCAGGCGATCGCTGCCGGGGGGATGGGAGTGGGTATCGAGCACTACCTGACGGGCAGTGGTCCCGCAGTCGTGGCCGCCACGGGGAGTGGCACCGGAGCCCTGCCAGCACTGGCCACGGTGGCAGATGTCTCTGCACCGGCTCCTCCGAAGACGTTGTGCAAGAGCCTGGTCCGACACCTGGCGAAGTGAGCGGCTGGAGCTGGTTCAGCTCAGGGGAACCTTGCCGATCAGGGGGAAACCGAGTGCCT
>JADGOE010000067.1 GCA_017883135.1 Acidimicrobiales bacterium
CTACCTCCCATCGTGGCTGACAATGGGAAGAACGCGCACGTGGTCAGGAAATTCCCGGTTTCAGACGATTTCTCCCGAACTTCGGGGTCAGGACACTAGTGGGTAGCGATGGAATGGCGGCTCGGTTCCAGGTACTTCGAGGCCAGTTGGAAGCTCTGGTTGGGCAGTTGGAGGTGCGGAAGGTGCCGATCGAGCGGGTCAACTGCGTCGGGTTCAACGATGTGCACGGTCAACGCTGAGAAGTGAGACATCGTGGTCGCCGACTTTCGCACGTCCGGCGGAAATCAGCACCCTCTGAGGCCAAGCGGACCTTCAAACCCGGAGGCTCGATCTCACCTACTTGCCGTACTCAGCCCTTGTTGGCCCCGTGGGTGCGGACGAAGTCGTTCACCGCGTAGTAGGCGTCGATCGACTCACCCGCGTCACCCCAGAAGCCCTCGAGGACGTCGTAGGCCATGGCGCCCCGATCGATGTAGTAGTTGTTCACGTCGGTGATCTCCAACTCTCCCCGCCCCGATGGCACCAGGGTGGGAATGACCTCGAACACGTCGGAGTCGTAGCAGTAGATGCCGGTGACCCCGAACTTGGAGGCCGGCTGCTCCGGCTTTTCCACGATACCGATCACCCGCCCGTCCTCGTCGAAGTTGGGCACACCGAGGTGGCGGAGGTGCTCGTCCTCCTCCACCGGGGTGAGCAGGATACGGGCGCCACTGGGCTGTGCCCGGAACGCGTCGACCATCGGCTTGATCGACCCCTCGACGATGTTGTCGGCAAGCGTCACCAGCACCGGCTCCCCATCGACGAACCTGGCCGCCAACCCGAGAGCCTCGGCGATCCCACCGGGCCGCTCCTGGTAGCCGTAGCTGAGTCGGTCGATCCCGAACTCGTGGCCGTTGCCCAGCAGGCGCAGGAACTCACCGGCGTGGGTCCCGCCGGTGACCAGCATGATTTCGGTGATTCCGGCGTTGACCAGGGCCTCTATGCCCCAGTTGATCATGGGTCGGTCATAGATCGGCAACAGGTGCTTGTTGGTGATCCGGGTCAGTGGATGCAGTCGCGAGCCGGTACCACCGGCGAGGATGACGCCCTTCATGGAGCGCAGCCTAGACGTAGCCGATCACCCGGTGCCCTGCGGCTCCGGTCCCCTTCGATCCCGAAATGGCCCGTTCCCAGCCCCGCGGACCACCGGACCCGAGGACCAGGCTCAGCGGGAGGACCCTCGTGCGACCTCGGACAGGATCGCATCGGCCAGGCGGGGCCAGGACCGTGCCGACCACAGCCCGAACGGGCGGTCGGCAAGACCGCCACAGAGCACCCCGGCCACCGGGTCGACCCAGAGGAACGAGCCGGTCCGCCCGAAGTGCCCGAACGTCTCCGGCGAGTTGGTGGTGCCGGTCCAATGGGGCTGCTTCAGACCCCGGATCTCCACGCCGAGTCCCCAGTCATCGGCGTCGAACTGCTGGAAGCCGGGGAGCACGCCACCCAGGCCGGGGAACTGGACCGATGTCGCGGAGCGGTGCGTCTCGGCGCTGACCAGCGTGGGTACCGCCAGTTCGCGCCCCAAGGCCAGCAGGTCCCACAGCGGGCCCGACAGCCCGGCGGCAGCAGCACCCGCCAGTGCATCC
This sequence comes from Acidimicrobiales bacterium, assembly GCA_017883135.1. Classification (GTDB taxonomy): domain Bacteria; phylum Actinomycetota; class Acidimicrobiia; order Acidimicrobiales; family RAAP-2; genus Bog-756. The sequence continues at coordinate 1,626 of JADGOE010000067.1, forward strand.
GGCTCGACGACCGTGCCTGCCATGCCCAGCGGCTCGAGCACGCCTTCGGTGAGGTACTCGGCGAAAGTCATCCCGGACCGCTCCTCGAGGAGCTCGGCCAGCACCAGGTAGCCGGCGTTCGAGTAGATCCGGCTGATGCCCGGTGGAGCGATGGGCGAACCCGGATCGAGCCCGAGGCCGGAGGCATGGGCAAGCAGATGGCGCACGGTGGACCCCGGTGGACCCCACGGTTCATCGAGGGACAGGGTGCCTTCCTCGGAGGCGATCAGCACGGCGAGCGCTGTGGCCGGCTTGGTCACCGAGGCCCAACGGAATGGGTGCTCGCCGGGTCCGACGGAGTCCACCACGACCCACAGGTCCCCGCCGGGCTCGGGTGCCGAGGTGTCGATGGCCATCACGCCCACCGCAGCGCGTTCCACCGGCCAATCGGCAACCATCCCCAAGGCATCCATCCCTGCACAACAGTAGATGAGTGCGTGAGGGCCACCGCATGACTACTCTCGGTGGATTGTGGGGCGAATCACCACGGGGGCAGTGTGAGCGAAGTCGCAGTGGTCAGAGTGCCAGGCGGCCCCCGTCGCGCGGAGCGCCTGCGTCATCGCACAGCCACGGTGCTGGCTGCGATGGCCCTGGCGGCACTGACCGGCTGCGGCACAGGGACCGGGTCGGGCGGCGCGGGCGGTCGCTCGACCACAGCCGCACCGGCCGCATCAGGCGTGGCGCCGGGTCCGGCACGCTCCTCCCTCGGCGCCTTCTACCGGGTGCCGTCCCCGCTGGACCCCGCACCCCCGGGCGCGATCATCCGGTCGATGATCATCCCCACTGGCGGCGGTCCAGCCACCGGGGCCACCGCCTACCGGGTCCTGTATCACTCGGAGTCAGTCGCAGGTGCCGACATCGCTGTCTCCGGCATCGTGGTGGTCCCGCCGGGAACCCCTCCCCGAGGAGGCTTCCCCATCGTGAGCTGGGCACACGGAACGACCGGGATGGCCGACCAGTGCGTCCCCTCGATGCAGGGCACCGGGCCCATCCCACTGTTGGGCACGCTGATCAGCGCACGGGTCATCGTGGCCGCCACCGACTACCAGGGCCTGGGAACCTCGGGCCCCCACCCATACCTGATCGGGCTGAGCGAGGCCCAAGGCGTGCTCGATGCGGCCCGAGCGGCCCGCAGCCTGGTGGGGCAGTCGGCATCGAACACCGTGCTCATCGTCGGTCACTCCCAAGGCGGCCAGGCGGCCCTGTTCGCGGGCCAGGTGGCACAGTCCTACGCCCCCGAACTGTTCGTCGCCGGCGTGGCCGCCGTGGCCCCGGTCACGTCGCTCCTCGAATTCGCCCCTCCGGCCGACCAACACGCCACCAGTGCGCGGTCGGCCTACTTCGCCATGGGGCTCTATGCCCTGTCGGTGACCTACCCCGACCTCCCGCTCACCTCGTTCTTCACCGATCTGGCCATGAGCCGCGTTCCGGTGATCACCGACGATTGCAGCGGCGCGGTGGGGGCCGCCTACAAGGACGTCCCGACCGGACAGCTGTTCCGGTCGGGCTGGACCCGCGATCCGGCGCTCCGTGCCGCCATCGCCGAGAACCAACCCGGATCGGCACCCACCTCGGCGCCCCTGCTGGTCGTGCAGGGGACCAAGGACGGTCTGATCCCATACGCCACCACAACCAGGTTCGTCGAACGGCAGCTCTGTACAGCCCAGGGCGACGTCGTCGAGTATCTGCCGGTCTCCGGGGCCGGCCACGGTGGAGTGTTCCTCGCTGCGGCGCCGGCGATCCTGCGGTGGATGGCCGACCGACTCGCGAACCGGTCGGAGAGCAACTCCTGTGCGCGGATCGGGACCGGGTGAGCCGTCAGACGTCGAGGAAGCGACGCACGGCGAAGGCCGAGCCCACCACGCCCACTCCGACGCCGACCAGCACCACCAAGGTGCAGGTGCCGGCCACTTCCCATCCGCCCAGTGACATCTGGGCGATGATGTTCCCCTGATTGGCCGCCGTCTTCGGGGAGTCCAGCCCGATTCCCCAGTACAGAGCGAGGACCACCAGCACGGCCACTCCTGCACCCAACATCCCCTGGATCAGGCCCTCGGCCATGAACGGCAGTCGGATGAACCAGTTGGTGGCGCCGACCAGCTTCATCACCGAGACCTCGCGTCGACGGGCGAAGATGGCCATGCGGATGGTGTTGAGGATGAGCACCGATGCCGACAACAGAAGCACCACTGCCACCGACAGGAACACCCACTGGAGTATCCGGATCACGCCCTGCATCGTCTTGATCTGCTGGCTGGGGTACTTGACGTCGAACACGCCCGGCTTCCCCACGAACGCCTGGTAGACCGCCGTCGCCTGTGACGGGTCATTGAGGACGCACCGGTACGACGACGGATAGTCGGCCAAGGTGGTCGCCGCGAATTCGTCAGCCGGTTCGATCGTCTTGGCCTCGTTGTAGTCGTAGATCTGGCTGCGATAGACACACGACTTCACATAGGGAGACTGGCCCAACTGGGTCCCGATGGATGAGTTGAGAGGCGCCGAGGCCCCCGGCTTCACGAAGACGATGGTCTGGACCCCGTCCTGCCACCGTACCGTTGCCTTGGACGCTCCCTGCTTGAGCAGCAGCGCCGATCCCACCAGGGCCAGCGAGACGGCGACCGTGAGGATGGCGGCCGCGGTCATCAGGCGGTTGCGCCACAGGTTGGTGACAGCCTCCCGTGAGACGTAGCCCGCAGAGACCGGCATCAGGTCCGAGTGGCGAAGCCGTCGGGGAGCACATCGGCCGGTGCCCCGGTCGTACCGTTCTCCAGTGGCATCCCGGTGGGCGACCCCGCTCCGGCAGCGGCCGTGGCGCTGTCGATGCCGTACACGCCATGGGCCTGGTCCCGCACCAGGGCACCACGGTCCAACTCGACGACCCGGCGCCGCATCTGGTCCACCATGCCCGCATCGTGGGTGGCGATGATCACCGTGGTGCCGGTGCGATTGATGCGGTCGAGCAGTCGCATGATCCCGAGGCTGGTGGTCGGGTCCAGGTTCCCCGTCGGCTCATCGGCCAGCAGGATCAGGGGGCGATTGACAAATGCCCGGGCCACCGCCACACGCTGCTGCTCACCACCGGAGAGCTCGTGTGGCAGGTTGTTGCGCTTCTTGGCCAGGCCGACCAAGTCGAGCACCTGGGGAACTTGGGACGCGATGACGTGCTTGGGCCGGCCGATCACCTCCAGGGCGAAGGCCACGTTTTCGAACACGGTCTTGTTGGGGAGTAGGCGGAAGTCCTGAAACACACAGCCGATGTTGCGGCGGAGATAGGGGATCCGCCACTTGGCCAGGTGACCGATCTCCTTGCCGGCCTCCCAGATGCGCCCGGAGTCGGGCATCTCCTCGCGCAACAACAGGCGGATGAAGGTGGTCTTCCCTGAACCGGAGGGCCCGACCAGAAAGACGAACTCCCCCTTGTCGATCTCGATGCTGCAGTCGTTGAGGGCAACGGTCGAGCCCTTGTAGGTCTTGGTGACGTTCTGGAATGTGATCATTGGGAGAGAGTCACAGTGAGAGGTGGAACGGACGGAACGGAGTATCCACTCCTCGGCATGTTACCCCCCCATAGGCGCGAATTGGTTCAGCCCCTCTGACCTCCACTCACGCGGGCAGCCGGCAGCTGCCGCCGGCCGCCGGTCAGCTGGCGCTACGACGCTGTTCCGCCCGACGCCGCAGCTCCGCCTCGATGAACGTGTCGAGATCTCCGTCCAATACCGCCTCGACGTTGCCGGTTTCGGCGTTGTTCCGTAGATCCTTGACCAATTGGTACGGAGCCAACACGTAGGAGCGGATCTGGTTGCCCCACGCGTTGTCGGTGCGATCGCCGGACAGTTGGTCCAGCGTCGCCTGGTGCTCTGCCCGCTGCCGTTCGGCGAGCTTGGCCCCGAGCACCTGCATCGCCTTGGCCTTGTTCTGGTGCTGACTCCGCTGGTTCTGGCAAGACACCACGATCCCGCTCGGGAGGTGGGTGAGACGAACGGCAGAGTCGGTCTTGTTGACATGTTGACCACCGGCGCCGGACGAACGGTAGGTGTCGATGCGGAGGTCCTTCTCGTCGATCTCCACCTCGCTGGACACGTCCTCTATGAACGGGACCACGTCGAGTGAGGCAAAGCTCGTCTGGCGCCGGTGCTGCGCGTCGAAGGGCGAGATGCGCACCAGGCGGTGCACGCCGCGCTCGGCAGCCAGCAGCCCGAACGCATAGCGGCCCTTCACGATGAACGTCGCCGACAGCAGCCCTGCCTCTTGGCCCGCTGTCGCCTCTTCCACCTCGATGTCGAAGCCGCGTCGCTCCGCCCATCGTGTGTACATGCGCAGCATCATCTCGGCCCAGTCTTGGGCATCGGTGCCTCCGGCACCTGCGTGAAGTTCGGCGACCGCGTCACCGTCGTCGTAGGCGCCCGCGAACAGGGACCGAAGTTCGAGTGCCCGGAGCCGACGGTCGAGGTCGGCCAGCACCTCCTCCACTTCAGGGCGAAGAGAGTCGTCGCTCTCCTCCTCGATCAGCTCGTTGAGCGTCCGAGCGTCGGACAGCCGTTCGGCAAGGCCCGCCAGCAGGTCGATGTCCTCGGAGACCCGACCGAGTTCGGTGGTGACCTCCCGTGCGTGGTCGGCATCGTCCCAGAGGCCGGGCTCGGAGGCCGCCTGCTCGAGCTCGTCTCGGCGCCCTGTGAGCCGGTCGATCCCCAAGAAGTGCTCGGCCTCACCGAGGCGCTCTGTCAGGGAGGCCAGCACGGCGGGAATGTCGACGCGCTCGGACTCGCCGTCCCCGCGCCGGGGACCGTCGGCCGATGCCACGTCAGTTGGCGCCGTGGCAGAACTTGAACTTCTTGCCGCTCCCGCACCAGCACGGCTCGTTGCGGCCGACCTTCTCCCGCTCGGACTTCACGAGTGGAACCTGGGTCTCGCCGTCATCGCCGAATCTGTTGCCGATCCCCGGCTGTGCACCCATGGTGCCGTCGGCCCCCGACATGCCGGCAATGGCAGCGGCCTGCTCGATCTCGTCCGGAGTGGCAGCGGCAAACGCGGCGGAGATGGCACCGTCGCCCTGCACCGGATCATCGGCCGCAACGTAGTTGGCCTGGGCGAGATCCGGCTCGGAAGCCTGCTCGGTGAGAACCTGGACGTGGAACACGTACCGCAGGTAGTCGTCGTTGATGGCGTCCATGAGCTTGCCGAACATGGCAAACCCTTCGCGTTGCCATGCCACCAGCGGATCCTGGTTACCCATGGCCCGGAGGTTGATCCCCTCGCGGAGGTAGTCCATCTCGGCTAGGTGGTCCTGCCACCGTTGGTCCATGATCTGCAGCATGATGTCGCGTTCGAGTTGGCGCGCGGTGTCGGCGCCACCGGGGATGGTCTCGTCGCGTTCCGCATACATCTCGAGGGCCTCGCTGAGGATGCTCTCGGTGACCTGGCCCACCGATGAGGCCTCCGAGAAGTCCTCAGCTACGAACTTGGTCGGGTAGTACTGGGTGATCTCGGTGGTCAGCCGGGGCAGGTCCCACTCCTCGGGGTAGTCGGACGGGAGCGATGCAGCCACCAGGGCCGTCATGGTGGTCTCGAGCATCTCGACGGTGTCGTCGTGGAGGTCCTCGCCCTCGATGATCTGATACCGCCGGCCGTAGATCACCTTGCGCTGCTCGTTCATCACGTCGTCGTACTTGAGCACGTCCTTGCGTGACTCGGCATTGCGTCCCTCGACGGTGTTCTGGGCCCGTTCGATGGCCTTGGTGACCATCTTCGCCTCGATCGGGACGTCGTCGGGCAGTGCGCGTCCCATCACCCAGTTCATCGCCCCGGTCGCGAACAGGCGCATCAGGTCATCTTCGAGCGACAAGAAGAACCGGCTCTCACCCGGGTCGCCCTGGCGGCCGGAACGGCCACGCAACTGGTTGTCGATCCGGCGGCTCTCGTGCCGCTCGCTGCCCAGCACGTAGAGGCCGCCGAGCGAACGGACCTCCTCACCCTCCTGCTCACAGATGGTCTCGAACTCCTTTTGGAACTGCTCGAGTTCCGCGACACCCTCTTCGGCGGACAGGTCGATCCCCCGTCCGGTCGCCTCGCGTCTGGCCAGTCCCTCCGGATTACCACCGAGGATGATGTCCACGCCGCGACCGGCCATGTTGGTGGCGACGGTCACACCCCCGACCCGTCCGGCCTGGGCCACGATCTCCGCCTCGCGGAAGTGCTGTTTGGCGTTGAGGACCTCGTGGGGGATACCCCGTTTCTCGAGCAGACGCGACAGGTGCTCTGACTTGGAGACCGATGCCGTGCCCACCAGCACCGGCTGGCCGGTCGCATGGCGGTGGGCGATGTCATCGACCACCGCTCCGAACTTGGCGTCCTCCGACTTGTAGATGAGGTCGGGCTGGTCGACGCGAATCAGGGGCTTGTTGGGAGGGATCGGCACCACCGGGAGCTCATAGGTGTTGGCGAACTCCGAGGCCTCGGTCTCCGCGGTGCCCGTCATCCCCGAGAGCTTCTTGTAGAGACGGAAGTAGTTCTGAAGAGTGACCGTGGCCCAGGTGTGGTTCTCCTCTTTGATGCTCACCCGCTCCTTGGCCTCGACCGCCTGGTGAAGGCCATCGGACCAGCGCCGCCCGTCGAGTGTGCGCCCGGTGAACTCGTCGACGATCTTCACCTCCCCCTGGGCGACCAGATAGTCCTTGTCCCTGCGGTAGAGCTCCTTGGCGTAGAGCGCCTGGGTGAGATGGTGGACGTAGTTCACCGCCACTGCGTCGTAGAGATTGTCCACCCCCAGCTGGCGTTCGACTTTTTCGATTCCGGACTCGGTGGGGACGACGATCCGCTTCTCCTCGTCGACCTCATAGTCATCGTCTGCCCGCAGCGTCCGCACGATCCCGGCGAACTGATAGTAGAACTGGGCCGATTCGGCCGCAGGGCCGGAGATGATCAGCGGGGTCCGAGCCTCGTCGATGAGGATCGAGTCCACTTCGTCGACGATGGCGAAGTGGTGGCCGCGCTGGACCATGGCGTCCTTGGAGCGTGCCATGTTGTCGCGGAGGTAGTCGAAGCCGAACTCGGTGTTGGTGCCGTAGGTGACGTCACAGAGATACGACTCGCTCTTGGCGGTGGCTTCTTCGACATCGGGGCCCACCCGGCCGACGGTGAGGCCGAGGAAGCGGTGGAGACGTCCCATCCATTCGGAGTCGCGGGTGGCCAAGTAGTCGTTGACGGTGACCACATGGACGCCGTTGCCCCCCAGCGCATTGAGGTACACCGGGAGCGTGGACACCAAAGTCTTGCCCTCACCGGTCTTCATCTCCGCGATCCAGCCGAAGTGGAGGGCCATCCCCCCCATCAGCTGTGCGTCGAAGTGGCGCTGGCCGAGGACCCTCCAGGCTCCTTCCCGCACCACGGCGAACGCTTCGACGAGCAGGTCCTCGAGACTCTCCCCGTGGTCGATGCGCTCGCGGAATGCGGCGGTGTAGGCGCCGAGTTCCTCGTCGGAGCGGGCTTCCATCTCCGGTTCGAGCGCGTTGACCAGCGGCACCAGCTCGGCCAGGCGACGGACCTTCTTCCCCTCGCCGGCGCGTAGAACTTTCGAGAGCACGCTCATGGACCCCTCACTCTACCGTCCGACGTGTTCTCGTTTGGCCGCCTACCGGCGGTGGACGGCCGCCCGCGAGCCGACCTGGGCACGTGCGCGGCCAGGCGCTGCCACTCAAGCCGGCCATCCTCGGGGGCACCGATCAGACAGTGATCAGGCGGTGCGCACCCGCTCGTACAACATCGAGTCAGTATTTGCCAAACGGTGGCGTGGCTGCGAACGTCCGACGACTCGGCCCTTTGTCTTCTCGAGCTGGTGCTCGAGCTTCTCCACCACCAGGTCGACGGCGACCAGGGGAACCCGAGCGGCAGCGTGGGCCCGGATGGTGAGACCGTGGCCGCTCATGACGACCTCGCAGCACTCGCGGTCGGAGATCCGCGGATTGTGCTCCTCGGAGAAGTGAACCTCGGCTCGGTCGAGACCGGGGCACCGGCGGCCGAGCCGGCCGACCTTCTCCTCTGTCAGAGCCCTGATTTCGTCGGACACGATGTTCCTGCCATGTGAAATAACCACGTCCACTTGTTCGCCTCCTGAGTTGTGCTTACTCGGTACTACTTCTTCTGCTATCCGGCCCTCCTGATCGGTTCTTGGGATATTGACGTGAGCTGCGCGCGGCTGACCTGGTCTTTGACCCCACACTCGCCTGCGGTGAGAGTTGCGGCCGGACTCCGGCGGCACCCAACCGTTGCCGGCGGGAGACCCTTCGGAGCCACTGATGGCACGCGTCACCTCATCTCCGCCCGCCCCCGACAACCGGGAGCAACGCGGGCAGGACTTACTCCTAAGCCGCACCATGCTCAGCAACCACGAGTTGCCTTACGTGGGTCGTTTCGCCTGCGACTGGCTTCGACTTGCAACCACAGACCCGCACGCAGCTCACAAAACGAAGTCTACGCCAGCCAGGCCCCAATTCCAGGGCCTGGCGGCCCTAGTTCACGAGGTTGCCACTGGGGCGTCACTCAATGGAAACACTTCGTACGTCAATCGCCCGGCCGGAGGGAGTGCCCCTTGGGCCCGTGCGGGCGAACCACCAGGTCACCCGGGTGCGGTTCCCTCGCCCGGCCTGAGGCCAGGTCGGCCCGGCCGGTCGCACGGAGGGCTCAGGCGCCGCCCTCGCTCAAGTGCCGCTTGATCTCGTCGAGCACGGGGATCGGTCCGGGGTCGATGCCTTCGTTACCGGCCAGGTGGAGGGAGACGAAGTCACCGATCAGAGCCAGGTCGAAAAGCTGGGCCAGGTCGCCTTCACCCGCCGCCCTCACCTCGATGACGCCGGCCACCACCTCACGGAGGACCTCCGCCACCAGATCGAACCGCCGGCTCACCTGGGGGTGTTCGGCGTCGTGCCGGAGATTGACCAGGGTGATCAGCTGCCGAGTTGCATCGCCGTGCTGTCCCCAACCGGCGACCTCGTTGTGACAGAGCTCCGGGTAGACGTTGAAGAAGGCCGGGCACTTGGCATTCTCGTTGATCTGTGCCTTCCAGCGCAGAGCGGCGGCCGCGCCCAGGTCTTGGGAGCTGTGGATCAGAGGAATGGTCCGTCCGATCTGCCGGGCCAGCGCCTCGGCTCGGTTTCCGGGCTGGACGAGCTCGTCCCGACGGATCCGCAGCTGGTCGACGGCCTGGTCCACCCATTGGAGGGCGCCGGGAAACAGACCGATCTCCTCCAACAGGACCAGCGGCGGAATGGCCATGGCCCCTAGCGCGGCACGCGGCTGGGGGATGTCGACCGGCACCCGCACCACGGGAACGGCCCACTCGCCCGCGAGCCGCACCAGCTCGCCGCCGCCGGCCACCACGACCAGCGACGCGCCCGACTCGAACGCCGCAGCGGCGGCCTCCAGAGTCTCTTCGGTGTCGCCGGAGAACGACATCGCGAACACCAGCGAACCGGTTCCCACGTAGTCGGGCGGCTCGTACCCTTTCACCACCGTCACCGGAACAGGCATGAACGGCGCCGCAGCCGCCACCAGCACGTCGCCGGCGATGCCGCTGCCCCCCATGCCCAGCACCACCACGTTCTCGACCTGCTCGTGGCTGGGAAGGCCCGTGATAGCCCGCGCCCCGGACACCGCCGCCTCCACCTGCTCGGGCAGGCCGACCGTGGCGCCCCACATGTCCAGCGAGTCGACCGGCAACGGAGCCGAGGATCCGGACGGCATGCCTCCCACCTGCACCCGACCGGTCACGCCCCCGCAGCTCCGCCGGTGGACCTGGCCCCGCCCGCCTCAGCCTTGGCCATCAAACGGGCGTGCTCGGCCCCGTCCACTGCGGTGGCCTCGTCGATCAACATGACGGGAATACCGTCTCGCACCTCGTAGCTGCGTTGGAGGCGCGGGTTGTAGAGCCGATCCTCGTCGGCGAAGTACAGCAACGGCCCTTTGTCCTCGGGGCACGCCAGGACATCGATCAGCAGTGGGTCGAGCGTCATGATCCATTCCTCTCTCGTTGGTCTCTGAGTTTCGTCGATGTACGACGGACACCCGGGCCGCACCCTGCGGACCGGCGCCCGGCGGTCAGGTGCGGAGCAACCTGGCGATGGCGCCTTCCACCTCTTCCACGTGCCGGGCACAGGACACTTCGTCCGGTGCCTCGACATTCAGGCGGAGGAGGGGCTCGGTGTTGGACGGGCGGAGGTTGTACCACCAGTCCCCCCGGTCGACGGTGAGCCCGTCCAGGCGGTCGGCCGTTCCGAGCGCGCCGCCGGCCGCCTCGACCTCGGCTGCCATCGCCTCGACCGCGCCCGCCGGATCGTCCACCACCGTGTTGATCTCCCCCGAAGCCGCATAGCGCTCGAACGGTGCCAGCAGTTCGGAGAGTGGCTTGCCGGTGACGCTGAGGAGCTCGAGCACGAGCATGGCGGCGATGATCCCGGAGTCGGCCCGGTAGTTCTCGCGAAAGTAGTAGTGGCCGGAGTGCTCGCCCCCGAACACGGCACCGGTATCGGCCATCACCTGCTTGATGTAGCTGTGGCCCACTCTGGTCCGGATCCCCACACCACCCCGCTCGGCAATGACCTCGGGCACCACCCGCGAGCAGATGCAGTTGTAGAGGACCGTCGACCCCGGGTGCTTGTCGAGCAGGGAGGACGCCACCAGGGCGGTCGTCAACGAGCCGGACACCGGCTCGGCATGCTCGTCCACCAGGAAGACCCGGTCCGCGTCCCCATCGAACGCCAGGCCGATGTCGGCGCCGGTGTCGAGGACGGCCCGCTGCAGGTCCACCAGGTTCTCGGGCTGAATGGGATCGGCAGGGTGGTTGGGGAAGTTCCCGTCGAGATCGGGGAAGAGGATCTCCAGCTCGAAGGGGAGGCCGTCGAAGACCTCGGGAGCAATCAGGCCACCCATCCCGTTGGCGGTGTCCGCCACCACCCGCAGCGGGCGCAGCGCTTCGACATCGACGAAGGAGCGAACGTGTTCGGCGTAGGCATCGAGGACCGACCGCTCCTCGATCGGGGCCAACCCCGAAGGGTCCAGTGCCGGCGGGCCGTTCACGGCCCATGCTTCCAGCAGCGACTCGGCCGTCGCCTCGATCTCGTTCAGCCCGGTGTCACGACCGATCGGACGGGCCCCGGCCTGACAGAGCTTGAGACCGTTGTACCGCGCCGGGTTGTGGGAGGCGGTGAACATCGCTCCGGGCGCGTCGAGGCTGCCAGCAGCAAAGTAGAGGAGGTCGGTCGAGGCGAGGCCGAGATCGATGACGTTCACACCCTCTGACCGCACGCCCTCCGCGAACGCCCCGGCGAGCTCGACCCCCGACTCACGCATGTCCCGTGCCACCAGCACGGTGGCAGCGCGCGTGAATCGCGCCACCGCCACACCAATGGCCCGGAATTGGAGCGCATTCAGCTCGTCGGGAACGACGCCGCGGATGTCGTACGCCTTGAAGACGTTGGAGAGGGCGGTCATGGCCGGGCCATCCTACGTCAGCCCCCCTGCGAGCACCGGTGAGCTTCCGACCTCACGCACGGCGACGGGCACCCACGGATCGGCAGCGCCGGGTCGGACACCGGTATGGCAGGATCGCAGGGTGACGGTATCGTCCCTCGGTCGGCGGGCCTTTCGCCTGGCCGCACCCCTGGCCCTTATTGTTTCGGCGCTGTCGGCCGTCTCGCCGAGCGGCATGGCCGCGTCGGTCCCGCCCGGGCCGACCAGCCTCCACCTCATCGTCGGCTCCGCTCCTGACCGGGCCACCGGGGGCTACTGGCTGGTGGCCTCGGACGGCGGGGTCTTCGCCTTCGGAGCACCCTTCTTCGGCTCCGCCGGTGCAATCCCCCTGGCAGCTCCGATCGTGGCGGTGGCCGCCACTCCCGACGGGGGTGGCTACTGGCTGGTCGCTTCGGACGGCGGGGTGTTCGCCTTCGGCGACGCCGGGTTCTTCGGCTCCATGGGTGCTCGGCCCCTCAATCGGCCGATCGCGGGCATGTCCACCACTCCCGACGGTGGTGGCTAC
>JADGOE010000117.1 GCA_017883135.1 Acidimicrobiales bacterium
CCCGCTGCTGTTCGAGGTGGTCGGCGCCGTTCCGGAAAGCGCCCAGGTACGTGTAGTACGGGGCGGGGCCATCGGTGTAGACGTGGCTGAATCGACAGTTGACGCTGCCGCTTCCACAGACTTCGCGCAAGGCGTCCACGGTGGCGGTCCGAACGGCGGCGTCGAAGCTCGGCCAACGATCCCAGGTGATCGCCGTCTCGAAGGTGCCCGCCACCAACCCCAGGCCCGCCGCCGCTCCGATTCCGGTGCCGCCGGAGATGAACGCCTGCCGCCACGCACCCGAAGCCCCTGCGCCACTCGAAGCCTTACCGTCCCCATCGTCAACAGAAATGCCGGAGTCGTCGACGATGCGCCCGAAGCCCGGGCGATGGCCACTGCCTGGTCGATGTTCCATCGCTGGGACATTTCCGACGATTCGAAGCCAATGATGAGCAAGGAGTGGGCTCCGGTGAGACCGGCACTGCCCGCCGCCAGCTCGGGGTCGAGCAAGCGGAAGTTGGCCGGCCACAGCTTGGCCTGGGCGATCTGGCGAGACGCCTCGTAGCCTGCCTCCCACGATGTGAACTGGACGCTTGCACCGGCCCGGAACCGAGGTCGGGCCTGGATCCGCATCCAGGCTTCGGAGATGACACCCAGCGCTCCCTCCGATCCGATGACCCACCGGTTGGGATCGGGCCCGGCGCCAGAAGCTGGGAGGCGACGGGTCTCCCACCATCCCCGCGGGGTGAGCATTCGCACCGATTCGACGAAGTCGTCGATGTGGGTCTGATTGGTGCCGTAATGCCCGCCGGAACGGGTGGCGATCCAACCCCCCAGGGTGGAGCCGGAGAAGCTCTGGGGGAAGTGCCGAAGGGTGAAGCCGGCCGGGCGCAGCTGGTCCTCCAGGTGAGGGCCGAACACCCCGGCTTGTATCCGGGCCGCCCGCGACACGCCGTCGATCTCGAGCACCTGGTCCAACTGGTCCAGGGCGACGGTCACGATCGGCCCCCGATCCTCGGGCGGGGTGACGCCCTCGACCACCGATAAGCCGCCCCCATAGGGGATGACGCAGTGTCCCTTGTCGGCGCACCACTCCAGAACTGCTTCGAGCTCGGCTTCGCTGCGGGGGTGAGCGACCACGTCCGGAGGATTCGGATATCGCCCGAACACGGCGTGGTCGGTCCGGTCATAGCCGTAGGAGTGATACGCACGCTCCTATGTGTTCTGACGGCAGAAGCCGGTCAGCAACTCCGGGGGTGAGATGCGAGGTGGTCGCAGGTCCAACTGCTCGGCCTTGGGAATCCTGGGCGCGGTGAACTCCACACCGAACTGCTCGGACAGGTGGCCAGCCACCTCGACCCGTTGTTGGTACGTGGGCTCTCCGACTCGAGACCCAGCATCCACAGGCTGCGTCGTTCTCTCATCGCCGGATCCCCTTCGACTCGGACGCGAACATCACGTTTCGGGCACCAAGGCTTGGCAGGGACACTCCACAAAGTAGGTCGGCACGGAGGCGCACCGCACTTCGGGCCTGGGGCTCTACGAGGCCAGGGGAAGCACGAACCAGGCGATCACCACGAAGTTGAGCACCGCCCCGACGATGGTGCAGGCGTGGAAGATCTCGTGGTAGCCCAAGATGCCCGGCAGTGGATTGGGTCGCTTCATGGCGTAGACCGCGGCTCCGGCCGAGTAGGCCAGCCCACCTCCGACCAGCAGAACGAAACCAGCCACCCCCAGAACATGGAACAATTGCGGGAGCACGGCCAGCGCTGACCAACCCACGACCACATAGGGCAGGGCGATGACCCACTTCGGCGCATCGAGCCACGCCTGCCGCAGCGTGATGCCGACCACGGCGCCGCCCCACACGATGCACAGCACGGTGATCCGAGCCCAACCCCCGAGGGAGATCCCCGCTATCGCGGTGTACGAGCCGGCGATGCCGACAAAGATGGTCAAATGGTCGGCCCGACGCATCCGGCGTCGCCCCACCGGGCCCCAGGTGTGGCGGTGGAGCAGGGCGCTGACCCCGAACAGCAGCGAGGTGGAGACAGCGTAGATCGCCCCAACGGCCTTGGATCCGGCGGTCGGTGCAGCCCATACCAGCGCGGCACCCGATACCAGCGAGACGAAGAAGGCGATCTCGTGGAACACGCCACGCAGGCGCGGCCTGTCCGGCTCGAGGTGCGGAGAGCGAGCCCCGTCGTCCCGGCTGTCTGGAACTCGCACCGGACCTTCGATGGGCATCATCTGCCGCTCGGATCGGCGTCCGCTTCGACGTGAGCTTGGAGGCCGTCGGCCCGCGTGCCGATCCGGACGGACCGGCCGGCAAATGAGCAGGCGGCTGCCGGGCGGGTCGCCCCGTCAGGCAACCAGAAAGCACCTCGGTGCCAGTGCACGCACGCGGCCGCGGGCTCGAGACGCTTGTGCCCGAGCCGGCCCAACCCCTGGTGCCCATAGCTGCCGGGGCTCTGGGGCAGAACACCGGCGATGGTGACCCCGGGAACGGCTGACACCGCGCCATTGTGTCACGTGACACGTAGGGCGGCGGGAGATCAGCCTCGCCGAGGTGGACCCAGGCTGATCGTGGGTTGGAAGGGTCGGTGCCGCGCCTCGGGTGCGGTCCAACTCCGTTGACGTATGGGCGGGATGGCATGATGGCCGACATGAACACGGACACGGACACGGCGACGACGGCGACGGGCACAGACACGGCGCAGCTGTTGAGAGACTTGGTCGAACGGGCCCTGGAGCGCCAGGCGCCGACCCGCGAGCAAGCACTGGCTGTCTTGGAGAGCAGCGACGATGACCTCCTCGACGTGGTGGCCGCCGCAGGCCGCGTGCGCAGGCACTTCTTCGGGAATCGGGTCAAGCTCAACCTCATCGTCAACATGAAGAGTGGGCTGTGTCCGGAGGACTGTTCCTACTGCTCGCAGAGAAGAGGATCAGAGGCTGACGTCCTGAAGTACAACTGGGTCGATCCCGTGACGGCGGCCCAGACCGCCGACCGAGCGGTTGCCGGCGGAGCCAAGCGCCTCTGCCTGGTGGCGAGCGGCAGGGGGCCGTCCGACCGTGACGTGTGCGGTGTCGCCGAGACGGTCAGGGTGATCAAGGAGCGCCACCCTGACGTCGAGGTGTGCACGAGCCTCGGTCTGTTGACCGCGGAGCGGGCCGAACGCCTGGCCGACGCCGGCGTGTTCGCCTACAACCACAATCTCAACACGAGCGAGGCGAACTACGCAGGCATCTGCACCACCCACAGCTACTCGGACCGGGTCGACACTGTAGGTGTGGCTCGAAGCGCCGGACTGTCCACTTGCTCGGGGGCGATCTTCGGCATGAGCGAGACCGACGCGGACATCGTGACCCTGGCCTTCGAGCTCCGCAAGCTGGACCCCGATTCGGTGCCCATCAACTTCCTCATTCCCTTCGAGGGCACTCCGCTCGGCGACGAGTGGCAACTAACTCCCCAACGGTGCCTCCGCATCCTGGCCGTGTTCCGGTTTCTGTTTCCGGACACCGAGGTCCGCATCGCCGGTGGACGGGAGATCCACCTCCGTAGTCTCCAAACCCTCGGGCTCCACGTGGCGAACTCGATCTTCCTTGGTGACTACTTGACCAGTGAAGGCCAAGCCGGAGAGGCCGATCTCCAGATGATCGCGGATGCCGGATTCGTAGTCGAGGGACACGAAGAGGA
>JADGOE010000068.1 GCA_017883135.1 Acidimicrobiales bacterium
GTGCCCTGCTCGATCAGATACGCACCGTTGACGCCAAGGCCGCCGAACTCCTCTTGAAGGAAGCCGTCAACGGGTAGGTCAAGGGTTTAATTGCAAGCTCAGAGCTGCGGGTACGTCCTGTTACGCTCCGTTCGTCATGCTCGCCGGGGACCCACCCGGCATCGGGGTGGGCATCTGGGGAAGTGGAGGCTCAGTGACCAACGGTCGGAGAAGCGCGAACGGCGACAGGCGTGCGGTGGAAGTGGCCAATCGGGTGCGGGGCCCGGGCCGATGGCGCCAGACGGCGGTCCTGCTCGGGGCCTTCGTGATGGGGGCCGGGATGCTGACCGCCTGCAGCTCCTCGTCGAGTTCTTCGTCCACGACGGCCGCCAGTGGTGGCAACGTGCTCCTGGTGGGGACCTTCCAGGGGCATGCCGGCAAGTACAAGACGATTCAGGCCGCGGTGGACGCGGCCAAGTCCGGCGATTGGGTCCTGGTGGCACCGGGCGATTACCACGAGACTGTCGACCAGTCCGGCACCGGACTGGATCCTGCGCACGGCTACGCCGGTGGGGTGATCATCACCACCTCGGGCGTCCATCTGCGAGGAATGAACCGGTCGACGGTCATCGTGGACGGCACCAAGTCCGGCGCCTCGGGCGCCTGCAGCGCCGACCCGAACCAGCAGACGCTGGGCATCACGGGCTCCGATGGCAAGACGGTCGGGCGCAATGGGATCGTGGTGTGGAAGGCGAACAACGTCAGCATCGACAACCTCACGGCGTGCAACTTCCTCGGCGGCAGCGGCGCTTCGGGCAACGAGATCTGGTGGAACGGCGGAGCCGACAGCGCCAAGATCGGAATGGCGGGGTATTCGGGCAGCTACCTGACGGCTACCTCCACCTACTTTGCCGACGAGGCCACCGCGGCCACCTACGGGATCTTCTCGTCGAACGCCGCGGGCCCGGCCGTGTGGAACCAGACCTACGCCAGCAACTTCAACGACTCGGGGATGTACGTCGGGGCCTGCAAGCAGGTCTGTGGCATCACCATCAACCATGCCTGGATGGAGTACAGCGCCCTCGGCTACTCGGGGACCAACTCGGGTGGCGCCATCGTCGTGGAGAACTCCCAGTTCGACAACAACAACGATGGGTTCGACACCAATACCCAGATCAACGGGGACCCTCCGGCCCCGCAGAACGGGGCCTGCCCCAACAACGGTGTCAGCCCCATCACTCACACCCACTCGTGTTGGGTCTTCATGCACAACTCCGTGCACGACAACAACAATCCCAACGTGCCAAGGTCAGGCAATGCCAGCAACGGCCCGACCGGCACGGGGATCACAGTGTCCGGCGGCCGTAACGACACGGTGATGAACAACAATTTCTCCAACAACGGGGCGTGGGGCGCCCTCTTCATCCCCTTCCCCGACTCGGGGACACCTGAGCTGGGCCAGTCCTGTCCGGGAACCGGCGGCGTCGAGGCCGCAGGCCTGGGATGCGTCTACGACCCGATGAACGATGCACTGCTCCACAACACCTTCAGCCACAACGGGTACTTCGGGAACCCCAGCAATTCGGACTACGGCCAGATCGTATTCGACCCCGGCCAGCCCCAGAACTGCTATGCCGGGAACTCGGCTCCCAGCGGAAGCGCGCCGGCAAACCTCGAGCAGCTCCAGCCCACCTGCGGGAAGATCACCACCGCAGCGAACACGGGCGGACCGCTGCTCAACCAGGTCCTCTGCGACACCAACTTCGGCGCCTGTCCGGCCGGGGCGGTCTACCCCAAGCCCACCGGGGTGGTCATGCATCCCCTGCCGGCCAGCCTTCCCTCGATGCCCAACCCGTGTGCCGGCGTGCCGGACAACGCCTGGTGCTCCGGGGGCAAGCCGGTCTGAGTTGTGATGTCGGTGGTTACGGCGCCAGCACCGGCGCCGACAGCGGGAGGTCGGAGGATGACCCCCCGACCGCCAGGGTGTAGGGCCCCGCAACGCTGGCCCAGGTCCCGCTCTGGTCGGTCTGGAAGGCGGTCCCCGGCACGGCGAGGGTGACCGTCCTGGTCTGGCCGGCGCCCAGGCTGACCGGCGTGAAGGCCACCAGCTGGGCCGGCGGCTCACCGGCGGACGCAGGGAAGGTGAGGTAGGCCTGCGGCACATCGGTACCGGACCTCGTCCCCCCGTTGGTGACGTCGACGGTCACCGAGTAGCCCGTTGCCGAACGGGTGACGGACAGCCGGCTGAGACCGAACTGGGTGTAGGAGAGCCCGTAGCCGAACGGGAAGAGCGGCTGGATGCCGGCGGCGTGGTCGTAGCGATAGCCGACCTGTAGCTCCTCGGAGTGGAGCGAGGTCAGGTTGACCCCGGGCCACTGGGCGGCCGAGTTGGCGGCGGCCTGCGCGTCGGAGGCGGGAAAGGTGACCGGCAAGCGCCCGGACGGATTGACGTCACCGAAGAGGAGCGCGGCGATGGCTGCGCCATCCTGCTCCCCCGGGTACCACGCCTCGACGACCCCGGCCACGCTCCCGAGCCAGGGCATGAGCACCGGTCCGCCGGTGTGGAGTACGACTACGGTCCGGGGGTTTGCCGCCGCGACCGCGGCGATCAGGGCGTTCTCGTTGCCGGGCAGGGACAGCGACGGACGGTCGAAAGCCTCGGAGTTGTAGTCCCCGGCGAACACCACGGCGACCCGCGCCTTGGCAGCCGCGGTGGCCGCCGAGGCGATCTGGTCGCTCACGTCCTGCCACCCCAGGGTGAGGGAGCCCGGGGTGATCGATGTCTCACCGGAAGGCGTCCGCGAGTCGAACGGCTCCCAGGAGAGCTGGACCCGGTAGGGATGGCCGCCCACCAGACGGACGGCCTGGGACCACCTCCCCCGCGCATGGCTGAGCGAGTCGGCGACCGCGGGCACCCCGTCGAGGGTGAGGCTGGCACCGCCTGACCCTTGGAGGGAGAGGGTGTAGAGCCCGGTCCGCGGTGGCGTGAGCGTTCCCGCAAAGGTGGCGCTGACGTCCGACCAACCGGCCGGCAGCACGATGTGGGAGCGAGCGGTGGACGCCTGGCCACCCGCCGCCGACGCTCTCCAGCCCAAGGTGAGCAGGTCGTGTGACCGGGCCAGCGGCGCCGAGGACTTGGGAGTGGCGCCGAGCATGTTGGCCGATGGGTGTGGGCTGATGGCCACGTCAGCCGTGGGCACCTCTGTCTGGAGCGATCGGGGCCCGGTGCCGGGGTCGGTCTGGTTGAGGGTCAAAGTGAGTCCGTGGCCGACCCCGGACACCGGTGTCAGCGCTTCGGCGGGGATCGGCTGAAGGGGGCCGGTCGTGCTCCCACCATCGGAGTAGCTGACCGCCGCCGATGGCCCTGCCCGCTGTCGGATCGCCGCCAACGGGTTGGACACGAACGGCGCCGTCACCAGCGAACTTCCAAAGCCGGTGGTGACCGGTTCGGTACTGGCGTCAGCGCCGATCACCGCCACCGACTGGGCCTTGGCACCATCGAGGGGAAGCACCGAGCCAGCGTCCTTCAAGAGCACGGCAGAGCGTTCGGCCGCCTGTAGGGCGAAGGTGGCATGGGCGGCAGTGTCGACCGGGGTCCCCGGAAAGCCCAGGGGATCCCGGCCCACTATTCCGTAGGTGAACATCTGGGTCAGGACACGGGTGACGGCGCCATCGACGGCGGCGACGGGAAGCCGGCCCTCGTGCACCAATGTGGTCAGCGTCCGGACGCTGGCCGGCTTCACCAGGTCGGTCCCCGAGGTGATGGCCGCCACCGGATCGTGGACCGCTCCGAGGTCGGAACGTACGAAGCCGGTAAAGCCCCACTGGGCGAGGAGGTCGGTCAGTGGGGCGTCTTGGCATTGGAAGGTGCCGTTCAACTGCGGGTAGGCACACATCACCGACGCAACGTGGGCCTGGCTGACGGCGGCTTCGAACGGGGGGAGGTAGATCTCGTTGAGGGCCCGGCTGGACACCACGTCGTTGAGCAGGCCGCGGTCGGTCTCCTGCGAGTAGACGGCAAAGTGCTTGGCCTGGGCCATGACGCCCTGGGACTGGATGCCCTCGATGTTGGCCACGCCCAGGGCCGACACCAACACCGGGTCCTCGCCGTAGCCCTCATAGGCTCGGCCGCTCTGGGGGACCCGGAGGATGTTGAGGGTGGGCCCCTGGACCACGTCGATGCCCTGCCCGTTCGTCTCGGAGCCCTGGACCTCGCCGTACTGCCGGGCGACGGTAGGGTCGAAGGTGGCGGCGATGCCCAGCGGTGCGGGCAGCTGGGTGACGTGGGCGGCACCGAAGGCAAGTCCCTGCGGCCCGTCCTGAAGGGTGAGCGACGGGATGCACAGTCGGGGTACCCCCGTGTTGGCGTTCTCGTAGACGCCGACCTGGTTGAGCACGACCTCGCCCAGCTTCTCGGCCAGGTTCATCCGGCCGACCACCAGTCGGGCCAGTGCCGTCGGTGAGTCGTGTCGAGTGACGGCGGATTGGAGCCACGGGCATTGGGAGATGTCGGTGGTGACGGTCATGGCACGGGGGGGTGTGGCAGCGGTCCCCCCGGCCAGCGAGCCCGCGGTCGCATCAGCGAGTGCGTCCGGCACCGGACTGTTGGCCACGAGCGCCACGATCACCCCGAAGGCGGCGAGTACCACCGTCCAGAGGACCACCCTGGATCGGGGCCGTCGCGGCCGATGGCGTTCGGAGGTCTGTGGGGTGTTCGCTGTTCGGTTCACTGGTTCAGCGTCACAACCTAATGGCACTGGATTGTCCCGTCAGTTGACGCGAGGCTTTCCCCGAGCCACTTGCCGGCCGGTGGACCCCGCGGCGCCGGTGGCGGTTCGGCCGCCCGATCGGCGACGGACGCAGAAGTTGACCAGTTTGGTCATATTTGAAATGATCGTCGCTACAGAGCGATGTTCCCGAAGCGACCGCGCCCGGGTCTCGTTCGAAGGAGGCCGTAGCCATGTCCGATTGGGGTTTCGAGACCCGCCAGATCCACGCGGGTGCACAGCCGGACCCGACCACCGGAGCCCGGGCGGTCCCGATCTACCAGACCACCAGCTACACCTTCCGGGACACGGCCCACGCAGCTGCGCTCTTCGGGCTCGAGGAGCTCGGCAACATCTACACCCGGATCATGAACCCCACTCAGGCGGTATTCGAGGAGCGGCTCGCCGCCCTCGAGGGCGGTGTCGCCGCGTTGGCGGTGGCCAGTGGCCAGGCCGCGGAGACCATCGCGCTGTTGAACCTGGCGGAGAACGGCGGCCACGTCGTGTCCTCGGCGTCGCTGTACGGGGGCACCTACAACCTGTTCCACTACACCCTGCCCAAGCTCGGCATCGAGGTCACCTTCGTGGATAACCCGGACGACCTCGATGCGTGGCGCGCCGCCGTGCGGCCGAACACCAAGGCGTTCTACGGCGAGACGCTCGGCAATCCGAAGGGGGACGTCCTCGATTTCGAGGGCGTGTCCGCGATCGCCCACGAGCACAGCATCCCGCTCGTGGTGGACAACACGCTGGCGACGCCGTACCTGGCCCAGCCGTTGCGACACGGGGCCGACATCGTCGTCCACTCGGCAACCAAGTTCATCGGCGGGCACGGCACTTCGATCGGTGGCGTGATCGTGGACGGTGGGGTGTTCGACTACGAGGGGAGCGGCCGGTTCCCAGGGTTCACCGAGCCGGACCCGAGCTATCACGGTCTGGTCTTCGGCCAGCTCCCCGAGGGCCTCTTTCCGGCACGGTTCGTGCTGAAGGCCCGCCTGCAGTACCTGCGGGACCTCGGACCGGCTATCGCCCCCCTCAACTCCTTTCTGTTCCTCCAGGGCGTGGAGACCCTCAGCCTGCGCATGGAGCGCCACGTGCAGAACGCCACCGCGGTGGCCACCTGGCTCGAAGCGCGCGACGAGGTGACGTGGGTGGCCTACCCAGGGCTCGAATCGAGTCCGTGGCATGCACGCCAGCAGCGCTACCTGCCCAGGGGTGGCGGGGCGATCCTGGCCTTCGGGATCGAGGGCGGGGCCGAGGCGGGTCGGTCGTTCATCGAAGGACTCGAGCTCTTCAGCCATCTGGCAAATGTCGGTGATGTGCGGAGCCTGGCCATCCACCCGGCCTCCACCACCCACTCGCAGTTGACCGAGGCCGAGCAGACCACAGCCGGCGTCACTCCGGACCTGGTGCGGCTCTGCATCGGGCTCGAGTCGATCGAGGACATCTTGTCCGACCTCGAGGCTGGGTTCCGAGCCGCCAGGGGAGCGTGACCGAGCCGCCGTTCCCCGGGGTGTGGCAACCCGGCGAGGACCCGGGCCGCCGGCAGTTCGCCGTGCTCTCCGATCTCGACGGGGCGGCCGTCACCTTCGAGAGCGGTGGCTCGTTGCCCGCGGTCACGGTGGCATACGAGACGTGGGGCGCGCTCGATCGATCCGCCGGCAACGCCGTCCTGGTCCTCCACGCCCTCACCAGCGACTCCCATGCTGCCGGCC
The DNA here is from genome assembly GCA_017883135.1 of Acidimicrobiales bacterium. Taxonomy (GTDB): domain Bacteria; phylum Actinomycetota; class Acidimicrobiia; order Acidimicrobiales; family RAAP-2; genus Bog-756. The sequence continues at coordinate 6,461 of JADGOE010000068.1, forward strand.
CGGCCGGGGGCGGTCACCCGACGGCGGGATGGTGGGACGGCCTGATCGGGCCGGGCGCGGCCATCGACACCGATCGGTACTTCGTGGTCTGCCCCAATGTGCTCGGGGGGTGTCAAGGGACGTCCGGGCCCGGGTCGCCGGCCCCCGACGGTTCGCCCTACGGCTCCCGGTTCCCGTCGATGACCATTCGCGACCAGGTGGCCGTGGAGGCCGGATTGGCCGACGCACTCGACATCGGGCGGTGGGCCGGCGTGGTCGGCGGCTCGATGGGCGGGATGCGGGTACTCGAGTGGTGTGTGGGCTATCCCGACCGGGTCGGCCGTGCCGTGGTGCTCGCCGTGGGCGCCACCGCCACCGCCGATCAGATCGCTCTGTGCTCCCTGCAGGTGCGAGCCATCCGTGCGGATCCTGCGTTTGCCGGCGGCGACTACTACGGAACCGACGCCCGCCCGGTGGAGGGACTCGCCATCGCCCGCGGCATCGGCCAGGTGAGCTATCGGACCGGCCGTGAGCTCGACAGCCGGTTCGGGCGGATGGCGCAAGCCGGCGAAGATCCCCTCGAAGGTGGCCGGTTCGCCGTCGAGTCCTACCTCGAGCACCACGGCGACAAATTGGCTCGGCGGTTCGACGCGAACTCCTACATCGTGCTCAGCGAGGCCATGAGCCGCCACGACCTGGGGCGGGGGCGTGGGGGAGTCGCTCGAGCACTGGCGGGGGTCCGTGCCGAAGTGAGTGTGGCCGGCATCGACTCGGACCGCCTGTACCAGCTCGAGCTGCAACGTGAGCTGGCCCGGCTGTTGCCCGGTGATCGGCCGGTGACGATCATCGAGTCCGAGCACGGACATGACGGGTTCCTCTTGGAGGTCGATCAGGTGGGCGCCGTGGTGGCCTCCGCCCTGGGCGACTGAGGTTCCGAGCGCACCTCGATCGAGCCGGTGCCGGTGCCGCAGGCGGTCAGGCGCGCTCGGGCGTGAACTCGACCGGCAGTGACTCGATTGCGTGAACCAGGGCGTGCTCGCCGTAGGTCGCCGTCACACCGGCGGGCACCACCATGTCCGGAAACCTCCTGGTCAACTCCTCGAAGAGGACCCGGATCTCCAGCCGCGCCAGATTGATGCCCATGCACACGTGAGAGCCGACGCCGAAGGCGAGGTGCGGGTTGGGGCTCCGGTCGAGCCGCAGGATGTCGGGGTCTTCGAAGACGTCCTCGTCGCGGTTGGCCGACTGGTAGAGCATCAGCACCTTCTCGCCCTTGGCGATCCGCTGGCCGGCCAGGTCTGTGTCCTCCGTCGCAGTTCGCGAGAAGCTGATGACCGGGCTCACGAAGCGTGCGATCTCGTCAGCCATGGTGTCGAAGGACCCGGGGTTCCCGAGGAGCCGCTGCCACTCGCCGGGGAACCGGTTGAGCGCCCACATGCCACCTGAGATGGCGTTGCGCGTGGTTTCGTTTCCGGCCACCAGCAAGATGACCAGGAACATCGTGAGCTCGTCGTGGGCCAGCTCTTCGTTGGGCTCAAGCAGCCCGTCCTCGTCGGCACCCACCAGGATGCTGACCGCGTCACTGGGTACGGCGCCGCCTCGCCTGAGGGCCTGGCGCCGCTCTTCGACCATCTCGGACAGATAGGCCACGTACTCGCCGAACGCGGCGCCGGCGTCGACCATCACCGGGTCGCTCGGGTCGCTGCGTCCCTCGCCGCCCATCATCCGGTCCGACCAGTGGCCGAGCTGGACCCGGTCCTCGACCGGCAGGCCCATCAGCTCGGCGATGACGACCAGTGGGACGGGTATCGCCACGTCGGTCACGAAGTCGCACGACGGACGTTGGGCGATTTCGTCGAGCACCTCGGTCACCACCTGGCGCACCCGTGGCTCCATGGAGCGGATCATCCTCGGTGTGAATCCCTTGTTGAGCAGGCGACGCTGGCTCACGTGCCGCTCGCCGTCGAGGCCGATGAGCGACAGCATGGCCTCCTCCTTCGGACGGACCCCCTGGCCCGAGCAGAAGAGGTCCGCATGCATCGACACGTACGAGACGTCCGCATGGCGTGACACCACCCACATCTCGTTCGCCTCGTCCCAGAAGATCGGCCGGTTGGTCCGCATCCACGCATAGGCCGGATGGGGATTCTGGTAGAAGCTGCGATCCAGCACGTCGAAGTCGCACACCGGCCGGACTTTCGTAGGCACCATCGTGGGTCCTCCCCTTCGCGAGCCCCCTCCGGAGCCCGTGTCGACAATTACTCCCGGAGCAAGAGTAGAACGCGTTTCATTGTCCGCCTAGGGCCGAAAGTCCCAACGCAACCTTCGACCAGGGAGTATCCGTGAAACATCAGACCGAGCGTTTGGGAGCCTGACGAGAACGTGTTCCATTTTAGGGACTTTCGGCCCTAGTTCCGGCACCGGCCAATTACGTACCTTCGGAGGTGCTGGTGCACGGGCACCGGACGCGAGGAAAGGAGCGCCGACGGAACCGGACTTCCCCCGAATCGTGTCGGTCGACGATCATGTCATCGAGCCGGCGCACCTGTGGCAGCAACGGCTCCCGGCCAAATTCCGCGAGCTGGGTCCGCGGGTCGAGCGTTCCGGTATCGCCACGATGGGAAACGTCGGCGGGGTGTACTCGTGGGAGGAGGACCCGGACGGGACCCCTTGTGACTTCTGGCTGTTCGAGGGCTCCCGCTACCCGATGACCCGGGTGATGGCAGCGGCGGGCCTGCCCCGCGACGAAGTGACGGTCTCGCCGGTGACGTTCGAGCAGATGCGGCCCGGCTGCCACGACCGGTGGCCCGGCTGGTCGACATGGATGCGGCGGGCATCGAGGTCTCCCTCAACTTCCCCACGTTCCCGAGGTTTGCCGGCCAGGCGTTCTCCGAAGCCGACGACAAAGGGCTCGGGTTCGCGTTTCTCCAGGCCTACAACGACTGGATGGTCGAGGAGTGGTGTGCGAACCCCCGCCTGGTGCCGAACTGCCTCATCCCGTTCTGGGATCCACAGCTGGCAGCCGGCGAGGTCCGGCGCAACGCCGAACGCGGCGTGCGGGCCATCACGTTCTCGGAGATACCCGCCTATCTGGGGTGGCCGTCGATCCACGACAAGGATCGGTACTGGGACCCGCTGTTTGCTGCCTGCGCGGCGACCGGCACGGTGGTCTGCATGCACATCGGCTCCGAGTCCAAGATGCCGTCGACGTCGGCCGACGCGCCGCCGGCGGTGCAGTCCACGGCCACCTTCACCAACTGCATGTCGTCGATGTGCGACTGGCTGTTCTCCGGCGTGCTCGAGCGCTACCCGGGGTTGCGTATCGCCTACAGCGAGGGCCAGATCGGCTGGATCCCCTACGTCCTCGAGCGGGCCGACGACATCGGGGAGACCAACCGTGCCTGGGGCGGAGTGGCCGACCTGGTGCACGACCGGCCGTCGCAGACCTTCGCCCGCCAGATATTCGGCTGCTTCTTCTCCGACCACTTCGGCCTGCGGAACCTGGCAGACATCGGCGAGGACAACGTGCTGTTCGAGTGCGACTACCCCCACGCCGACAGCACGTGGCCTGACACGCAGAAGGTGGCCCGGGAGACGACCGAGGGTCTCGATGACGCGGTGGTCGAGAAGCTGATGCGCGGCAATGCCATCAAGCTGTTCGGCCTGGACGAGCGGCTCGGCGCGGCAGGCCGGACGTCCCGCCGGTCCTGACACGTCCCCCGGTCCTGACACGTCCCCCGGTCCTGACACGTCCCCCCGGTCCTGAAGGTGCCACCATGGCAGACCACTACCAGCTCATCGTCCGCAACGGCATGCTCGTCGACGGCTCGGGGAACCCCCGGCGCCGGGCCGACGTAGGGGTGAGTGAGGGCAGGATCGCCGCCGCCGCCGGCCGGCTCGCCGGAGCGTCGGCAGACGAGGAGATCGACGCCGAGGGCCTGATCGTGGCGCCCGGCGTCATCGACCCTCACACCCACTACGACCCCCAGATCACCTGGGATCCGTATGCGACCGCGTCGTGCTTCCACGGCGTGACCACCGTGCTCGCGGGAAGCTGCGCCTTTTCGGTGGCTCCCACCCACCCCGATGACCGGAGCTTCTTCTCCGGTTTGTTCGCCAAGGTCGAGGGAATGGCGCCGGTGGCACTCGACGGCATCTCGTGGGAGGTCGAGACCTTTCCCGAGTACCTCGTCACCCGGGCCGGCCAGCTGGTGGTGAACCTGGCGTGCTACGTGGGGCACTGCAACCTCCGCCGGTGGGTGATGGGCCCCGACGGATCGGCACGCGCTGCTACGACTGCCGAGGTGATGGAGATGGGCAAGGTGCTTCGTCAGGCGATGGACGCCGGTGCCGCCGGACTTTCGTCCACGCACGCGTCCACCCACAACATCCTCCCCAAGTCCTGGGGACCCGGTCACCTCCCGTTCTGGCTGGCTGTGGGATCGCCCGCCACCTGGGAGAAGGCCGGTCGCCTCGGACAGGGAGCACTCGGCTTCACGTTCTCGTCGGTCCACAACGTGGCGCCGTGGATCGAGTCCTACAAGAAGGGGATCAGCGACTGCATCGACCCGGTCGGGGAGTTCGTCAACGACAACGTCATGATCACCACCGCGGTCCGGTGCTCGACCGACCGGGCCGCCGCCCGAGCCCAGGCCTGCCACACCGGTAACGCCTACCTCCCCTCGATGGTGGCGCTCTACCACGACACGATGCCCGGCCCCGGGGGTGCACGTTGGCCCAAGGGGCCGAAACCACCGCCCGAGCAGCAGCTCGACCCGCTGATCGATGGCGGCTTCCTCCTGTGCGGCTCACCGGAGGAGATCTGCGAACAGCTCCAGCCGTTCGGCGACTACGGCGTGGACCAGGTGTGCTTCGGCCTACCGGGGGACGCCACCTCGCACAAGGAGGCCATCGAACTCATCGAGACGTTCGGTCGCCACGTCATTCCCGAGTTCGACGAGGACCCGGTGGTCTCCACCGAGCGCTATCGCGCGTTGGCCGAGCCGAAGTTTCCTGCGTTCAACCGCGAGCCGATCCCGATCTCGACCCTGCACTCGACGTAGGCGGTTCCCTACCTGGGGCGACTTCAGATCGAGAAGTCCTCGCCCGACCACACGCCGGCTTCGGACGGGCGCACGTCTCGGCGGGCCGTGTGACCGTTCACCGCCGTCTCCAACTGGTCGACACGCCGGAGCAGCGACTGGAGGCCGGTGCCGACCAGGTCCGGCATCAGCGTGTCGTCGAGGTCGGGAGGTGCCGCGGCCGTCCGGGGTCGGCTGCGGGCGATGACCTGGCCGGGCACGCCGACCACCACCGAGTTGGGGGGGACCGGCTTCACGACCACGGCATTGGCACCGATCCGGCTGTCGTTGCCGATGGTGATCGGACCGAGGACCTTGGCACCGGCGCCGATGGTGACCCTATCGCCCACCGTCGGGTGGCGCTTGCCCCTGTCGAGGTTGGTGCCGCCCAAGGTGACGCCCTGGTAGAGGGTCACGTCGGTGCCGATCTCGGCGGTCTCGCCGATGACCACGCCGGTGGCGTGGTCGATGAACAGGCCGGGCCCGAGCATGGCCGCCGGGTGGATCTCGACCCCGGTCAGCACACGGGCGAGGGCAGCGCAGACCCTCGCCGGCAAGGTGAAGCCGCCCTCCCACAGCCGGTGGCTGATGCGGTGGGCCCAGACCGCGTGCACCCCCGGATAGCAGAGCGCGATCTCGAGCGAGGAGCGAGCCGCCGGGTCGCGGTCACGTGCCGCCTGCAGGTCGCGTCGAAATGCGGCCAGCACGTTCAGTCGGACAGGCCGGCGAACAGTGCGGTGGAGAGATAGCGCTCGCCAAACGACGGGATGACCACCACGATCAGCTTGCCGTCGTTGTCGGGACGGGCCGCCAACTGGAGTGCGGCCCAAATCGCTGCACCCGAGGAGATACCCACGAGCAGGCCCTCTTCCTTGGCCGCGCGCCGGGCGAGGTCGAAGGCGTCATCATTCTCAACGGTGATGATCTCGTCGATCAGGTCGGTGTCGAGGATGGCGGGGACGAAGCCTGCCCCGATCCCCTGGATCGGGTGGGGGCCCTTCTGGCCACCCGACAGCACCGGCGAGGCCGCCGGCTCGACCGCCACCACCTGCACCGACGGCTTGCGGTCCTTCAACGCCTGACCGACCCCGGTGATGGTCCCTCCGGTGCCGACCCCGGCGACGAAGATGTCGACCTTTCCGTCGGTGTCGTTCCAGATCTCCTCGGCGGTGGTGGTGCGGTGGATGGCCGGGTTGGCCGGGTTCTCGAACTGCTGGGGGATGAAGTACCGGGTATCGGACTTGGCCAGCTCCTCGGCCTTGGCGATGGCGCCGCCCATGCCCTCGGGCCCGGGCGTCAGCACCAGCTCGGCCCCGTAGGCACGCAGTAGGGCGCGGCGCTCTTTCGACATGGTCTCGGGCATGGTGAAGGTGCACCGGTAGCCACGGGCAGCGCACACCATGGCCAGGGCGATGCCGGTGTTGCCGCTGGTGGGTTCCAAGATGATGGTGTCGGGACCGATGAGGCCTGCGTCTTCGGCAGCGTCGATCATGGCCAGGCCGATACGGTCCTTCACGCTGTGGGCCGGGTTGAAGTACTCGAGCTTGGCCACGACCTGGGCCCCGAGGCCCTCGGTCAGCCGCTGCAACCGAACCAGCGGGGTGTTGCCGATGAGCTGAGTGATGTCGTCTGCGATCTTCATAGTCGTCACGCCTTTCTCCAACCGACGACCTGACCTTAGGGTGTTAAACCTGACTAGACAAGTCAGGATTGGCCGAGGTGGGACCGGCGGTGCCTCGCAGGGGGCGCGCTGCACCGACCGGGCCTCTCGGGATCGGGACCGGCGGGTGCTGGGGGGAAGGCGGGCGACGACTGGGGCGCCCCGGCGATGCTGACGATCCGCTACCGGCTCGGCTCGTGGAGCTCGACGGATATCCGATCGTCGCCGAGGTCTTGACCGGAGAACTGGCATCCGGCGACTTTGGCCACGCGCATCACCATCTCCGCGTTCGACGCGCTGACGGCCATGTGGCACGACCCCATCGAGTTGAGGCGCTCCCACAGGACCCCGATCTCGAACCCGCGGACGAATTCGGGATCGTCACAACACCAGACGCTGCGCTCACGTTGACCAGCCCACCGCGGTGTCTTCGCCGGTCCCCGGTTGACCAATCCTCTTGATCAGTCTGCGGGAACCGCTGGATG
>JADGOE010000025.1 GCA_017883135.1 Acidimicrobiales bacterium
CGGGGGAGGTAGTTTTCTACTGCCAGTCCGGCGTGGCCGCAGCGCTCGGTGCCCTCGTACTACACCTGCTCGGTCGTGACGATGGCCTTCTCTATGAAGCGTCGATGGCGGAATGGGCCAACCGGGACGACACGCCTTTGGATTGTGATGCTGACGATTGAGACCCCGCCGAGCCCGCTGCCCGGCTGGAGCCGTTGGACCAGGACGCTGCCTGCGAGCAGCGTCGGCACGACGAGGAGCCGGCTCAGGCCCTCGACGGGCTGAACCCTGCCGACGTCACTCTGACCGTGATGAGTCAGTAGGGGGAGATGACAGTAGCTCGCCTCCGAACTTCCCTACATAGGAAGAGATGGCTCATCAATCCGGCAGGTGAGGACACCCTGATCGCCGGATGGCTTACCCACCATGACATTTCCGCCATCTCGTCAGACGCAAGCAGCGGAATCGACAGCCGCTGTGTCAGACTCGGCGCAACCGAACGACAGATTCCGAGCGAGTACAGATGAGGGGCAGATGCACCGTGAGACGACACAGTTGTTGGAAGCTGGTTTCGGTCCTTGCGATGGCGCCGATGAGATTCGCGCATCGGGTCACTGCTAGCTGAAAGCCCATGACCAGATCGGTCGTGGGAGTAGCAGCCTCGATGGCAGTGCTGGTCGCAACCGGAACCGTGGGCGCAGCACCGGCTGGTGCGTCCACGACGGCCCTCGCCCAGCGGGTCATCGCCCTGGCCGGACCAGCCGCTGTCCATGTGACGCCCGACATTGGGACGCCTCGCATTCCCGGGATCCGCGGCATCTCCAAGGTGACCACCGCTTCCGGCAGCGCCACCACCACCGCTGCTGCGGTCTCGACGACCACATCGGGTATCTCCGCCACCTACACCGGCACCACGTTGGTCGTTTACTGGGACACGGGGAATTCGCTAGCCGTGTCGGGTGCTGGACCATTGGCTGTCGGATCGACCGTCGTTAGTGCGGGTCTGGGCCTGGGCCTGGGTGTGGGCCCGGGAGCAGGCCAGATCGGCACCATCACTATCGGTGGCACTTACGCGTGCGATGCATCCGGTGGACTCGGAGTGGTCTCCATCGACCAACTCGCCACCGGCCCCATGAATGCTGTGACGTCGCTGTCGCTGCAGTTCGCCTGCCTTTCGATCGTCGCCAACTTCGCCATCATCGGGATGATCGGAGTGAACGTATCTCCGGATACGCGCCCTCCTGGCTACAACCTGTTCGAGGGCAGCGGCACCGTCTCGAGCACCTCCTCCATGTCCGGATCCCCGTCCGGAGGGCTCTTCGGGGCCGACGTCTTCGGTGATCTGACTGGCACTCCGCTCAACCAGCCAGTGGTGGGCATGGCCACGACACCGCTCGACGGGGGCTACTGGCTGGCCGCCAGCGACGGCGGCATCTTCTGCTTCGGCGATGCCGACTATTACGGATCGACCGGTAACCTCCGGCTCAACAAGCCGGTGGTGGGCATGGCCGCCACTCCCGACGGCAAGGGCTACTGGTTGGTCGCCTCGGACGGCGGGATGTTCTCGTATGGAGACGCACAATTCTTCGGTTCGACGGGCAACCTGCAACTGAACCGACCCGTCGTGGCGATGGCCGCCACTCCCGACGGCAACGGTTATTGGTTGGTGGCCGCTGACGGCGGGGTCTTCTCCTTCGGCGACGCCCGGTTCCACGGATCGACCGGCTCGGTCCGGCTCAATCAGGCCATCGTGGGCATCGCCCCGACGCCGAGCGGCAACGGTTATTGGTTGGTGGCCGCTGACGGCGGGATCTTCGCCTTCGGAGATGCCGCGTTCTACGGTTCGGCCGGATCTATCCAGCTGAACAGTCCCGTCGTGGGCATGACGGCCACGCCGAGCGGTAACGGCTATTGGATCACCGCAGCCGACGGCGGTGTCTTCTCTTATGGCGATGCGCCCTTCGGTGGGAGTCTGGGGGACACGGGAGTCAGTGACGTGGTCGGCATCACCCGCTAACCTACGAACCAGCAGAACATCCTCCGGAACCAGCTCCTACCCGGTGATTAGGGATACCACACCTGTCCGGCTGGCGATTCTGCCCTAGCCGAAACAGAACTCATTGCCCTCGGGGTCCAGTACTACGGTCCAGCTCGCGGCCGCCATCTCCGTGCGCCCCATTGCAGTCAGTCCCTGTGGGGACGACGACGTCGCCAGGCCTGGGTGATCGAGGGCGGGTCATAGCCGGCATCCTCGGTGAGAAGGTTCTGTCCGGGGGGCACGATCTCGTCGATCTGGTCCAGGACCTCGGCGTCGAGGGTCACGTCCGCCGCCCCGATCTGGCTCTCGAAGTGTTCCATGGTGCGGGGCCCGATGATCGCCGACGTCACTGCCGGATGGTTGATGACGAACGCCAGTGCCAGGTGGATCAACGTGATCCCGGCCTTGTCAGCCACGTTGGCCAAGGCATCGGCGGCGTCGAGCTTGGCCTGGTTGCCGGGCTTGGAAAGGTCGTAGCGGTCGGGCAGTAACGCCGACCGGTGGCTGCCGAGCTCGCTGCCGTCCTTGCGCCACTTGCCCGACAGCCATCCGCCGGCCAGCGGGCTCCAAGTGATGACGCCCATGCCGTACTTGTCGCAGATGGGCAGGATTTCGGTCTCGACGCCGCGGGCCAACAACGAGTAGGGCGGCTGTTCGCAGACAAACCGCTCCCGTTGCCGCCGCTCAGCCGTCCATTGGGCCTCGACGATCGACGAGGCCGGAAACGTCGAAGACCCGGCGTAGCGCACCTTGCCCTGGCGGATCAGGTCGGTCAGGCCGGCCAGGGTCTCGTCGACGTCCACCTCGGGATCGGGCCGGTGGATCTGGTACAGGTCGATGTAGTCAGTGCCGAGGCGGCGCAAACTGTTCTCACACTCCTGGATGATCCATCGCCGGGAGTTCCCCTGCTCATTGGGATCGGAGCTCATCGCCCCGTGGACCTTGGTGGCCAGGATGACTTTGTCCCGTCGGCCAGCCAGGGCCTTGCCGACTATCCCCTCCGATTCGCCGGCCGCGTACATGTCCGCGGTATCGATGAAGTTGATGCCCGCGTCGAGGGCGGCGTGGATGATCCGGATCGAGTCCTCGTGATCGGTGTTGCCCCACGCCCCGAACATCATGGTCCCGAGGCACAGCGGGCTCACCTTGATCCCGGTCGAACCGAGGTTGCGGTACTTCATCGAATCGTTCCTCCCAGTGGCGTGGCTTGCCCACCGAGGACCCTATCTGTCATCACGGGAAGTCATCCACACGCCCGGAAGTGCCGGTCGGGGGGAGCCGCAAAGGGGTCTGATTAACGACTTGCGGGCAACCTGGCCCGCCTCTGCGGTCATCACCACTACCTGAGGACCCACAAGGGGTTCCATCTCGGCGGTGGACCAGGTCGCTGGACCTGGACTCCACCCAGCAGGTCGACGCGACCGCCACTGCCATTCTCGGAACCAGCCAACTGCTCGGATCCACCGCTCTTCAGCACCGAGGAGTGAGCCCGATTCGAGGCCACCTGGGTAGGGGTCGGAGGCGCGTGGTCACCGGTCGGACCGGTACGCCTCGAATGCTTGGTCTTTGTAGCCAGCCCCGCATCCAGAATGGCGCTGCCGACCCCTCTCTTGGGTCGACTCGCCGGACTCGAACTACTCGAACTACTCGGGCGATTCGGCCTGACCCGTCGGCACTCCCGACCCGACCTCGATCGGTCTGACAGCGCCTCCAAGCGATGTCGTCCGGTCGCTGTCGCCTTCGCCTTCGTTCTCGCCTTCGCCTTCGCCTTTGCCTTCGTTCTCGACCTCGCCACGATGCCAACGCTGGAGCGGACCGACACGCGAGATCAACAGGATCGCGCCCACGACCGCCAGCGCGATCCCAGCACCTTGGACCAGAAGGGACCCGAGGTGCCCGTCCTCACCGAGCCACAGGTGCTCGTCGAGGAAGCGTTCGATGCCCCAGAGCACCATACCCACGCCGAGGACGATCCCCGATGGAGGAAGGACACGTGCCGGTGGGGAAGCCGATGGAGCCGGTGGCACCGAGGTAGCCGGCAGAACCGGGTCGTCGTCCTCTGCATCCAGGAGGTCCGAATTCTCGTGTGCGCGTGCCTCGGCGGGACTCGCGGGGGTCTCGACGAGCGCAGGGACAGCCTCAACCGGCACCGGGGCGATATTGCGCAGCCAGCGTTCGACCAGAAGCAGCATTCCGAAGATGGCAAGGTCCTCGATGGACTGGAGTATGGGCACCGGAAGGCGCTTACCGACCTGTCCGGCGTAGTACATGCCGAACCATTGATTGGTCGGATGGCCACCGCCGGCCACCATCAGCTGGGGGCCCAGCAGCCGGCCGATGCCCCAGCAGGCCATCAGCACCGGAGCCATCAGATCGGCGAAGCGCATCGTCGGCAGTTGGGGACACCGGCGCCGTGAGCTCACTACGGCGACCGGCACGGCGAAGAGGAGACCGCCGAACGAGGAGAGCCCTCCCTGCCAGATGGCGAAGACCTGTGTCGGATAGTGCGAGTAGTAGGAGAGATTGGAGACCACGTGAAGCGCCCGGGCCCCGACGATCGCCGCCAGAATGACCCAGAGGAACATGCCGGTCACCCACTGCCACGGATAGCCGGCATTGCGCAACCGGCGCTCGGTGTAACGCAGGCCGAACCAGAAGGTCAGGGCCAACCCGATCCCGTAGGTGTGTACCTCGAGGAACCAGATGTGGAACGCGACGGGAATCGGTCTCATGGAGAAGGGGGGCTCATGGTCAATGGGCGTCTGATCAGCGACGCAACCGACGCCCCCCTAGTATGCCCCAGGTGCCCAGTAGGGTGACACCGGGCGCAGGCAGCGGAGTCAGCGGCATGGGCCCGCCGGTAACCAGGCCACTTGCCGGCGCCGACCAGACACCGACCGCCGGCGACCGACCACCGGCGCAGGAGGCTGGTCACCAAGCGGTGGCCGGTCGGGGGCACACCGCAGATCACGAATCAAGACATGGGGGAACCAATGGGATCGCTTTCGGGGAAAGTAGCCGTCGTTACCGGCGGAGGGTCAGGGATCGGTCTGGCTACCGCCACCCGTTTGGCCGAGGCCGGGGTGTCGGTAGCCGTCGTCGACCTCGACGGCTCATCGGCCGAACGGGCCGCCGGCGAAGTCGGTGGCCTGGCCCTCCAGGCCGATGTCGGAAAGTCCGAGGAGTGGCCGGGCATCGTGGATGCGGTGATCGCCCGCTTCGGCGGTATCGACCTCGCCCACCTGAATGCCGGGGTGACGACGGGTGAAGCGGACATCACCAAGGTCACCGACGAGATCTACCGGCGGGCGGTGGGGGTCAATGTCGACGGGGTCTTCTTCGGCATCCGGGCGCTTGTGCCAGCGCTGTCGGCGGGTGGGGGCGGTGCCATCGTCGCCACCGCGTCCCTGGCCGGCCTGATCGGTTTCTCGCCCGATCCCATCTACTGCCTCACCAAGCATGCAGTCGTCGGACTGGTGCGGTCTCTCGGACCCCAGCTGGCCGAGCGTCACATCACGATCAACGCGGTGTGCCCGAGCATTGTGGACACGCCGTTGATCGACGAGATGCGAGAAGTGCTGGAAGGAAGCGGGTTTCCCCTCATCGACGTATCGGCAGTGTCCGAGGCAGTGTTCGATCGCCTTGCGGGTGAAGAGACTGGTGAGGCGATGGTCATCCAGGCCGGCCGCGAGGCCCTGTCGTTCCGTTTCGCCCGCCCCCCTGGTCCCCGGGCCGGCGGGGTGGTGGGACAGATGCCACCTGGAGAGTTCGCGGCCCACGATCAGGTCTGAGCGCGGGCCGGTCAGTCGACGACGCCCGACCTATGGAGGGTCACTTCGGTGGGTGCGGCCGACGCCGCTGTGTCGACCGGCGCCGCCGGGCAGAGGGAGGGAGCGATCGTCGGGAGAGTATCGACCCGTCCGACCCGTCCGACCCGTCAGCAACCGCCAGCAAGCAGCCGACCCCTGCGACAGGCGCAGTTAGCCGACCCGGCCGACCCCGACGAAGCCACCATCGGTGCGCACCCCTGTGATGTGCACCGTGGCCCCGGTGTACGGCGCCTCGATCATCGAGCCGCCTCCGACGTACATGGCCACGTGATCCGAACCACCCGGACCGTAGAAGAGGAGGTCACCGGGCTGGATGTCGGCGAGCGGGATATGGGTGGTGTCGTTGTACTGGGCTCCCGAGAAGTGGGGGAGGCTGATGCCGACCTGGGCATAGGCCCATGCGACAAGTCCGGAGCAGTCGAAGCCGGCGGGGGACGAGCCACCCCACACATAGGGAACGCCGACCTGGGACTCCGCAGCCTGCACCGCGCCGGCGGCGCCGGCTGCCAGGGGCGGGGGAGGAGCGGTCGGAACGGACGGAGCCGAGCCGCCACTGCTGGAGCTGCCACCGCTGCTCGTGCGAATGGCGGTGGTCTGGGCGGCTGCCTGGGCCTGTGCAGCCTGGGCGGCGGCGACCTTGTCATTGAACGCCTTCGCTGCTGCGGCTTTCGCTGCGGCTGCATCTGCTGCCTGCTGCTGCTGGACCAACGATTGGATGTTGGCGTTGACGCTGTTCAACGTGCCCTGGTACTGGCTGGCCAGGGCCGAGGCCTGGTTCTCCGCACCGGCCAAAGTGGCTCTGGTGGCCGTGGCCTGTGCCTGCTGTTGCTGCAGGGCGGTCTGCGTGGCCTGCAGCTGCACCTGGGCCGTGTGCAGGTGAGCGATAGTGGTCGTGACGTTGCCGGTGGCGATCGACGAGTACTCGGAGCGGATGCCGCTGGTATTGACGTTCGACGTGAACATCTGGGTCACCTGGCTGCTGGTGCCGCTGCTGGTGTAGTCGCTGATGGCCTGGGACCGCAGCTGGGACTGGTCCTTGGTCACCGTCGCCTGGTCCTTGGCCATCTGGCTCTGGCTGGCGGCGATCTGGCCCTTCAGCTGAGCGAGCTGATAGTCGGCCGCCGTGACCTGTCCGGTCAGGGTTTGCCGCTGTGCGTCGATTGCCTGGATCTTGGAGGTGATCGCGGCAGCCTGCGCCTTGGCATCAGAGATTTGATCGGCCGCGGCCGGCACGGAAGTGGAAATCGCGGCCGAGGTAGCACCCAATGTCGAGGCCAGTACCACCAATGCAAGTGCCCGTCTGCGAGGCTTCCTACGGGCGGTTCGGCAGGTACCTGGCTCGGACGTCGAGTAGAGCTCGGCGTGAGTCATATGTGCATAGTTTCTAGTCCAACCAGGTGCCGATCACAAGGACACTCCCCCCTGGAACACCTCTGACCTGGATGTTCGTCCCCGAAAATCACCTCGGAACTCTGGCACATCGGCGCCACCCGGCGACGCCACGGACCTTGGGAACGCCACGCGGGTCTCCGCCCGACGGTGGCAGGGTAAGGTCGGTGCCCATGGGCGAAATCATCGAATTTCCGAGCAATGGAACCAGCGGCCAGGGCTATATCGCAACCCCTTCCGATGGAGCGCATTCGACCACGGGGATCATCGTTCTGCAGGAGTGGTGGGGCCTGGTGGACCAGATCAAACGCACCTGTGATCGCTTCGCCGAGGCCGGCTTCACCGCCCTCGCCCCCGACCTCTACCACGGCACCACGGTCCCGCTGACCGAGCCCGACGAGGCCGGCAAGGTGATGATGGCGCTCAGGATGGAGTCGGCGGCCACCGACCTGAGCGGCGCGGTGGACGAGTTGGTCCGCCGGACCGGGAGGTCGCAGGTGGGCGTGATCGGGTTCTGCATGGGAGGCGGCCTGGCCCTTGTGCTCGGCACCCAGCGCCCCGACGCGATCAAGGCGGTGGTGCCGGCCTACGGGTTGATCCCCTGGCCCGATGCCCGGCCTGACTATTCGAAGCTGGACGCCGCGGTGCTCGTCCACGCCGCAGAGCTCGACGACTACTTCACCCCCGAAGCGGCACGTGCGCTCGCGTCCGAACTCGGAGGCTTCGGCAACGACGTCGAGCTCCATCTGTACCCGAGCGCGGGGCATGCATTCTTCAACGAGGACCGACCCGAGGCCTACGACCACGATTCGGCCGAGCTCCTCTGGGACCGCACAGTCGCCTTCTTCCGTGAGCGGCTGAACTGAGCCGGAGTGGCTGCACCCGGTCTCGTCGATGAGTACCTGACGCTCGGCCTCAGGCTGGGCCGCCACATCGACGGACTGGTGGATGCGTACTATGGCCCGGCCGAGCGGGCCGCCGCAGTCAGTGCCGAGCCGGTGCAGGCACCTGAGCGCCTGGCGGCCGATGCGAAGGCCCTGGTGGCTGCGATCGACGCCGGGGGTGTGCTGGACCTGTCGGGATCCGGTGGGAGCCGAGGGGACGGAGCAGCGCCGGCTCGCCGGCACTGGCTTCGTGCCCAGGTCGTCGGTCTGTTGACGACGGCACGTCGGCTGGCCGGCGAGCCGATCAGGTACGCCGACGAGGTCGAGGCCTGCTACGGGGTGCGACCGACCCGGGTGGATGAGGAGGTCTTCTCCGAAGCGCACCGCCGACTCGACGAGGTACTGCCGGGCTCCGGCCCGCTGGCCGAGCGTCTGGTGGTGTGGCGCGAGTCGCACGCGGTGCCGGTGGACCGGCTGGGTGTGGCGATCGCCTCGCTGGCGGAGGACCTCCGTGAGCGGACGAAGAGCATGTTCGGCCTGCCCGAGGGTGAGCATGTGGAGTTCGAGCTGGTCTCGAACCAGCCCTGGTCCGGGTTCAACTACTACCTGGGCGACCTCCGGAGCCGGGTGGCGGTCAACACCGACCTACCGGTGCTGTCGACGAGCCTCGCCCACCTGGTGGCCCACGAGTCGTACCCCGGTCACCACACCGAACACACCCGCAAGGAAGTCGGACTGGTGCGCCGCCGCAGTTGGTGGGAGGAGTCCATCTTCCTCGTGGGCACCCCGCAATGCCTTCTGGCCGAGGGTCTGGCCGACCTGGGTCTCGAGGTGCTCTGGGGTCGGCGGCCCGAGGCAACGGTGGCCGCCCATCTGGTGCCGCTCGGGATCCACTACGACGCCGAGGTCGTGGAAGAAGTGTCCGAAGCCGGCGAAGCTCTGGGTGCGGTGCGCCAGAATGCCGCATTCCGGCTCCACGAGGACGGCGCCGACGCCGACACGGTGATCGCAGAGGTCGCCCGCTGGGGCCTGCTGGCGATCGATCGGGCAGCCAAGGCGGTCGAGTTCTTGACCCATCCGACATGGCGGGCCTACCTCACTTGCTACGTGGAAGGCCTGCCGCTTTGCCGGTCGTTCGTACGAGGGGACCCGGCCCGGTTCGACCGGCTACTCGCCGAGCAGTTGACTCCCGACGTGCTGGCGAACCAGATCGAGGCCGACCTGGCCGCCACTGGCCCGGCCTGACCCGGGCGGTCCGACAGGCCTCAGTTTTGGTCTGCCGGCAATTGGGCCGTACCATCGAGGCATGTCCGAACGCTCCCGTTACCTGCCCCGCCGCTCCTGCATGTCATCGCCCGGGTCAAATGAACGCTTTCTGGCCAAGGCGCCGACCGTGCCGGCTGACATGAGCTTCCTCGACCTCGAGGACTCGGTCGCCCCGTCGGAGAAGGAGGCGGCCCGCGCCAAAGTGGCCGATGCCATCAAGAACCTGCCGTGGGACGACCGCGTGCTGTGTGTGCGGATCAACGCCTGGGACACCGAGTGGACCTACGGCGATGTGATCGACGTGGTATCCAAGGCCGGAGAGCGACTCGACGAGCTGATGCTGCCCAAGGTGCAGAGCGCAGCCGAGGTGGTCGCGCTCGACCTGCTGCTCACCCAGGTGGAGAAGAAGAGTGGGCTGCCGGTCGGGCACATCGGGATCGAGGCCCAGATCGAGACCACCCGTGGACTGATCAACGTCGAGGAGATCTGTGCTGCCTCACCCCGCCTCGAGACGATCATCTTCGGGCCGGCGGATTTTGCCGCTTCGATGGAGATGCCGGTCCTGACCGGTGGGGTGGCCATCCCCGAGTACCCGGGTGACCACTTCAACTACGTGTTCTCGAAGATCCTGATGGCCGGTCGGGCCAACGGCCTGCAAGTCATCGACGGCCCGTTCCTCAAGATCCGCGAGCTCGACAGCCTGCGCGAGTTCTCCCAGCGCACCCGTGTGCTGGGCTACGACGGCAAGTGGGCCCTCACGCCCGACCAGGTGGGCGTGCTCAACGAGGTGTACTCGCCCACCCAGGAGCAGTTCGACAAGGCGTGGAGCATCCTCGATGCCTACCGCAAGGCCACCGAGGACGATCGGTCCGGCGCGGTCATGTTCGGCGACGAGATGATCGACGAGGCTTCCCGCAAGATGGCCACCAAGTTCGTCAGCCGCGGCGAGCGGGCCGGTCTGAGCCGCGGGCCGGTCTGAGCCGGTCGGCGGGCTGAAGCCCGGGAGCCTGCCGGGCTCCGGGATCGCGCTGCGGGCTCCTTCGGCTCCTCCGGGACGGGACGTCCCGGTTCAGAAGGAGAACTCGCGATACCAGTCGTCGAGGACGGACCGGTCGCCGTGATCGTCGACGGGGCCGAGGGGTGGGCGGTTGTACAACAAGAGCTCCAGGTCGGATGAGGTCGCAGCGAGGGCCAGGTCGCAGCCGTTGCCCGCAGTGGGCACCCGGTGCGGGCGCTCGACGACGACGCGATCGGTCCCGAGCACGACGGCCCAGTTCGAGCCGGCGTCGGTGCCGTGGAGGGCCAGGGTCCTTCCGGTGCCCTGACCCGAAGGTTCACGGGCGGTGACCAGCACGTCGAGTAGTTCGTCGATCCCGTCGACGGCGAGCCTGGCTGCGATCGGCGCGCAGGTGGCACGGGCGGACTGCGCGTCGTAGCGGTGGACGGCCAACTCGTGCGCACACCTGCGGGCCACGAAGCCGGCCGAATGGTCGCCGTCGAACCACGTCCACAGCTCGGTCGTCGCAGGTGTCTCGGTGAGCTCGTCGACCAGATGGGCGCTCAGGTCGGCCAGCCAGCGGACCAGGTCGCCACCGGTCGGCGGATCCGGAAAGGGGGTCTTCGGCCGTCCGGTGCCCTCGCACAGCACGTGGCTCCAAAATCCGCAGAAGCTGCCGACATGGAGCGCCAGATCGGCGACAGTCCAGCCCTCGCAGGTCGGCACCTCTGCGGACATGGGCCCGGCCCGCACCGCGTCGTCGAGTGCGGCACGTTCGGTGCGGACCGCTTCGATCAGCGAGTCGTGATCCATCGTGGCCAACCTACACACGGAGTGACCGGCCCGGCCAGGGGTCGGAACGCTCAGGTGCCGGCGTTTCTCAACAGCCGACGGGCGATGACCTTCAGCGCCAAGGTCTCGTCCGCGCCCTCGAAGATGGAAAGCACCCGGGCGTCGACGAAGTAGCGGCTGACCGGAAACTCCTCGGCATAGCCCATGCCGCCGTGGACCTGCAGGGCCTCGCGGGTGACCCATTCGGCGGCCCGGCACACGTACGCCTTGATCATCGAAGCCTCGAGTGTGCCGTTGCCTTTGGACATCAGGCGAGCCACTTCGTAGGTGAACTGGCGCGATGCCTGGATGAGCACGGCCATTCTGGCCAACTTGGCCCGGGTGAGTTGGTAGTCGATGATGGGCGTTCCGAAGACGACCCGGTTCCGGGCGTAGTCGAGAGCCGCCTCGTACGAGGCCTGCATCACCCCGATGGCGCGGGCGGCAGTCTGGAGGCGCCCGTTCTCGAATCCCTGCATCTGCAGGTAGAAGCCCTTGCCCAGCCCCTCCTCCTCACCGACCAGATTGGCGTTGGGCACGAACCAGCTCTCGAAGGCCACTTCGTAGGAGTGCATCCCCCGGTAGCCGAGGGTGTCGATGGCCCGGCCCTCCATCCGTCCAGAGGACTCGGCCGGCCGGCCGTCGGACCCGGCCGCCTGGTCGAATCGGAACCCGTGGCCGTCGGCTTGGGGCTTCTCCACCAAGAACAGGGAGAGCCCACGATGGGCCTTCGTCTTGTCGGGATCAGTGCGGGCCAGAAGCATGAGCACGTCGGCCCGAGCAGCAAAGGTGCACCAGGTCTTCACCCCGTTGATCAGCCAACCACCCTCGACAGGCGCCGCGGTGGTGACCACCCCGGCGACGTCTGAACCGAAGTCGGGCTCGGTGACGGCGACCGCCCCCATCACCTCGGCGGTAGCCAGCCTGGGGAGCCAGTGCTGCTTCTGCGCCTCGGTGCCACCATGGACGATGGCTCGGGTGAGGATCTCCGGCCGGGTGATCAGCGAGCCTCCGGCGCCGAGCGAGCCCCACGCCAGCTCTTCGGTGGCCACCACCATGCCCATGTAGTCGGACTCGCCCCCGGTGGCGAATCCTCCGTACTCTTCGGGTACCGACATGCCGAAGCCGCCCATCTCGGCCATCCCCGAGATGATCTCTTCGGGGATGTCGGTGTTGGCCCGGTGGATGTGCTCGGCCCGCGGACGGATCTGCTCGTCCGCGAACCGGTGGAAGGTCTCACGCACCAACTCGAAGTCGCCATCGAGATGGCGCAGGCCCTGGCATTCGGCCAACGATGCCAGAAAGCTGGGATCCCGGTAGGTGGCCACGAACTCCTCGGCCGGGCTCAGCCAGTCGGCGCCGATCCCCCACTCCTTGGACCGGCCGATGGTGCGGTTGGCGAGGTCGGCCAGCGCGTCGGCGGCAAATGCACAAGCGATGCGGGCCTCGGTGCCGCCGTGTGCGCCGTAGCCCAGCACCGCGTCGGCGATGCGCACGGCCGCTGCCGAATGGGACACGTCATAGGCGAGCACCTGGGCCTCGTCGGGACCGCCGGCCGCGGCCACGGCGGCGATTCCGGCTTGGACGACGACCTGGGCCACCGCCACTGCTTCGGCGGCGGCCAGGAGATCAGGTGAGGGGAGCGGTTCGGTGGTCACCTCCCAAGGTTACCGACCCGTAGACAGCAGCAGCTGGAAGTGCGGCCGCAGCCGCAGCCGGAGGCGCCCCGGTCGTCGGTTGCTTCAGCGAGCGGGAACCTGAGCCACCACCGTCACCAGCGGTGGCAGCACTACGGGGTCGTCGCCCGGGTCGACCTCGGTCAGGAGCTCGAGGTAGTCGGCCACTGGCCCGGGCCCGGCCCCCGCAGGCGCCTCGGCCCAGGCATCGATCGTGATCAACCCGGCATCGCGGGCGAGCGACGGCAGCAGCGCACCGATGTCGGGGTGACGGGCCGCGGGCATCGAGAACGGTCGGCCGTTGATCCGGCCGGCCGAGGTGATCGGCTCCTGGGCCACCACCCAGCCCCCGGGTCGCACGCACGCGGCCATCCGAGCGAGCACCACGGCGGGGTCGGCCACGTGCAGCAGCAGAAACCGGCAGAAGGCCAGGTCGACTGCTTCGGGCAGGCGAAGGTCCTCACCGGACTGGGTGATGGCGAGCACCTGGCTGTGTGCAGCGGCCGCCTCTGCCACCTCATCGCGGGCCGTAGGATCGCTGTCTACGGCGTAGACCCGACCTTCGCGCCCGACGATCTCGGCCAAGGCCACCGAAACGTCGCCCCCGCCGGCGCCGACGTCGACGCATGTCCAACCCGGACCGATGCCCAGGCGATCGAGAGCCGTGGCCAGCGGGCGCCGGTAGACGTCGTCCCTCAGTCCTCGCAGCTCCATGGCGCAACGTTACCGGCCACCGCGGCCGAGGTAGCGGTGCCACCAGCCGCTTGGCGTCGGTCCGGTGCCCGGTTCGGCCCCCAACGATGGACTCCGCAATCCAGGGTGGGCCAAGGGCCGGTATCCTGGCATACCGTGAGAGTGACGATGATGTTGTGCGACGCCGCCCAGGTATCCGACGGCAAGCTCTATGTGCTGGGTGGCGGCTGGAGCATGACCGGCCCCGATCCGGTGCCGTCGGCCATCGCTCTCAAGATCGATGTCGGCTGGCACGAAGCCGAGGCGGCCCACCACTGGGAGCTCTTCCTCGAAGATGCAGACGGCCGCCCGGTGCTGGTGGACACGCCCGAGGGTGAGCACCCCGTCGAGGTGCGGGGTGAGTTCACGGTTGGGCGCCCCCCAGGCATCCCCGAGGGGTCCCCGATCGATGTGGCGCTGGCCGTCAACCTGGGGCCGCTGCCACTCACGCCCGGCACCCGCTACACCTGGCGCATGTCGATCGACGGCGAATCGCTCTCGGACTGGGTACTGGGGTTCACCACACGGCCGACGTTGGTTCGGGACTGAGCGGAGGGCCGGCAGCGTTCGGCACAACCCGGGCGTGCCCATGGATCGTCGCCGCAGCGATGGTCTTCGCGAGGCCGGTCCTGTCGTGGCGTTGGACGCCGGGCCTCCCGGCGTACTACACCAAGCCCCATGACCATCTACGACCGTCCCTTCGGCCGCTACTTCGAGGACTTCGAGCCCGGCGACGTCTATCGCCACTGGCCGGGCAAGACCATCACCGAGGCCGACGATCACCTGTTCTGCATGATCACCATGAACCATCATCCGCTGCACACCAACAGCTGGTTCGCCGAGAACGAGACCGTGCAGGGGAAGAACGTGGTGGTGGGGAACCTGGTCTACTCCCTGGCCCTGGGGATGAGCGTCCCCGACGTCAGCGGCACGGCCATCGCCAACCTCGAGGTCGAGTCCCTCATCCATCGGTCGCCGACCTTCCACGGCGACACCATCTATGCGGAGACCAAGGTCATCGCGCGGACCGAGTCCAAGTCACGAGACGACCGTGGCGTGGTGACGGTGGAGACCAAGGCCTTCAATCAGCGCGGTGAGGAGGTGTGCTTCTTCCGACGGAAGGTGATGGTCTGGAAGCAGGCGAGTGCCCCGGTCCGCCGGCGTCCCTACGGGGACGATGCCTGGGGCTGAGCAGATCCGCTGATCGGTGACTCGGAAAGTTGCCGTGGCAGGACTTCGCGCCGTTCACCAGCGCCACACAGGCACAGTGGTTCGTGACCCTGCCCAGGTGCGCGCCATCGGGCGTGCCATCGAGCAGTGGGGGACAGCGCTCGGTTCTGACTCGCGGCGACCCGAACTTCCCTGGCGATCCACTCGGGACCCTTGGGCGGTGCTGGTCAGCGAAGTGATGGCCCAGCAGACCCAGCTGTCCCGGGTGGTGCCGGCATACCACCGGTTCTTGACTTCGTTCTCGACCCCGGACGCATGCGCGTCAGCCCCATTGAGCGAGGTGATCCGGGCCTGGCATGGGCTGGGCTACAACCGGCGCGCGCGCAACCTGCACCGGGCCGCCAAGGCGATCGTCGGTGAGCACCACGGCGAGGTCCCCGCTGACCTCGGTGCACTGTTGGCCCTTCCGGGAGTGGGCCCGTACACGGCCCGGGCGGTGTTGGCCTTCGCGTTCGGGTGCGATGCGGGGGTGGTGGACACAAATGCCGGGCGGGTGCTGTCGAGGGCGGTTGCCGGTCGCCCACTTCGGCCCCCCGAGGCACAAGCGCTGGTGGACGCCATGGTGCCCACGGGGCGTGGCTGGCAATTCGGTCAGGCCCTGCTCGATCTGGGGGCCACCGTCTGTGTCGCCGGCGCCCCCAGATGCGCCGGCTGCCCGGTCCGGCGACGATGCCGCTGGGCATCGGCGGGACGTTCCAATCCCGACCCTGCCTGGGGCTCGGCCGGAGTCTCGACGGCCCAGGCGTTGTTCGCCGGTTCCGACCGGCAAGGGCGGGGGAGGCTGGTCGACGCGCTGCGGCGGGCCCCGGTGCATCTGGACCAGGCGGCATCGGTGATGGGGTGGCCGGACGATCCCGAACGGGCGGCCGCCGTGGCGGCTGGTCTGATTGGGGACGGGTTGGTTGCCCGTAGCGATCTCGGGGTGCTCCACCTGCCCTGAGTAACCCGTCCTGAGTCACCTGCCCTGGGTACGGTGTGCGGTGATGCGATCTCGCCGGGCGGCACGCACAGGCGGGCGACACGACGGGAGACCAATGGGGCCGATGAGACCAAGGGGACGACGGGCAATTGGGCCGAGGGTGGCCATCACCGCGGCGATCGGGGCGATTGCCCTCGCCGGGTGCGGGGGCTCGGCCGCCACCTCGGCGACAGCATCGCCCCCCGGCCCCGTTGCGGTCGGGGCTCCCGCATCGGTGCCCGAAGGCGTCTTCACCGTGGCCACCCCGAGTGTCCCCGGAACGCCGGCCCGGTACGACCAAGTGCAGGTCCGCCGGTTCGGATCCCCCGATGCCACCCACGTGCTGGTGCTGGTGCCCGGAACCAATGGAGGGGCCGGCGACTTCGACCTCGTCGCACCCTATCAGGCCACTCACGTCCCCGATCTGCAGGTGTGGGCCGAGATGCGCAGGGAGGGTGCACTTCAGAACGACTCGGTGATCCGCTCGACGTTGGCCGGAAGGACGACAGCTCGGCAGGCCTTCGACTACTACCTCGGTTGGATCGCCGATCCGTCGATCACCCACCACTACCAGCCGCTGAAGTCTGCCGACTATCAGTTCGTCCAGCAGTGGGGCTTGGCGGTGGCCATGGTCGATCTTCATGCCGTCATCGCCAAGGCCCGGGACGGTGGGAAGCGCACGGTGACGCTCGGCGGCCATTCACTGGGTGGCACCGAGGCCGCCGTCTACGCTGCCTGGGACTTCAACGGACAACCCGGTTACAAGACGATCAACGGGATCATGTGCATCGACGGGTGCGCCGGTGCAAGCGGCTTCTACGGCCCGCCCCCGACCATGGCAACGGTGCGCCGGGACCTCTCGGCCATGAGCACAACGGGCCCTTGGCTCGATCTGCTGGGTGTCGGCCTGCCGTGGGTGGCCGGTGCGTTCAGCCAGGTCGGTGCCGTCACCGCATGGAAGGACCCGACCGGTCCCGCCACGCGCTTCGAGTCGTTCAAACTTCTACCGGCCGAGTTCAAGCCGCCGGAGCCCGTGACCAATTCGGCCCAGTTCGGGTACGCGTTCGACTTCAAGACGTCGCCCCCGAGGTTGGCCCTGATCCAGGTGCACTCGGGTCACGTGGCCTCCACCGGCGATCCCGCAGGCTGGGTCGACAGTGGGATCACCCCAGTGCGGAACGTCGTGGATGTCTTCGCCCAGGCGCCGCTGGCTGCCACCGAGTGGTACTACCCCATGCGCCTGTCCATCGACGCCGGGGCGTCGGCCGCCCTTCAGCAGACAGACGTGGCCACCTACCTCGGACTGCGTCTGCAGCACACCAGCCAGGTGGACGTGCCCCTGTATGCCTTCCAGACGTCCCTGGGTGGCAGCAACGATGCTGTGGCCCGAAGCGCCCGCGCCTACCAGCAGGAGTCGAAGATCCCGAGCGTGACGGTGATCAGCCGGGTCGACGACTACAGCCACCTCGACCCGCTGCTGGCTTCGACCGGGCAGAACGCGTTCCTGCAGACGGCGGTGCCGTGGCTGAAGAAGATCGACTCGTGACCGGGCCCGCCTGAACGGCGGCACCGGTCCCCGGCACCTCAGACCGCCAGTCGATCCTGGTCAGGCTGTGATGAAGCGGAGGATGTGGTCGTTGACCTCGTCGGGGCGCTCGACGTGCAGGAAGTGCCCCGCTCCGTCGACGACCACCATCTCCGATCCGGGAGCCAGAAAGTCGGTCACCGGGCCGATCACCTCGATGCCCATGCAGCCGTCGTCGGCACCGTGTAGGTACAGAGTCGGCTGTGGGGCCGTCGTGTCGCCGGCCGCTTGGGCGGCTGCGGCCTCGGGGTCGTCCGGCGGTCCGGCGAACATGGCCCGGTAGTACCCGATGGCAGCGGTGAGGTTCTCGGGCGTGCCCAGTGCCTTCTTCACCTCGGCTGCATCCCACGACCCGTCGAAGCCCGGAGACCAGGCGGCCCACAGGCGGTCGATGAAGGCATAGTCGTCGACGGAGACGCCGTACTCGGCCAGCGCCGTCTGAAAGAAGAAGATGTACCAACTTCGGTGCAGCTGGTCGAAGGAGAAGAATCGCTCGCCCATCGACCGCTGCGGCGCCACCGCTGCGGTCACCATTTTCCGCCAGCGGTCCGGCTGGACGGCCGCCGCGCCGTAGCTGGCCATCGCCCCCCAGTCGTGGCCGATGATCACCGCGTCGGCACCGCCCCCGAGCGCCTCGTGGAGTGCACAGGCGTCGAGGGCCAGCGTTCCCGTGTCGTAGCGGCCGTCCGCGGGCACCGTCGTCGGTGAGTAGCCGCGCAGGAACGGCGCCACGGCGTGGTACCCGGACTCGGCCAGACGGGGGAGCAGGTGCCTCCAGGTGTGGGCGGTGTCGGGGAACCCGTGGAGGCACAGGGCCAGTGGCCCTTCCTCGGGTCCGTCGCTCAGGTACGCGAACTGGACGCCATTGGCGGTGACGGTGTCGTGATCCATGGCCCGGAGGGTAGCTCGGAGGTCACCTCCACGCCGCGACTAGCCTGCCTTGTCTGTGAGAATCACCTATTTCGGCGTACGGGGTTCGTGCCCGTGCTCCTCCGACCAACACCGCCGCTACGGGGGCAATACGTCCTGCGTGCTGGTGGAGGTGGACGGCGAGCCCCCCTTGATCCTCGACCTGGGCACCGGCCTCCGATCCTTGGGGAACCACCTCAGCGCACCCCTGCAGGCCGCAGGCGTCCCGCTGCAGGCCAACGTGCTGTTGACCCACCTGCACTACGACCATGTACTGGGGCTGCCGTTCTTCTCGCCGATGAGGGACCCGGGCGCGGTGCTCGACATCTACGGCCCGTCGCAGGAAGGCGGGACGCTGGGCGATGTGTTGGCCGGAATGGTGAAACCTCCGTTCTTCCCCATCCAGATGGCCGACTTTCGCGGCGAGCTGCGCTTCCGTGAACTGGGTGATTCCGATGACGTCACCCTCGGAGGCATCAAGGTGAAGGTCCGGGCCATCCCCCACGTCGGGCACACGCTTGGATTCCGGGTCGAGGCCGACGGGCGCAGCGTGGTCTACCTTCCGGATCATCAGGCACCGGTCGACCGTCAGTCGGTCGACCCGGGGGTCCTCGAACTGTGCGACGGTGCAGACCTGCTCATCCACGATGCCCAGTACACCGAGGACGAGTTCGTGCTGCTGTCCGACTGGGGCCATTCGACCCCCGCCTATGCAGTCCATGTCGCCAGCCAGGCGGGGGTCCGCAAGTTGCATCTGTTCCATCATGATCCGGGCCACGTCGACAAGGAGATCGACCAGATGCTCCGCCAGTCGCGGCGCATCGCCTCGAAGCTGCGGCACTCCGAGGTATCCGCCGCCGCCGAAGGGATGTCGTTCGACCTGGGGACGGGGTGACGATGCCGTTCGACGTCGCGCAGTTCAAGGAGGCCATGAGCCGGTTCATCACCGGGGTCACCATCGTCTCGGGCATCGAGGACGGCGAGCCGGTGGGCTTCACCTGCCAGAGTTTCGTCTCGCTCTCCATCGATCCTCCGTATGTCGCGGTCTCCCCTGCCCGCACGTCGACCAGCTGGCCTCGGATCGCCCGGGCCGGAAGTTTCTGCGTCAACGTGCTGGGCGAGCACCAGGTGGATCTGTGCAGGGGCTTCGCTGTGTCCGGAGGGAAGAAGTTCGAAGGCGTCGAGTGGCATCCATCGCCGGCCACCGGCTCGCCGGTCATCGAGGGCTGCCTCTCGTGGGTGGACTGTGCGGTGGAGCTGGTGCACGACGCCGGCGACCACGAACTGATCATGGGACGGGTCCTCGACCTCGGGACCGGCGACGGATCGCCGCTGGTGTTCTTCCGCAGCGGGTTCGCTACTCTTGCCCGGCAGAGTCATAACGAGGACAGGGAGCAGTAGGTGCCAGATATCAACGAGTCCGACGTGATCGCTGACGTCATCGTGGTCGAGCCCGATGCCCACGGCGACGAGCGGGGACGGTTCGTGGAGACCTATCGGCGGAGCTGGTTCCCGTTGGGTCGGGAGATGACCCAGGCCAACCGGTCGGAGAAGCAGGCCGGTGCGATCGTGGGTCTGCACTATCACCTGCACCAGGCCGACTACTGGTACGTCCTCAGAGGCACCGCTCGGGTCGTGCTCCACGACCTGCGCCTGGGATCACCGACGGACGGTGCCACCCTCACGCTCGACCTCGATGGCGACCATGACCGCGGTCTGTTCATCCCTCCCGGCGTGGCCCACGGATTCGCCTCGCTCACCGATCTCACCTTGTGGTATCTGGTGGACGGCTACTACAACCCGAACGACGAGCTCGGTGTGGCCTGGGACGATCCGGCGATCCGAGCGGACTGGGGCCTCGCCGATCCCGTGCTGTCGGACCGTGACCGCTCGAACCCTAGGCGGTCGGAGATCCCGCCGGGCGTCCAGCCGCGGGCCGGCCTCAGGACGTGATCGTTCCGTGCAGCCCGCCCGCCCGGTGAGGTGCGGCGAGTTCGCCTGCTGACGCGGCACTTCTGACAGACTTCGCCGATGACTCCCCCCTCGCAAGGTGCCTCGGCCCACACCCATCAACGACTGGGCTCCCCGAACACCGGCGTCCTGGTCACCGGTGGAGGATCGGGCATCGGCCGGGCGGCTGCTCTGG
The DNA here is from genome assembly GCA_017883135.1 of Acidimicrobiales bacterium. Lineage (GTDB taxonomy): Bacteria > Actinomycetota > Acidimicrobiia > Acidimicrobiales > RAAP-2 > Bog-756. The sequence goes on from JADGOE010000025.1 coordinate 20,451, forward strand.
CCCTCGCCGAGGTCGGGCGCCCGGTCGCCGTCTGGGACATCGACGCCGAGGGCGCCGAGGAGACCGCCGCCATCTGTCGGGAAGTCCACGGGTCCGTGGCCGAGTGGGCGGTCGTGGACGTGGCAGACACGGCGGCCATCGCAGAGGCGGTGCCCCGGGCCGCTGATGCTCTCGGTTCACTTGGAGGGTTCGTCCACGCCGCCGGCGTGTCGGGAGCGATGACAGTGGACTTCATCGACGACGAGTCGTGGGACACCACACTCAACGTGAATCTGCGGGCTGCGGCGATGATCTCCCGTGTGCTCCTCGAGCCATTCCGCCAGGCCGGGCCCGGTTCGTCCGTCGTCCTGATCTCTTCGATCGAAGGACTGTTCGGAAGTGCATTCCTGACCGCGTACTGCGCATCCAAGGGTGGCGTTCTGGGCCTGATGCGATCGATCGCTCACCGGTTTGCCGGCGAGGGCTTCCGGGTCAATGCTGTCTGCCCGGGTGCGGTGGACACCCCGATGCTCCAGCCTGCCTTCGAGCTCCCCGGATTTCGCGCGCAGCTTGAGGAGAGGACCCCCCTGCAGCGGGTTGCCACCCCGGACGAGATCGCACGGCCCATCCGCTTTTTGCTCTCCGACGAGGCATCCTTCATCACGGGCACCCACCTGACGGTGGACGGGGGACTGACCTCGATCACCGCCATTTGACCGTTCTGAACGGCCAATTCGCCCGCAATACCCCCTCGGGACGACCCGGATCGGGGCGCCGCTGCCCGATCGGTCCCCTTTTCGGGGTTGAATGGTCGTGATGTGGCTCGTCGTGATCGCAGTGGTGTTGGTCGCCGTTGGCGTTCTCGCCGCGGGGTTGCTCCGACGCCCGAGTAGCGATGACCTGCACTCCGTCCGGAGCTACCACTCGGCCCTCGGCACGCTGGAGCACCTGTCCGACAGGGTGGATCCATCGGCGGTGGCGCCACTGGGGCAGACCGATGCGTCCGCAGAAGCCCGAGTGACCTCCGCCCCGGACGGGGATCGCCAATCCGGGAGGGGCGGAACCGGTCGTGGGGGTGCGGGGCCTGCAACATCCCGATCGGTCCCACCGGTGCCGGTCAGGGGGCGTGATGATTTCCCCGACCCCGACGCGCCCCTGGTCTTCGACGATTCGCGGCCGCAGGACCGGTACCGTTCGGGCTCCTCCGTCGAGGGTGGACCGGCGTTTCGATCGAGCCGTGCGCAGAAGCTGGCACTCGACTCGATGAACCATCGACGCCGGCGAGGAACGGCGGCGCTGGTGGTCGTGGTGGCCCTGGTGCTGTTCGGGGCGCTGGCCTACGCCGGGAGCAGGCGCTCGAGCCCTTCCACCCACCCGACCACCTCGTCGATCACGCGGGCCACCGGCTCGGCGCACTCGTCGACCTCTGTCGGCACATCGAACCAGGGGAAGGCGCCGGCCCATCAGCGCAAGACCAAGACCACCCCGACCACTTTGCCCAGCCAGATCGTCGCCTCGTCGTCGACGGGGTCGTCCGCGACCTTCCCGGTCGGCGACAACTCCTTCGAGATCACGGTGACCGCCTCCGCACCGTGTTGGGTGCAGGCGACAACGATCTCCTCGGGCTCGACGCTGTGGGCAGGGACGGTCCAGGCCGGGGCTTCCCAGGTGGTCCGGGCCACCGGTCCCACCGCCGTCCAGCTCGGCACCGCCTCGGTGTCACTCGCCGTCGGCACGGTTCCGGTGGTCCTCCCATCGCCGTTCTACACCCCGTTCGTGGCGACATTCGAGCCGGTGGTTGCGGCTCCGACGACCACGGCCGTTGTGACGACGACCGTGGCGACGACGACCACCCTCGGCTGAGATGCCCAGGGTTCGGATCGATGAGACTCAGGAACTGGGTGTTCGCTCCGTGAGCCCGAGGGCATCGAGGATGAAGGCGTAGACGAAAGCCTCGTCCTTCCATGCGTCGTAGCGGCCCGAAGGGCCGCCGTGGCCGGCTCCGAGCTCGGTCTTCAGCAACACCTTGTTCTCTGGATTTGCGGCTCTCAGCCTGGCCACCCACTTGGCCGGTTCCCAGAATCCCACCCTGGGATCGGAGAGCCCGGCCGTCGCCAGAATGTCCGGGTAGCGCACCGGCTCCCCTGCCGAGTCGACCGAGCAGACATTGTCATAGGGCGAGTAGGACTTGATGACGGAGTAGATCTCCGGGTCCTCTACCGGGTTGCCCCACTCCTCCCACTCCAGCACGGTGAGGGGAAGGGTCTCATCCAAAATGGTGGTCAGGCAGTCCACGAAGGGAACCTCGGCCACGATGGCCCGGAACAGCTCCGGGGCCAGGTTGGCCACAGCCCCCATCAACAGGCCCCCCGCACTTCCGCCCCGGGCGACCAGCCGGTCAGGTGAGGTCCACCCGGCAGCCACCAGGCTCCGGGCGCATGCCACGAAGTCGGTGAACGTATTGGGCTTGGCCACGAACTTGCCGTCCTCGTACCACCGGCGGCCCATCTCCCCGCCGCCCCGGATGTGGGCGATGGCGAAGATGAACCCGCGATCGAGGAGGCTGAGGCGGAGCGACGAGAACGTCGGGTCGATCGATGCCTCGTAGGAGCCGTAGCCGTACAGCAGGCATGGTGCACCGGCAGAACTGCCGGCATCGGCAGATCCCCCGGACCCCTCGTGCCCTGCGCCGGGAGGGGGAACGAGATCGGGTCGGTAGACCAGGGAGATGGGGATGTCGGCGCCGTCCTCGGCCACCGCCCACCGCCGCTCGGTCCGATACCGGCTCGGATCGAAGCCACCCAGGACCGGTTGCCGCTTCCTCAACACGGCCTCGCCCGTCTGGAGGTCGAGGTCGTACACCGAGCGCGGGGTGGTCAGGGACGTGTACTCGTAGCGGAGCGTGGTGGAGTCGTACTCGGGGTTGGCCCCTCCCCACACGGTCGAGGGCGACTCCGGCTGGCTGATCGGCGTCGATGCACCGGTCGACGCGTCGATCACCCGTATCCGGGTCTCGCCCCCCTCCCGCTCGAAGACCACCAGGTGGTCGGCGAACGGGTCGACACCGTCCAGCCTGACTCCCGGTCGGGCGGGGATCACCTCACGCCACTGGGCCCGGCCCGGTGCCCGGTCGGGCGCTTCCATCAACCGGAAGTCTTCGGCCCCGTCGTTGGTGACGATGAGGAACCGGCTGTCGCGCCCGCCGTTCGGATCGCCACGGTCGTGGTCGACGCTGTACTCGATGCCCTGGCGCCGGGGCTCGATCACCATGAACTCGCCCTGGGGGTCGTCCGCCGGCAGCGCCCGGACCTCGGAGGTCACCTTGGAATCGAGGCCGCAGAGGATGAATTGATCGTCCTTGGTCCGTCCCACGCCGAGATAGAAGCGGTCGTCGGCCTCCTCGTGGACCCGCACGTCGGTCGAGGGATCGGTCCCGACCCGGTGGCACCACAGTTGGTAGGGGCGCATGGCCTCGTCGACCCGGACGTAGAACACGGTGGCGTTGTCGCTGGCCCAGGCCACCCCGTAGGAGGTGTCCTCGAGCGACTCAGGCGACTCCGCCCCTGTCGACAACTCGCGGAAGCGCATGGTGTAGCGCTCGCCACCGGAGGTGTCGGTCGAGTACACCAGCCACTCATGGTCGGGGCTGACGGCCAGGTTCCCCACGGCGAAGTAGCCATGCCCTCCGGCCAAGAGGTTCTCGTCGAGGATGACCTGCTCCCCTTCGCGGGCCTCCCCGTCCCCGCCTCCTGCCTTGCCTTCGGTTTCGACGCCGTCCCCGCCCACTTCCCCGCCCCCGACGGCCGGTCGGCGACAGTGGATGCCGTAGTTGCTCCCTTCCTTCGTGCGTCCGTAGTAGTACCACGGGCCTTTGCGGACCGGCACCGACAGGTCGGTCTCCTCGATGCGAGCGACGATCTCATCGAACAGCGTGGTCTGGAGCCCCGTCGTACCCTCCATCACCGCCTCGGTGTAGGCGTTCTCGGCCGACAGGTGTGCGAGCACCGCCGGGTCGTCCTTGTCCCGAAGCCAGAACCAGTCGTCGACCCGAACATCGCCGTGTGCCTCGAGCTGGACCGGACGCCTCTCGGGGACCGGAGCCCGGGCGTCTCCGGAGGGGTGGTCGGAAGCGGAGCTGTGGGGCATCCGACCAGGATGGCACGTCATTCTCTCGTTGCGATCGGTGCCCGCTCACTCGGGCGTGCATGGTTGTTACTATCTGTATAGGAGAAATCCCCCGCACCCCCACCCGGCGGCGACCTAGGAGCCCTCATGACGACCACCGGCCTCGATCTCGGAAAGTACAAGCTTGGATGGTCCGACGAGGAGGACTACGTCTTCAAGCCCAAGAAGGGCCTGAACGAATCCATCGTCCGAGAGATGTCGGCGATGAAGAAGGAGCCCGAGTGGATGCGCGAGTTCCGGCTCCGTGCCCTGCAGCGCTTCGAGAAGCGCCCGATGGCCGAATGGTTCGCCGTGAACATGCCCGACCTCGACTTCGACGACATCTACTACTACATCAAGCCGACGTCAGGGCAAGTGGAGGATTGGAACGACCTCCCCGACGCCATCAAGAACACCTACGAGAAGCTGGGTATCCCCGAGGCGGAGCGCAAGTACCTGGCCGGGGTCACCGCTCAGTATGAGTCCGAGGTCGTGTTCCACCGCAATCGCGAGGACCTCGAGACCCTCGGCATCATCTTCTGCGACATGGACACAGCGGTGCGCGACTATCCCGACCTGGTGGCCAAGTACTTCGGGACGATCATCCCGCCCAATGACAACAAGTTCGCCGCCCTCAACTCTGCGGTCTGGTCCGGCGGGTCGTTCATCTACGTCCCGCCCAACGTGGTTGTCGACCAGCCACTGCAGGCCTACTTCCGGATCAATGCGGAGAATATGGGCCAGTTCGAGCGGACGCTGATCATCGCCGACGTGGGAGCCCAGGTCCACTACATCGAGGGCTGCTCTGCCCCGGTGTACACCACCGACTCCTTGCACTCCGCCGTGGTGGAGCTGGTGGCGCTGGAGGGTTCGCGGATCACCTACACCACCATCCAGAACTGGTCGAACAACGTCTACAACCTGGTGACCAAGCGAGCCCGGGCCGAAGCCGAGGCCCATGTGGAGTGGATCGACGGCAACATCGGGTCGCGTCTCACCATGAAGTACCCGTCGGTCTACCTGATGGGACCGAAGGCCTCCGGCGAGGTGCTCTCGGTGGCATATGCCGGAGCCGGCCAGCACCAGGATGCCGGCGCCAAGATGGTTCACGCTGCACCCGAGACCACCTCCACCATCATCTCCAAGTCGATCTCCAAGGATGCCGGCATCACCACTTACCGAGGCCTGGTCCATGTGGACGAAGGTGCCAAGCACGCCAAGAGCTTCGTCCGGTGCGACGCCCTGCTCCTTGACGACACTTCGGTATCGGAGACCAAGCCGTACATGGAAGTTGCCGAACGGGACGCCCGGATCGGCCACGAGGCGACGGTGTCCAAGGTGGGCGACGACCAGCTCTTCTACCTGATGAGCCGGGGGTTGTCCGAGACGCAGGCCATGGGGATGATCGTCAATGGGTTCATCGAGCCGATTACCCGCACCCTGCCCATGGAGTATGCCGTCGAGTGGAGCCGATTGATCGAGCTCCAGATGGAAGGCTCGATCGGCTGAACTGGCCGACTGGCCGACTGGCCGACTGGCCGACTGGCCAACTGGCCAACTGGCTGGATCCACGGTCGCCGGCCAGCAGGAGATGCGACGGGTGCGCCGCCAGAAGGGCAGAATGTCCCCATGCCGATGAGGGAAGGGTGCAAGCACTTTCAGAGCAGGACCTACGACTCAGGGGAGGTGGCCCGGTTCTGTGTCCTCGATCTGGCACCTGATGCGCCGTGGAAGTGCCCCGACGACTGCCCGTCCTACGCCCCCCGTCTGGTCGATGTCGGATGGAGCCATGGCTCGCTGATCGAGCCGAAGGTGGAGAGGATGCCCGACGTTCCCGACGCCGATGCGGCCGAGCTGCTCGACCAGGCTGAGGACATCGTCAATGCCGCCGGGCCCGAAATTCTGGCCGAGGTGCGCACCGAGGACGAGCGCAAGGGGCGTGCGGGGCGCCACTGGTGGAACCGCAAGCGCTGAGCCTGCCGGCCCCCCGGCACCGCGATCCGTTTGTTCGACCCCTCGAGGGCTACCGCCCGGTGAAGACGGCGGGGCGCTTCTCGATGAACGCGGTCATCGCCTCGGCGAGGTCATCGGAGGCCAGAGACCAAGCATTCCACGTGGCCACATAGTCGAGCCCTTCGGCTACCGAGCGCCCCTCGCCTGCGTCGAGCACCGCTTTGGCACCCTGCACGGCCAGTGGCGAGTTGGCGGCGATCTCGGCGGCCATGGCACGGGCGTCGGCCAACACTGTCTCCGCGTCGGCGCTGACCTGGTTGACCAGACCGATCGACTCGGCGCGTGCGGCAGTGATGTCCTTGCCGGTGAAGGCCAACTCGGCCAGATGCCCTTTGCCGATGATGTGGGGTAGGCGCTGCAGGCTGCCGACATCGGCGACGATGGCCACCTTGGCCTCCCGAACGGAGAAGATTGCATCCGTGCTGGCAAGCCGGATGTCGCACGCCGCCACCAGGTCCACGCCGCCGCCGATGCAGTAGCCGTGGATGGCGGCGATGACCGGAACTGCGCATTCGGCTACCGAGGTGACCGACGCCTGCATGCGGACGATCTCCGCCCGGGCCGACCGGGCGCGAGAGGCCATGGAGTGCGGGGTACCGGCGCCGGAACTGGGCGCACCGGCCAGGCCCGACATCGCGACCAGGTCGAGCCCGACGCTGAAGTGGGGTCCTCGGGCGGCCAGCACCACCGCCCTGATCTCCGGGTCCGATCCGATGGCGGCCATGGCGACGGGGAGGTCTGCCCAGAATGGCGGACCCATCGCGTTGCGCTTCTCGGGGCGGTCGAGCCAGAGCGTGGCCACGTGCCCGTCGACCTCGATGGTGAGGACCTCGGAGGCGAAGGAGGCAAGGGTTGAGGTGGTCATGGGCCAGAGCGTAGGCCGTAGGGAGGTAGGCCGCCGCGCCCGGATCATGCGCCGCAATGGTTGGCCGATGGGCTGCTTCCGCATCCCGAGGGCCGGACTCGTGGCACGAATTCGGACCATCTGGGCGGCTCGGGCCACACCAACTCAACCGGCAAGTCTCGCTCGGATGGTTGGGATCCGTGGCCAAGTAGCATGGGAGCCGAGGCTCGTGACCCGGGCCTCCTTGCGCGAAAGGCCTGCTGTCCTGTCGAACTTCACCCCTGAGTCCGCCGCCGCCCTCTCGGGACCGGCCTGGTTGCAGCAACGGAGATGCGCCGCGGCCGACGCCTTCTGGTCGTCACCCCTCCCCAGCGAGAAGGACGAGGTGTGGCGCTACAGCCGGATCGACCAACTCGATCTTGATCGCTTCCGCCCGGCCGGTTCGGTGTCGGTCACCGCGCCTGACGATCCCGGGCCGTCGCCCTCCGAGCGCATCCATACACTGGTGAGCAGCCTCGGCGCCCGTGCCGGCTTGGTGGTGACCATCAACGGCGTGTTGGCCACCGTGGCCTCTTCGGTCCCCGACCACCTGGCGACGCTCGGCAGGGCAACCGAGCGGGCCGATGCGGAGACCTTTGTGGGATCGGTGGGATCCGATCCGCGGGACTTCTGGTTGTTGAACGACGCATTCGCGATCGACCCGGTGCTGGTGGACGTGCAACCGGGCGCAGTGGTCGAGGATCCCATCGTCATCGTGCACATGATCACCGGCGTTGGTGGGACTGCCATATTCCCTCGGACCGTGATCCGAACAGGCACGGGCTCCAGCGTCGGTGTCATCGAGATCGTGATCGACGTCGACACCGGGCTGCTGGCGGACCTCCCCTCGGACGGCGTCCGGGCTCCCAACCGGCCACTCGAGCACCTGGTCGTACCGGCAACCGAGCTGCAGCTGGCCGAGGAAGCGGCCCTTGACTACGTGAGCGTGCAGTCGTTGGGCGCGGAGACGTGGCAGCTGGCCCACCAGGCGAGCTTCATCGGAGCCAATGCCACCCTCCGCAGCTTCGCAGTGGCCCTGGGCGGTAAGTACGCTCGCCTGCGCACGGACTCGGCGCTTGCCGGAGAGGGCGGAACCAGCATGTTGCGTGCGGCCTACATCGGACGTGACGAGCAGATGCTCGATTTCCGGACGCTGCAGGACCACCTGGCGCCACGGACCACCAGCGACCTGCTCTTCACGGGGGCGGTCGCGGACCGGTCGCACTCGGTCTACAGCGGCCTCATCCGAGTTCGGCGCGGAGCGGTCCGCTCCGACGCCATGCAGACCAATCACAACCTTGTGCTCGGTGAAGGGGCCCATGCCGATTCCGTGCCCAACCTCGACATCGAGGAGAACGACGTCAAGTGCAGCCACGGATCGACGGTCGGTCCGGTGGACGAGGACCAGCGGTACTACCTCGAGTCGCGGGGGATCGAACCGGAACGGGCCGAGCAGCTGATCGTGTCGGGATTCTTCGAGAGCATCGCCGACCAGGTGCCGATCGCCGGCACCCGCTCGCTGATCGGCAGAGCCCTCGTCGACCGTGTGGGAGTGCACGGTGAGTGATCCGACTTCCACTGAGACGTACCCACCGAAGACGGCCCGCCTCTGCGGCCGAGCGGAGATGGCGCCGGGCGAGGCCAGGCGCTTCGACGTGGCCGGTCTGCGGGTCGCCCTGATCCGCATCGACGACGACTTCTACGCCATCGGGGACCGGTGCAGTCATGAGGACTATTCGTTGGCCGACGGCGAGGTGTGGACCGGCGAGTGCGAGATCGAATGTGCCAAGCACGGGTCGACCTTCGACCTGGTGACGGGCCAACCCTGCTCACTGCCGGCAACTCGTCCGGTGCCGGTCTACGAACTGATCTTCGACGGTGACGATGTCTCGGTGGTGGTCCCATGAGCACGGGAGAGCTGGTCATCGAAGGGCTCCGCGCCGGCATCCCCGGCCGGGAGATCCTGCGCGGGGTGACGCTGACCGTGCGCAGTGGTGAGGTGCATGCGGTGATGGGCCCCAACGGCTCGGGCAAGAGCACGTTGGCCCATGTGCTTATGGGGCGGCCCGGCTACGAGGTCCTGGACGGGTCGGTAACCCTGGACGGCATCGACCTGCTTTCGTTGCCGACCTGGCAGAGGGCTCGGGCCGGTCTGTTTCTGGCCATGCAGCATCCCGTCGAAGTGCCCGGCGTCACGCTGATCGAATCGTTGACTGCGGCCCGCCCCGGGGTCCCCGCCGAGGAGATCGGCGCCACCGACGCCGGCATCGGGGAGCGCCTTCACGAGGAGGCCCGCCGAATCGGGTTCGACGAGCGATTCCTCGATCGTCCGCTCAACGTGGACCTGTCGGGCGGTGAGCGCAAGCGCAACGAGACCCTGCAGATGGGGGTGCTCCGCCCTCGGTTCGCCGTCCTCGACGAAATCGATTCTGGGCTGGACGTCGATGCCCTGGGCGCGGTGGGACGCCGGGTGGAGGAGGCAACCGCCGAATGGGGACTCGGAGTATTGGCCATCACCCACTTCAGGAGGCTGCTCGATGTCCTCCACCCTGATGTGGTGCACGTCCTTTCCGAAGGTCGAGTGGTGGCCACCGGGGGAAGCCAGCTGGCTGAGATCGTCGACCGGACCGGCTACGCCGCCTACGTCTGAAGTACCGGCGATGCCGGCCGTACCGCTGGTCGGGGCGGCACCGGCCAAGCCGTCGGCATTCGAGACCCGGCCCCTGCTCGGAGCGCCCGGTTGGTAGCGTCTGCCCCATGGCTCGCCGAGATCGCCGACGGGGTGGAGCCCACAGCGCGTCCCGACAGGGCAAGGGGACGCCGACTCCTGGTTCCGGCGATTCCGGTGGCTCCGGCGATTCCGGTGCCGGACAGGACGTCTCGCTCCCGCAGGGGACCGACGCCGCGTCCGGGGGCCAGGCGGTCCCGAGTCTCCCGACGCCGGCACCGATACCGATAGCGCGCGAGGCGGCGTCAACGGCAGGACTGGAACGGCCCGCCGATGGTGCCGCGCCGACGGCAGTGGGAGGCCTGACCGCTGCGGACCTCCTAGACCCAAGTGGAACTGGCGCAGGCACTGGCGCAAATGCACCGGGCATCCCCCTTCCCGATGCCGGCGAGAAGCTGAGCCGCCAGGAGATCAGGGCCGCCTCCCAGGCATCGGCGGCCAACGCGAAGTCGCAAGAGAAGAAGAAGAAGGCAAAGCACAGTTGGCTCGACCGGGTACTGCTGGCCGGGGTCATCGTGGTGGCCCTGGCGCTGGTCGGGGTGGGGGCGAGCTACGTCTACCTCCGGTACCGATTCGATCAGGTGTCCAAGGTGGCGGTGAGGCATCTGCAGAAAGCCCCGGTGGGCCAACCGTTCAACGTGCTCCTCATCGGATCGGACTCGCGCGCCAATGTGAGCTCGGCCGATGCCTCTCACCTGGGTACCGAGGCCACGGCCGGGGGCCAACGCAGCGATGTGGTGAAGCTCGTCCACATCGTGCCGGCCACGGGCCAGGTCAGCGTGCTGTCGATCCCGAGGGATACCGTGATCACGGCGGCCGGCAACACCAGCCAGATCGGGAAGTACAACCGGATCAATGCCACCTACAACACCGGGCCGGACCAGTTGGTGCAGACCATCGAAGCCAACTTCGGAATCCCCATCGAGCATGTCGTGCAGATCAACTTCGAAGGTTTCAGGGGGGCGATCGACGCCATCGGCGGCATCAATCTGAACTTTCCCGATCCGGCAAAGGATGCCTACACGGGCCTGAACATCCAGCAGTCTGGTTGCCAGCACCTGAACGGCGGCTATTCGTTGGCCGTCGCCCGCAGCCGCCACTACCAGTACGAGAAGAACGGGTACTGGCAGTTCGACGGGACCAGCGACTTCGGCCGGATCCAACGCCAGAACGCGTTTCTGAAGGCCGTCATCAATCAGGCCGAGTCCCAGTACAACCCGCTCACCCTGAACGCATTCATCGGATCGGTGGTGCAGGGGGTGACGATCGACTCGACGTTCACGGTCGGCGACCTGATCACCCTGGCCCGACAGTTCCACACCTTCGCCTCCCAGGCGTTGGCGACGTCGACCCTGCCCACCTACTCCTCCGATTCGTCGGAGTTCGGATACCTGGGATCGGTGCTCTACGTGCAGGAGCCCCAGGCCCAGCAGGTGATCACCCAGTTCCTCGGGGGGCCGCCGGAGGCTACGTTCACCCCACCCCCTGGTCCCTACGGAGTGGTGTCGACCACCACTACGTCGTCCACCTATCCGACCGGGTCCACGCTCACTACGACCGGTGGGAACACCCCGGGCACGTCAGCACCCTCCAGCACGACCACCACCATCGAGACCGACTTCGATCCCACTGCATGCTGAGCTTCTCTGCGCGGACTGCCGGCGCAGGAGTCAGGACCCGGGGGTTGAGCTCGGGAGGCACCGACCGGGTGAGCAGGGGTCCTCGGATGCGCAGGAGACCCCGGGGGTGGAGGGGGCTCAGGCGGGTTCGCTCTCGTCGAGCCCTTGGGCCAAGGTGTTCCAACTGAGCGTGGCGCACTTGATGCGCACGGGGAACTTGACCACGCCCTGCAGCGCGGCGAGCTCGCCCAGAGCCTCGATGTCGATGGGCTCCGGCTCGCTGGCTTCGTCGTCCGGCGTGGATCCGTCGTCGGCCGACGGAAGGGTCGACCCATGGATCGACATCATTCCCTTGAAGGTCCTGATCAGCTCCCGCACTTCCGTCACCGGCCTGCCCTTGACGGCGGCCGACATCAGCGACGCCGACGATTGGCTGATCGAACAGCCGCTGCCTGCAATCTTGATGTCGGAGACCACCCCGCCGGTCACCTCGAGCGTCACCACGATCTCATCGCCACAAAGCGGATTGAACCCCTCGACCCGTTGCGCCGGTGGCGACTCCAGCTCACCGCGGTTGCGAGGGGAGCGGTAGTGATCGAGGATGATCTCGCGGTAGAGGTCCTCCAGCCCGGGCATCAGTGGGACGTCCTTTCGATCGGCCCGGCCCACAGCGGGACATCAGCATCCCGACCGGGGTCTTGGACGGTGGCCGCGTGCGACCGGCTGATGCTGTCGAATGGCGTGGAGCGGATCACCGGACCAGCGTACCGGCCTCCGATCATCCGAAGAACGCCCCGGTGGCGTCGAGGGCCTCGATCAACGTGTCGACATCGGACTTGTCGTTGTACAGGGCGAACGAGGCGCGTGCAGTGGCATTGACCCCCAAGCGGCGCATGAGCGGCTTGGCACAGTGATGGCCGGCCCTCACGCATACCCCGTACTGGTCCAGGATCTGGGAGATGTCGTGTGGGTGCACGTCTCGGAACGCAAAGGACAACACCCCTCCGCGCTCGACGGCATCCTTGGGTCCGAAGATGTGGATGTCGTCGCCGAACCGCTCGTGGAGGGCGGCCATCGCATAAGTGGTCAACGCGATCTCATGGGCTCGGATCAGTTCCATGCCGATGCCCCGTAGATAGTCGACGGCTGCACCAAGGCCGATGGCCTCGGTGATCGGTGGGGTCCCGGCCTCGAAGCGCCAGGGGATGTCGTTGGGGGTGAACCCGTCCTTGCGGACGTCGAGGATCATCTCTCCACCACCGAGGAACGGAGGCAGGTCCGACAGCAGCTCGTCCCGTCCCCACAGCACGCCGATCCCCGTGGGGCCGACCATCTTGTGCGCACTGAATGCCAAGACGTCGACACCCAGCGAGGTCACATCGGTGGGGAGATGGGGAACCGACTGCGCCCCATCGGCGACGACGATGGCACCGGCAGCGTGGGCCACGTCGGCAATATGGCGCATAGGGTTCAGCGTGCCGAGCACGTTCGACATGCAGGTGACACCGACCAGCTTGGCTCCGTCCACCAACTGCTCGAGGTCGTCGAGGACGAGGTGACCATCATCATCGATGGGTATCCAACGGAGGTTCAGCTCTTGTTCGGCGGCCAGCATCTGCCACGGGACGATATTTGCGTGGTGCTCCATTTCGGTGAGGACAACGGTGTCACCGGCGTGCAAATGAGTGCTTCCCCAGGTGCGGGCCACCAGATTGAGGCACTCGGTGGCGTTCTTGGCGAAGACGATCTCCCGCGAAGGATTGGGCGCACCGACGAATCGGCCGACGTTGATGCGGGCTGCCTCGAAGCGTCGGGTGGCCTCTTCGGCGATGCCGTACACGCCCCGGTGGACATTGGCATGGGTGGTCTCGTCGTACTCGCGCATGGCATCGAGCACCTGGACCGGGCGTTGGGACGACGCCGCCGAGTCGAGATAGGTGATGGGGTGCCCGTTGACCTCGAGGGACAACAGCGGGAAGTCCTTGCGAAGGGTGGCGACATCTAGTTCGGCTCCGGTGCCGTTCAGTTCCGCCATGCGTCGTACCCTTCGGTCTCCAGCGCGTTGGCCAGCTCCGGGCCACCCTCGGCGACGATAACCCCGCCGACGAGCAGGTGCACCCGATCGGCGGCGAGCTCGTCCAGCATGCGCTGATAGTGGGTGATCACCAGGACCCCTAATTCGGGCCGGGACTCGCGAACGGTGTGAACGCCGCGGGCCACGGTGCGGAGGGCGTCGACATCGAGCCCCGAATCGGTCTCGTCCAGCACGGCCAGCTCGGGCTCCAAGATGGCCATCTGCAGGATTTCGTTTCGCTTCTTCTCCCCGCCCGAGAACCCCGCGTTGAGGTGACGTTCCCCGAAGGACGGGTCCATGCCCAGCTTCTCCATCCACTCCATCATCATCAGCCGGACTTCGAGCACGGACATGTCGATGCCCCGACGGGCGGAAAGCGCCTGGCGGAGGAATTGGATGACCGGCACGCCCCCAATGGACTCGGGCTCCTGGAAAGCGAGGAACATCCCGGCCTTGCCGCGGACATCGGGCGGCCACGCGGTGATGTCCTCGCCCTGGAAGCGGATGGTCCCCGAGGTGACCCGGTAGGCGGGGTTGCCGAGGAGCACGTTGGCCAACGTGGACTTCCCCGATCCGTTCGGCCCCATCAGGGCGTGTACCTGACCCGCCTCGACGGTGAGGTCGACGCCGCGCAGTATGGGCTTCCCGTCCACCGACACGTGCAGGCCTTCGATCTGGAGGAGTGGGGGAGCGGCGGCCCCGACGGTCTCCTCGGCCAGGTCGGTGTGGTCGTGTGGCACACCTCGATCCTAGCCGCAGTCGGCTATTTCTCCTACGCTGGTAGGGGGAATCCGGTTTCCGGGGGGGGATCCATCCCGAAATTTCGCCCGTCACCAGGTCAGCCGGTACGGTGACCGGATGGCCGAGCAGTGGAACTACGCCGGCCCGGTCACGCAACTCAGCAGCAGCCAGGGCGTGGTGACTCTCGTCGACGAGTCGACATTCGCCATCAGTGGCAGCGCCGGGGACATGTCGCCCGGCGGGGCCCAGGGCCTGTTCGTCCGGGACACGCGCATCATCTCCCGCTTCGAGGTGCTGGTCAACGGGACCGGGACCGAACCCCTCGCAGCGGTCACCGACGACCCGTTCTCCGCGACGTTCGTCTCCCGGTGCCTGCCCGCGCCCGGCCGGGCCGACTCCACGCTGATGGTGTTCCGGTCGCGCTACGTCGGCCAGGGGATGCGGGAGGTCTTGAGCCTCCGGAACTTCGCTGACGAGGCGACCGCCTGCACCGTCGAGGTCTTCGTGGGCGCCGACTTCGCTGATCTCTTCGCGGTCAAGGAAGGGCGAGTGGGTGCGGAGCCGCGGACCGGTGAGGTGACCGTCGAGGTGACGCCGGTGGGCACGGCGGCGACGGGTAGTGAGGCGACCTCCAAGCCCGCCGGCATCACCTACGCCTACCGGCGTGGCGGTGTCGCCCGAGGGGTGGAGATCCGATTCGTCGGCGCGGCCGGCCTCAGTCCCGATCTGGCCACGTTCGAGGTCATCGTGCCTCCGCGAGGTGAATGGACGACGTGCATCGAGATCGCCCCGGTCATCGACGGGACCGCATTCGCCCCGAAGTACCGCTGCGGAGAGCCCGTCGAGCGGGCTGTGCCCACGGAACGGTTGGCACAGTGGCGGCGGCAGGTACCCCAGGTCGAGACGGACCACCCGGGACTGAAGGAGGTAATCGCCCGCAGCGCCGAGGATCTGGGTGCCTTGCGCATCTTCGATCCGGACTATCCGGAGCGGGTGGTGGTGGCAGCGGGGGCACCGTGGTTCATGACGGTGTTCGGGCGCGACTCCCTCCTGACAGCCTGGATGGCCTTGCTAGTAGACCCGGATCTCGCCCGCGGTGTGCTCCAGACCCTCGCTCGGTTCCAGGGCGAGGAGGTCGACCCGCGCCACGAAGAGGAGCCGGGCCGCATCTTGCACGAGATGCGCTTCGGTGATGCGGCGTCCCTCTCGCTCGGTGGCGGGAGCATCTACTATGGCACCGCCGACGCCACACCGCTGTTCGTGATGTTGCTCGGCGAGATGCGTCGCTGGGGCGTGGCCCGCGAGATGGTGGACGAGTTGCTCCCCAACGCCGCACGGGCCATCGAGTGGATCGAGCAGTTCGGCGACGCAGACGGTGATGGCTACGTGGAGTACCGCCGGGCAACCGACCGGGGACTGGCCAACCAGGGCTGGAAGGACAGTTGGGACGGGATCCGCTACGCGGACGGAAGGGTTGCCGAGGCCCCGATCGCCCTCTGCGAGGTGCAGGCCTACACCTATGGCGCGTACCTGGCCAGTGCCCACTTCGCCTTCGAGGCAGGGGACACCGCCACCTATGACCGATTCCGGGCCAAGGCTGCACACCTGAAGGCAGCGTTCAACCGTGATTTCTGGCTGGAGGAGAAGGGGTGGTTCGCCGTCGGGCTCGATGCCGACAAGAAGCCGATCGACTCGCTCACCTCCAATATCGGCCACTGCCTGTGGACGGGCATCGTCGACGAGGACAAGGCCCAGCAGGTGGCAGAGGCACTGGTGTCGCCGGCCATGTTCACCGGCTGGGGCCTGCGCACCCTTTCGAACGAGAGTGGTGGCTACAACCCGATCAGCTACCACTGCGGGTCGGTCTGGCCCCATGACACGGCCATCGCGGCGGCCGGGCTCGCCCGGTACGGGTTCGACGGGGCGGCACAGAAGCTGATCTTCGCGCTGCTGGACGCCGCGGGGGCCCAGGGCGGCCGGCTCCCCGAGCTCTTCAGCGGTCTCGACAGGGGCGAGCTGACCGTGCCGGTTGGCTACCCGACGTCGTGCTCGCCCCAGGCCTGGTCTGCGGCCTCACCCCTGCTCTGCCTGCGGACGCTGCTCCGGCTCGACCCTTGGATCCCCTATGGCAAGACCTGGCTGTCACCGAACCTTCCCGAGGGGATCGGCTACCTGAAGGTCGAAGGGATCCCTCTCGCTGGCTCGCGGGTGACCATTGAGGTCGGGAGCGAAGTGCCCGGCGGCGTTGCCATCGAAGGCCTGCCCCCGGAGATCGAAGTCATCCGGGCCCCCCGGCGCCCCTCGACAGCGGTCTGAGCCCCCCATCGCGCAGCTCCGGCGACCCGGACGGCCACCGACATCCAGAGAGAGCCGGTCACCGGCCCCGGACGGTCACCAGCCCCGCTCCAACCACTCGTCGAGGTGCGGCGTTTCGGTCCCGATGGTGGTTCCGACCCCGTGCCCGGGCAGCACCAAGGTGTCAGGTCCGAAGGCGGCGAACAGCCGTCCTTCGATCGATTCGATGATGGTGGCGAAGTCGGCGTCCTCGAAGGAGGTATTACCCGGACCCCCCGGAAAGAGCGTGTCCCCGGTGAAGAGCAACGGCGTGCCCTCGACTGTGAAGCACATCGAGCCCGGCGTGTGCCCCGGGGTGGCGATGGTGGCGATCCGGAGCCGTCCCACCTCGAGCGTCGACTGGTCTTCGAGGATCCGGTCGTAGGAGGGGAGCATCCCCGCGTCGGCCTGTGCCACGGCGACGTCGATCCCCGCATTCCGGACTGCTTCGACGGCCTGGATGTGGTCCCAGTGCCCGTGTGTCTCGACCACTTGGCGCACGCCCAGGGCCCGGCAGAGCTCGAGCAGCCTGTCATGTTCGTTGGCCGCGTCGATCAGCAGTGACTCGCCGGTGGCCCGGCACCTGACGATGTAGACGTTGTTGTCCACCGGTCCGACCACGACCCGGTGGATTTCGACCGCAGAGTCCTGATAGTCGATGATGGTGCCTGGCACGGCAGGGGGACCTCCTGGCGGACGACAGGGCCGGAACAGAAACTGAGGCTCGGCATGGATGGGCCCGGGCGCCCACGCTTGCCCCTCAGGCTAGTAGCCGTCCGGGGCCTGTTGGTCAACCTCGGCACGCTTCTGGTAGACAAACGGGGCACACGGTCCTCGTTGCGGGGACCACCCAGGGGATGGAGAACTTAGATGAACTTCGCTTTCAGCGAGGAGCAGGACGAACTCCGCAAGTCGGTGCGCCGGTTCCTGGAGGACA
Organism: Acidimicrobiales bacterium; assembly: GCA_017883135.1. Lineage (GTDB taxonomy): Bacteria > Actinomycetota > Acidimicrobiia > Acidimicrobiales > RAAP-2 > Bog-756. The sequence goes on from JADGOE010000025.1 coordinate 37,923, forward strand.
AATCGCCCGAGACCGAGGTCCGCCGGCTGATGGAGACGGCCGATGGCTACGATCCCGCAGTCTGGACCCAGATGGCCGAACAACTGGGGCTGCAGTCGCTGATCATCCCTGAGCAGTTCGGGGGAGCGGGATTCTCCTACGTGGAGCTCATCGTGGTCCTCGAGGAGATGGGAGCCGCCCTCTTGTGCGCACCGTTCTTCTCCACCGTGGCCCTGGCCGCCAATGCCATTCTCACCTCGGGCGACCAGAGCGCCCAGGAGAGCCTGCTGCCGGGCATCGCCGCCGGCGAGACCATCGCCACCCTGGCCTTCACCGAAGACTCCGGCCGATGGGACGCCGACGGGATCACGCTGGCTGCTTCGCCATCGGGTGACGGCTGGGTGCTGAACGGCCACAAGTCGTTCGTCGTCGATGGGCACACGGCGAGTCTGATCCTGGTCGTGGGGCGCACCCCCGCCGGCCTGTCCCTCTTCGGGGTCAAGGGCGATGCGGAGGACCTCATCCGCACGCCGCTGGCCACCATGGACCAGACCCGCAAGCAGGCACGCCTCGAGTTCGCCGGCACCTCCGCGTGGCTCATCGGTGCCGCCGGGGGAGCCGAGCCGGGGCTGAGCAAGACGCTCGACTTGGCCGCGGTGGCTCTTGCCGCCGAGCAGGTGGGTGGAGCCCAGCGCTGCCTCGACAGCTCGGTCGAGTATGCAAAGACGCGTATCCAGTTCGGGAGGCCGATCGGCAGTTTTCAGGCCATCAAGCACAAGTGTGCCGACATGCTGTTGGAAGTGGAGTCGGCGAAATCGGCGGCCTACTACGCGGGGTGGGCGGCGGCCGAGGACTCCGATGAACTGCCGGTGGTGGCCAGCATGGCCAAGTCGTACTGCTCGGAGGCCTACTTCCATGCAGCCGCCGAGACGATCCAGATCCACGGCGGCATTGGCTTCACCTGGGAGCACCCGGCCCACCTCTACTTCAAGCGGGCCAAGTCCTCGGAGCTGATGTTGGGCGACCCCTCCTACCATCGGGAGCTGCTCGCCCAGCGCATCGGCATCTGATTTCTGGCCGCGTGTCGACCGCACCTGCACGAGCAGTGACCGCTGCCGACGTGAATCTACCCGTCCGCAATCTGGCGTAGCGTCTGCATCATGAGTGATCTGAGGCGAATCATCAGCTGGCTCCTCTTGGCCCTGGTGGCCGTGGTGGGTGCCGGCGGCGCGGCACTCGGGCTCTCCCAGGCGCCCAAAGCCGCACTGTTGCCGGCGGCGGTGACCAACACCACCGGCGCATCCAACTACTCGGAGGTTCTCACCGAGCAGACGCCGCAGGGCAACGAGACCGCCTACCTCACCTACCAGGCTCCCGATCGGCTGGGTGGGTACATCGAGAGCGGGAAGAAGCGCAGC
>JADGOE010000069.1 GCA_017883135.1 Acidimicrobiales bacterium
CCACTAACCCGCGCCGATCCGACTGTTGTAGTTGCCAATCGCGGTATTGGCCTCGCGCTCTGCGAGAGCGGCAGCCGCCGCGGAGGACTGACCGTTGCTCAGCATCTGGACCATCCCGTCCGTCACCGAGTTGCGCACCCCCTGGTAGTCACCGATCAGCGAGCCGATGTTGGCGTTGCTGAGCGTGCCCTGGGTGAGCTGGGTGTAACCGACCTTGTAGTTCGGATCCTGCGCCCAGCGATTGGCGAGAACCGGGAGCTGGGTCGCAGAGACGCGAACAGGCACGTATCCGCCCTCGGCCGCGAGGCTGGCCTGCTCCTCGGGGGAGTCGAGGTACTGGATGAACTTCCAGGCGGCGGCTCGTTTGGCCAACGGGGAGCGGTTGGAGATCCACAGCGAACCGTCGCCTACAGGAACGCCGCCCCCGGTGGTGAGCGCGGGGAGCGGTGCGGCAGCAATCTGGGTGCCCTTGTACTGACCCAAATTGAGGACGGCCTCGATCGAACCGATCACGCCCGATGCCTCAAAGGTCATCGCCGCGCTCCCGGTTCCTATGGCCAACAGGTGGTCGATGCTGTTCGGGTCCGATCCGGTATTGAGCGCAAGACCGGACTTGACCATCTGGTCCCACCAGCTCCAGATCTTCATCGCGGTCGGACTGGTGAGGTTGCCCGCAGTCGTGCGCGAAGTCCTGCCGTTGCCGTTGTTGACGTACTCTCCCCCGCTCTTCGCCAGCAGGTACTCGAACACGTACGGCTGCGAGTGGAGGGCGATTCCGTGGGTCGCAGCGCCCGACGCGACGATCTTCTTCGAGTCCTGCATGACCTCATCAAGTGTCTGGGGCGGCCTGCTCGGGTCGAGGCCGGCCTTGGCAAACTTGCCCGGGTCGTAGTACAAGATCACGTTCGAGACCGCCCAGGGCATCGATCGCTGGACGTTCTGGTAGCTGTAGAACTTGACCGTCCGAGGAAGGTAGTCACTCAGCGAGTAGTGGCTGGCATCGATGCAGTCCTGCGCCGGAACCGTGGATTGGCTGTCGATCAACTGCTGGACCGTGGTGTCCTCGAACTGTGCCACGTCCGGAAGGTCACCCGTGGACAGCCCTGCCTTGTACTTCTCGAACAGCGAGGGATAGTCGGGTTGCTGGACGAGCGTGACGTGCACCTCGTTCTGAGAGCTGTTGAAAGCGTTCGTGGCGCTGATCAGCCAGTCGTTGTTGGTTCGGATCATCTCGTGCCACATCACGATCTGTACCGGTTTGGTCGCCGAGGCGAGGGCACTCAGGCCACACGCACCCGGGTTGACGACGCCCGAGGCCTGCTGCCCGGTGGTCGACGACGAACAACCGGTCAGGCTGCCGGCTACCAACAGTGCGGCGGCGCAGAGGGCAGTGGGCAGTACGTGGCGGCGGTGGCAGCTTGGAGTTGGCACGTTCACCTTCCTTGTTCGGGTCACCCCTTGACGGCTCCGGCGGTCAACCCCCGAATGAGCTGCTTCTGGAATATGAGCAGCAGCACGAAGAGGGGTATGAAGGCCAGGACGATGCCGGCAAACGTGACATTGATGTTGTTGAGCTGGCTTCGGCTCAGATACTTGAGCCCGATCTGGACGGTGCGGTACTGGTCGTTCTTCGTGACGATCAGTGGCCACAGGTACTGGTTGAAGGCTGCGAAGAAGGCGAACAGACCGAGGGCGGCGATCGCCGGTCTGGCCAGCGGAACGGCGATGCGGGTCATGAAGCGAAGGTGCCCGAGTCCGTCGATCTCGGCGGCATCCCGCAATTCGCCCGGCACGCCGAGGAATGCCTGACGCATGAGGAATGCCCCGAATCCAGTCGCCAGGAACGGGACGACGAGTGCAACGTACGAGTTGTACCACCCGAGGCTCACCACAGTCTGGAGGTTGGTGAAGAAGGTGACTTCGAGAGGCACCATCATGGTGGAGAGGAACACGACGAAAATGGTCCGCTTGAATGGGAATTCCAAGAACGCGAACGCGTAGCCCGCGGCGATGGATGTGACGAGCGTGCCGACCACGATCAAGGTCGTCACGATGAAGCTGTTCATGAGGTAGCGCCCGAGGTGTCCGGTGGTCCACGCCGTTGCGTAGGTCGACCACCGGGGATGGGTCGGGAAGAGGAGCGGCGGACGTTGCGCGATCTGATCGGGAGCGAGGAGCGAATTGACGATCGTGATGTAGATCGGAAAGAGGACGATCACACTGAGGACGAGGAGCAGCAGGTAACGACTGAACTTCGTTGCCCGGCGGCGGCCCAGCGGCGTGCCGTGGCGGCCCACGAACTGCAGCAGTGCGGCCAGAACGACGATGGCGGAGGCGACGACCACAACCTTGGTGAATCCGGGAGCGAGGGCAGCCGGCAGCGAATCAGTTCGCATAGGTCACCCGCCGTTCGAGCAGGCGGATCTGAATGAGGGCGAGGACCAAGGTGATCCAGAACAGGGCGATCGCCATCACCGCGGCTCGACCTGCGTTGTTCTGATTGAAGACCTGGTCGTAGATGTTGTACACGAGGAGGTTCGTTCGTTGGAGTGGACCGCCCTGGGTCAACAGGTCGATCTGGCCGAAGGACTGCAGGGACAGGATGGTTCCCACGACCACGGCGAAGAAGATCGTCGGGGAGAGCAACGGGAGGATTACGTGGCGAAGTCGGGCCCAACGCTTTGCTCCGTCGATCTCGCAGGCCTCGAGCAGCTCATCGGGGACGGCCTGGAGCCCGGCCGACATCAGGATGAACGCAAGGCCCACGTTCTGCCAGATCGTCACGACAGAGACCGCGACGAGCGCCCAAGTGGGATTGTCGAGGACGGAGAGTTGGTCCTGCTGACCCAACCAGTAGGTGAACAGCCCGACTTGGGGGTTGAGGAGGGTGAAGAAGATGACCGACGCCACTGCCACCGAGGTCGCGACCGGTGACGCGAACACAGTACGGAAGGCACGGATTCCACGCAGCTTCTGGTGGGCGAGGAGGGCGAGGAGAAGACCGAGCACCAGTCCCGCGGGCACGGTGTAGACGACGAAGAGTGCGGTGACCCACAGGCTGTTCAAGAAGTTGTGGGAGACGAGGACCTGGCCGTACTGGCTGAGCCCCACGAACTGCGACGGCAAGTTGGGGAATGGCGGAGTCGAGTACATCGAGAGATAGATGTTGCGGGCGAAGGGGTAGAAGACGAAGACGGCAAAGATCAGCACCGATGGAGAGAGGAGCGCTGCTGCCAGTAGGCGATCACGGCGCCTCCGGCGCCCGTGACGACCGGCGGCACCAGACCCTCGGACTTCAGCTTGCGCGCCGGGGCGTACGGAGGCCGACACGGCGGCGGGGGTGCTCACAGGCCGATCCGATCGCCGGTGGCGGCATCGAAGAGGTGCAGGTGGCCGGCTTCGAAGCCGAGGTGCACTCGAGCTCCTTCTTTGGGGACCGGGACGTCGGTACCGAGACGCACGACGACCTCTTGGTCGTCGGCGAGCCTGCAGATCACATGGTGTTCCGATCCGAGGGACTCGACGACCGCGACGGTCGCGGGCAGCGGTCCGCTGCTGGCGATGGTGATGCGCTCGGGTCTCATCCCGACCGCGACACTCTCAGCACTCGAAGCTTCGACTGCCTGACACTGGCCAGGGGTCAAGGGAATCTGCCCACCGCTCGTCTCGATGCCCAATTCGCCGTCGACACGTGCCGGCTTGCCGATCACCGTATTCATCGGTGGGTTCCCGATGAATTGGGCGACGAAGAGGCTCGCTGGGTGGGCGTACACCTCTGAGGGAGGGGCCACCTGTTCGAGCGCGCCCTCGTTCATCACCGCAAGACGATTGGCCATCGTCATGCCCTCGATCTGGTCGTGGGTCACGTAGACGACGGTCGTGGCCAGCCGGCGTTGCAGTTCGATCAGTTCGGTCCTCGTCTGGACGCGCAACTTCGCATCAAGATTCGAGAGGGGCTCGTCCATCAAGAAGACCTCGGGGCGCCGTACGATGGCGCGGGCCAGTGCGACCCGCTGGCGCTGCCCGCCGGAGAGCTGGGCAGGGCGCCGGTCGAGCAACGGAGTGAGCCCGAGGCTCTCCGCTGCTTCGGCAACCAGGCCGTCGCGCTCGGGCTTGGGCATGCCCCGGCACTTGAGGGGAAAGTCGATGTTCCGGTGCACGGTCATGTGCGGGTAGAGCGCGTAGTTCTGGAACACCATGGCGATATTCCGGTCCTTCGGTTCGACGTCGTTGACGACCCGGTCGCCGATCTCGACCGTTCCCTCGTCGGGATCCTCGAGGCCCGCGATGATGCGCAGGACCGTCGACTTGCCACAGCCCGAGGGACCGAGGAGTACCAGGAACTCGCGGTCCATCACCTTGAGGTCGAAATCACGGACCGCCTCGACCGTTCCGTAGTGTTTGCTCACACCTCGGAGGGTCACCTGTCCCATCGATCAGTGCCTCACCGGCTGGCGAACGCACAGATGGGCGCCAACCCGGCCATCTGCGGCTCCACCGAGCCAGTGCCATTGGTTCACCATCCGCACCCCCGTTCAGCTGCACTGATCGGCTACCGGTACACAGCCCTCATCCTGGCAGGGTACGGGAGGCCAGATAGGGACCAAAGTCCCGCTCCGGAGCTGATCCCCTGCCACCGGGCACCACCGTCCTCCATCGGCAGATCAACAGCAAGTTCTCCCTCCGGAGCCGAAAGGGATCACGGAGGCGTCGTCGCCGTGGCCTCCTCGATCCAATCGAAGTAATCGGGGGAGCCGTCGACGAATGCAACTGCGACCACCTCAGGAACCTCGTACGGATGCCTGCTCGTGATCGCATCGATCACACGCGGAGCGAGCTCGGATCGTGTCTTGAGAAGCACCAGCCACTCCTCGGCCTGCTCGAGTGTGCCCTGCCACCAGTACCGGCTGACCATCGGGCCAGACCGCTGGCCACAGGCCACGAGGCGTTCGGCCAACAGCGACTCGACGATCGCATCAGCCGCTGCCGGGTCATCGATCGCAAACTGAACCTGCACGTAGTTCACCGTCACCACCTCACTTGAGAGTTACAGAAGTGCGCTCGGGCCGGGCCATCGCGCTTCCGGCGACGCCGGCAGCAGCCCTCGTCTGATCGGAACCGTATTCGACCACACCCAAGCCTCTGGACCGGCCCAGCTCCCCGGGCCGGCCGTGATGGCGGCGCCCTCCACCGGAAACCTCACCTACGCTGGACGGGTGGACGAGTTCCCCGAGGTCGACATCGGGCCCCTGCGCAACGGCGGGCCCGGGGCGGCGGCAGTGGGCAAGTTGCTGGATACCGCGTGTCGCGACGTGGGTTTCTTCTACATCGTCGGGCACGGCGTGGACCAATCGCTTCGGAACCGGCTCGACACCCTCGCTCGCCAGTTCTTCGCTCGTCCCGACGCTGAGAAGCGTGAGATCGCCATGGTGCGAGGCGGCCGTGCCTGGAGGGGTTGGTTCCCCGTCGGTGGCGAGCTCACCTCCGGTCTCCCCGACCAGAAAGAGGGGTTGTACTTCGGCGCCGAACTCGGTCCCGAGCACCCTCGGGTCGGCGCCAATACTCCGATGCACGGATCCAACCTCTTCCCACGGTACCCACCCGAGCTCCGATCTGCGGTACTGGAGTACATGGAGGCCTTGGCCGGAGTCGGTCAGTCCGTCCTGTCCGGCATCGCCCTCGGTCTCGGGCTGGAGCCATCGTGGTTCACCGAGCACCTGACAGCGGACCCCCTGGTCCTCTTTCGCATCTTCCGCTATCCGGCCATGGCCGGCTCCGAGCACGGGTTGTGGAGCGTGGGCGAGCACACCGACTACGGACTCTTGACCATCTTGGGTCAGGACGATTCGGGTGGTCTCCAGGTCAAGACGACCCGTGGCTGGCTCGACCCACCACCTCGTCCGGGGAGCTTCGTCTGCAACCTGGGTGACATGCTCGAGCGGCTGACCGGGGATCGTTACCGTTCGACCTTGCACCGGGTCCGCAACCCAGGCAACCAGGACCGGCTGTCATTTCCTTTCTTCCTCGACCCGTCGTGGGATGCCGCGGTCGAGCGCCTCCCGATCGTGGAACGCCCAGTGGACGACGATGCCGCCCGGCGCTGGGACCACACCAGCATCTACGGGTTCGAGGGCACGTACGGCGACTACATCCTGGCCAAGGTCGGCAAGGCCTTTCCCGACCTTGCCGCTGCGACCGACGCCCACCACTAGCGGGACACGAACTTCCGATCCGCTCGCACGCCGATGCAGAGAACCAAGCCTGATGGGGCGGCACGAGATCGCCGTGGCCTGCACCCAGTTGCGTCGGGATTACCCGCCGGCATCGTCCAAATAGGACGGGTTGGCCACCACGAGTTGGTCGCGGGCCGACGTGGCCAGTGCCACACCGACCTCGTGCCAGTCGTCGTCGAACTCTCCCGACCGAATGGCCGAGGCCAGGTCACCATCGTCGCTGAACCCGAGTCGGGCAAGACGTCCGACATGGGCCGCTGCGATGACCGCGCCCAGGTCCAGCTGACGAGAGACCACCTGCAGGACGTTGCGGGCGACGCGCGCCTCGAAACGTGTCCCACCCTCGGTCTTACCCATCACGCCTCGTTCGAGGTACTCGCTGACGGCGTCGACCAGCTCGGACGCAGTCGGGCGTCCGAACGGTGACAACGGCACAGATGGAGAGGCCGCTTCGACGAATGGCCCGGGCGCGGTGACGTGTGGCACCACACCCAGTAGGACGAAGAGGTCCCACTCGCTCTCACAGACCCGACGGCCGATGGCAGCCAGCTCGACCGAGCGGGTGGCCCCGCTCAGATGGGCCGAAGCCTGCAGGGCACAGATGACTGCCCACTTGATCGCGGCATAGGCCTCCCACCACACGACTCGGACCGGGTCGATCTCCACACCGCCTGCGGCACGATAGGACTCGAGGAATTCGGACAGGTCCCCGAACCCACCCACGCGTCCAGGTCCGCCGAAGCGCCAGGCTCGGGCGCAGAGCCATCCGATGTCCTCCGCCGGGTCGCCGGCGTGGGCCAGCTCCCAGTCGAGTACGGCGCGGAGTCCCTCGGGGCCGACCAGGAGATTGCCGTTACGGAAATCGCCGTGCACCGTCACCCGCCGATCCGGTGGAGGGCGGTTGGCTTCGAGCCAGCGCACGCCGAGCTCGAGCGCAGGCCGGACCTCGCCCAGTGCATCGAGGAAGGGCAGAGGGTCACGCAGCGGATCGTGGGGAGCGAGGCCTTCGATGGCATCGGGATCGATGGTGTGGATAGCCGCCAGTGCCTGCGCGCACTGGCCGGTGAGGGCGGAGCGGGCGGCGGCCCATTGGCGGTCACGCAGGATCTTGCGGGGAATCGTCTCGCCGTCGAGCCGCTCGACCACCAGCCAGCCCCGGTCGAGACCTGCCCTCTCGCCGGCCACCACGACTTCGGGGACCGGCACGCCGACGGCACGGGCCGCCCGCAGCAGGGCAGCTTCGACATGGACCCGCCCACTCTGCCCCACCCCGTCACCCCGCTCCTGCTGGAGGATGAGCGGGCGCACCGAGCCTTCGCCGGCGACGAACTCGAACGCACTAGTAATCCGCGAGGCGCCACCGGACAGACGCCTCAGATCGCGTACGGTGCCTCCGAGCACCTGACCGAGCACGGAGCAGACCTCTTCGGGAGTGGGTCCCACTATTCGACGGGGACGACAGGCCTCCCGCTGTCGTCGAGCTGGTGCAGGTACTCGCAGATGCCGTAGCCGGTTCGATCGAGTCCACCCGGGTCGCGATAGGTCCACCGTGCGAGCCCCTCGTTGACCATGGTGCCTCCGATCCGCCCGATGTCGGCCACCCGCAGCACGTCGCCGCGCAGATCGTAGGTGCGGTCCTTCTTGTCCAGCACCTGGAGGTGCACCACCTTGTGGGTGACTGCATCGTCGGCCAGCTCGGTGCGCAGGCGCCACTCAGCAATGCTGGTGGCCCGATCGCCGTCCCAGACCCACCCACGATGCAGATCGCCCGCGTCGGTGCCGAGGCGGATGCCGCCGAAGTGCATCTCCTCGTCGACGTTGATGCTGAACCAGCGCCACATCTTGGGTCCCCCCCACCGGCGTGGTCCCCACGAGCGGTCGCGATTCCCGTGGGCCCCGTCCCACTGGTGGCGCACGCCGTCGACCTCGAGCCACCCCGTCCAGCGGCCGGCCTGCTCGAGGTGGCCCTTGCCCACGGTGCCGGCAGCAGACGCTGCTTCGGCCGTGCGGGGTCCGCCCCTGGGCTGCCCGTCGGTTCCGATGGCCGGCGTGGCTGCGTCGAATCGGACATCGAGTGCGAGGTGGACGGTGTGGGTCGCCTCGGCTCCGGCCGCACAGGGTCTGGCCAGCGCGTCCGCATCCATCGTGATGCGCCACGACTTCAGCGCTTCGAGCATCTCGTAACGGACAGCCCCCACCTCGAGCACGGTGTCGACCATCTCACGCTGCTCCTTGACACCCCGGTGTTCGGCCAGCCCCCCACCCGGCAGCCAGACCGACATACCGACGTCCATCGTCCCCTCGTTGGGACGGATCCCGATGCGGGTGAAGAAGCCCGAATCGGTGCCCGGGTCGAAGCCATTGAAGTAGTACGACTCACTCCAGGCTGTGTCGCTCTCGACCGGGTGAGCCAGGTCGTGACGGGGTTCAAGGATCGGCATCGCTAGACCATCGTCTGTCCGGCACTGACATTCAGGGCCTCGCCGGTGACACCGCGGGCGTCGTCAGACAGCAGCCAACAGATCGCGGTGGCGATCTCCTCTGCGCTCTGCAACCGGCCGAGCGGTATCTCGCGCTGAATGTAGGCGGCCAGTCCGTCGGGCCCACCCATCAGGCTCTCGAACACCGAGTCCTTGTTGATCAGATCGGTGTCCACCGTGCCGGGGGAGACAGCATTGACCGCGATCCCGCTGGGTCCGAGCTCGGTGGCCAGGGCCTGGGTGAGCAGGATCACAGCCGCCTTGGCTGCGCAGTAGGCGCCAAGGAAGGGAAATGCCCGTTTGCCGGCCTGGCTCGAGACGTTGCAGATGCGGCCCGGCTCTCCCGCCGCGATCATCCGGTTGGCACAGGCCTTGGAGACGAGCCAGGTGCCAACGACGTTGACATCGAGCACCCGGCGGAACTCGGCGGCGGGCACGTTGACCAGCGGGCCCAACCCGAACCCGGGGCCGCTGCCGCCGGCAACATTCGCAACCAGGGTGACCGGTCCGAGTTCTTCGCTGACCTGCTCGACCGCCCGCTCGACTTCGTCTTCGTCGGCGACATCGGCCACAGCGGTGGCCACGCTGCCTCCGAGAGCAGTGATCTCCTTGGCCAGATCGGCCAGGTCGTCCCCCGTGGCGGTTCCGTGGGCGGGTGCGTCTCGATAGGGGCGGCCAATGTCGAGGCAGGCGATTGCCGCTCCGCCACGAGCCAACCGCAGGGCGGTGGCTCTCCCTATGCTGCGGGGCCGAGCCGCCCCGGTGACCAGCGCAACCTTGCCGGCAAACGGGTGCTCGCCGTCGTGCTGTGGGATGCTCACACGGCAAACGTAGCGACGATCCGGGCGGGAGTCGATCCGCTCGACCAGGGGGGAAGATGCACGCTGCTGTCACCCGGGCCGGAACGCTGGCCGTCGTCGAGGTCGATGACCCACAGCCGGGCCCCGGCCACGTGTTGGTTTCCTCGTTGTCCGCCGGCATCTGTGGATCCGACCTGCATGCCTTGGCGGACTTCGCCCACTTCGCCGACCTGATGGATCAGGTCGGCGTCCCGGCAATCGATCCATCGCTCGACACCGTCTTCGGACACGAGTTCTGCGCCGAGATACTCGACTACGGGCCCGACACGGCCAAGACCCTCCCCGTGGGGACCAGGGTGTGCTCCGTGCCGATCATCCTCGGGACGAGCGGAGTCGAACAGATCGGCTACTCCAACGCCTACCCGGGGGCATTGGCCGAGCAGTTGGTTCTGCAAGAGATGTTCCTCCTCCCCGTTCCGGATTCCCTCGGGACGAATCTGGCCGCACTGACCGAACCACTGGCTGTCGGCGAACATGCTGTCGGGCTGGCCGGGTTGTTGCCAGGGCAGCCATGCCTGGTGGTCGGATGCGGACCGGTGGGATTGGCCGTCATCGCGGCGTTGAAGGGTAGGGGGCACGGTCCCGTGTTGGCAGCAGACCTCTCGCCCACCCGCCGGCGACTGGCCGAGGCGTTCGGGGCAGACGAGATCTTCGACCCGGGCGAGGGGTCGCCGCATGCCCGCTGGGAAGGGCTGGGGGTTCCCACCACGATCATGGAGCGGGCCCTGGCCACCATGTCCGGCGGCGAGATCATCGACCCGGTGATCTTCGAAGCGGTGGGCGTGCCCGGCATGCTGCAGTCTCTGATTGCGGAAGCACCGCCACGTTCCCGCATCGTGGTGGTCGGCGTGTGCATGCACACCGACTCCATCGAGCCCTTTATGGCGGTGACCAAGGAGATCGAGTTCCGCTTCTCCTTCGGCTACACCCCCGCTGAGTTCGCTGCCACGCTGGGTCGCCTCGGCACCGGGGTGCCCGGCGCAGATCTCCTGGTCACGTCCTCAGTCGACTTGGCCGGGGCGCCCGGTGCCTTCGAGACCCTGCGCACACCGGGTGAGCACGGCAAAATTCTGGTGAATCCGTAGAGATCGTAGAGAGAGGAAGGCAACTGCATGACGACCTTGGGCGCAGGTGATCACCTGAAATTCGGGATCTTTTTGGCCCCCTTCCACCCGGTGGGCCAAAACCCGACGCTTGCGCTGGAGCGCGATCTGCAACTGATCGAGCATCTCGACCAACTGGGTTTCGACGAAGCGTGGATCGGTGAGCATCATTCGGCCGGCTATGAGATCATCGCCTCACCCGAGGTGTTCATCGCTGCAGTGGCACAACGCACGAAGCACATCCGTCTGGGCACGGGAGTGTCGTCACTGCCTTACCACCATCCCTTCATGCTCGCCGACCGCCTGGTTCTGCTCGACCACCTGACTCGGGGTCGCCTCATGATCGGTGTCGGTCCCGGCGCCCTGCCTTCGGACGCCTTCATGATGGGGATCGACCCGGCCAAGCAGCGGGACATGATGGAAGAGTCACTCGAGGCGATCCTTCTCCTGTTGGCCGGTGACGAACCGGTGAGCTACGAGACGGACTGGTTCAAGCTGGTCAAAGCCCGGCTGCAGATGCGGCCGTATCAGCGCCCCTTCCCCGAAGTCGCCGTTGCAGCCCAAGTTTCACCGGCGGGTCCGCGCGCGGCCGGACGCTTCGGCTGCAGCCTGTTGTCGATCGGTGCCACCTCAGCCGGTGGATTCGACGTCCTCGGCACACACTGGGACGTCATGGAGGAGCGCGCCGCCGAATTCGACACCAGCATCGACCGCAGCAAGTGGCGCCTGGTCGGTCCGATGCACATTGCCGACACCAAGGAGCAAGCCATCCGCGACGTGGGGTTCGGCCTGGCCGAATGGGTCGACTACTTCCAGCGAGTCGCCGCCCTGCCACTTGCACCCGACACCACCAACCACGAATCGCTGGTCGACGCTCTCAACGCTTCGGGTTTCGCCGTCATCGGGACGGTGGAAGATGCCATCAACCAGGTCGAGCGGCTTCGCAAACAGTCCGATGGCTTCGGCACCTTTCTCTTCATGGGTCATGAGTGGGCCGACACGGCGCCTACCCGCCACTCCTACGAGCTGATCGCCCGCTACGTGGCACCTCAGTTCCAAGGGACCTCCCGCACCCTGACCGCCAGCAGGGACTGGGCGGCTGAGAACCGGCCCGAGTTCATCGGCGCGGCGGGGGCTGCCGTCATGTCGGCCATGCAGAAGCACCATGAAGAGAAGCAAGGCAAGGCGACCAGTGGGTGAGCTCATCGACGGCTGGCCCCCGCCGACCGGATCGATTTGCACCCCACGATTGCTCGCTCCTCGTATGCTCGACCGGTGAAGGTGATCGAGGTCTACGCGGATGTTTGGTGCCCGTTTGCCCACGTCGGTCTCCGCTGTGTTGTGGCGCGTCGCGCCGAGTTGGGACGGGAGGACGTTGCGCTCCGCGTGCGGGCCTGGCCTCTCGAGCTCGTGAACGGAGCGCCACTCGATCCGGTGAGCACCGCCGAACACGTACGTGATCTACGCGCACAGGTCGCACCGGAGCTCTTCAGCCATTTCGATCCCGATCATTTTCCGCGAACCTCTCTGCCAGCCCTTGCGAGTGTTCGCGCCGCTTACCGCAAGGACATCAGGCTGGGCGAAGCAGTCAGCCTCGCCTTGCGTGATGCACTATTCGAGCAGGGCCTCGACATCTCGCGCCCTCATGTACTGGCCGACGTGACGAGGGCGTACGGCATCGGACCCGCTGACGAGGAAGACGTACGAGCAGTGCTCGATGAATGGCACCACGGTCAGTTGCGAGGGGTCAAAGGCTCGCCGCACTTCTTCTGTGGGGACACCGAAGCCTTCTGTCCTTCGCTCGACATCTCCAAGGCCGAGACAGGGGAGCTCCACGTGAGCGGCAACATGGAAGTTCTGGATGCCCTCCTCGCCAAGTGTTTCGAAACCGATTAGGGGATCTTCGGATCTGAGCGTGGCGTGGCGTGTATCGGTGCCTGGCACACTCGGGACCGGAGCCAAGCCCGTGGCAGCGATCGCGGACCGATGCCTCACGCGATCGGTGGGTCCGTGCACATCCAAGAGGAGTACCCGCCCGACCTGTTGTTCCATCCCTCCCCACCGGCAAGACGCTCCTCCGGATCGGCGGGCCAGCTCCTCGTTCCAATGGACGTCAGTCGCCCGGATTCATCCGTTCGAGCACTGCCGCCATCTGCTGGTGCACCAGATTGATCGCCTGCAACGGTCGGATCATCACCCGGAACTCGACGATGCGTCCTTCGTCATTGCAGCGGATGATGTCGACACCGTTGACGTACTTGCCCCCGATGGTGGTCTCGAACTCGAGCACCGCGGTGTCCCCAGCCAACACGGACTTCGTGTAGTGGAAGGCGCGGGGCGGGTCGCCGCCCCCCGATTTCCCTGCTTTCTGATCGCCTGGGAGGGTCTGGCCGGCCGCTTGCAGATAGAGAGCAGTGATCGCTTTGCCCTTCTGCGGCGTGTAGACGATCGGCGAGTAGAACACGACGTCGTCGTCGAGCAGCCCGTCAAGCCCACCCGGCAGCTCACCTCTCAGATAGGCGTGCCACTCTTCGACCACATGTTCGATCATCGGTTCTCCTCGGTCGGGCAGACGGTAGCCGACACCGGGTTCACCCGTTCGCGCACACGCGCGCTGGTCACGCCACCTCCGGTGCTCCGACGATCACCCAATCGCGGTAGGGACCGCCCTCTCGGGCGGCCCCCCGCACAGATCCCAGCGTGCGGCACTACCGCACTGGGCTCCTGCCTCGGGTGATGGCGTCGAAGCG
>JADGOE010000070.1 GCA_017883135.1 Acidimicrobiales bacterium
TGCAGTCCCGCCGAATGGGAAGCTGTCCACCGCAACGCCGACCGTCAGGCGGCATGATCAACACAAGCAACCTGTCCGTCGAACCGGATCAAGCCCAATGCCAACCACCGCCCCCTGTCCTCACGGTGTAGGTCCGAGGAAGTGCTCCCTCCCGACCTTCAAGGTGGGCGAGGGACCGATCGCCCTGGTGCCGAGGATCAACATCGAGCACCACGAGGGCCGCTGTTCCACCAGTCGAGATCCCCAGATTGATGTGCGGGTCGTTCCCTATCCAAGAACGTATTCGACGTAGGTCTGTCGTCGCCCCCTTGCTGCCATCGTGAATTCGCGGGTGCTTACCGGGGCTCTTGCACTGGCGACCCCGATAGCAGGTGCAGTGTCCGAACTCGATTGAGTACAGCGGCAAGAGGGACCACCCTCGTGACAGGTAGTCGTCGACCCACTCCAGGATGTGTCGGGTGGACCCGCTGGCTGCCTTCCCCGGTCCAGTTCGATCCTTCATCACACTCCTCGGAGTTGGCTCGTGCCAAGACGCGGGATCCCATGTGGGTGCCCCGTGTCGATGCCGTTCAGCTGGGAGGCGGCGCGAGCAACGCGTGAACTCTGACCTGGGTGCCGTCCTTGCCATTCCACGAGGGCCCGCATCTGCCTGTGACGGTCAATGGGCCACTCGTCGACGAAGACGTGCATCGCCATGATCAAGTTATTGTCGCCAGTGGTCATTTTGCCGACGCATAGCGACAAGGATTCTGCTTGAGCGCAGAACGAGCAGATCGGGATGCATCGGCACACCGTCTCCATTGATCCGATGACGGTTTCCGAATCCACGACCCCGTCATTGCGTCCGCCACAACGTGGACACAAGTCGTAGTCCAAAAACTCTTCGATCAATCTGGCAGTCGTGCAGATAGTCTCGGCACTTGATCCACAAGGATCTGCATGTGCTCTTGATTGCAGCCTGAGAAGACATTCAGCCTGGAACACTGGGCGCACGATCAGTGGCTCGACACCTTCAGCATTCATTGGGAAGCCTCTGTCGTGTCAATGGGCAAGTTGACAGGACCTTTGGATGAGGGATGCTGACGCTTCTTCCTCTCACTGCGCGCCTTGGCCGACTTCATGGCCAGGGACCGAAAGTAAGCCTTCTTCAGGCGTTCAGCACGACGATCGCGTTCAGCCTCAGGAAGCACACCGTCGGGGTCGGCCTCCAGGTGAAACCTGGTCAGGAAGGCTTTTCGGGCCGACGCGGTGCCGGACACAGCGTCCGCATGGCCCCATCTTGTCAGGGCTGCGATGCTGGCCCGCTGCGACCGCTCTCGAGCCCACTGCGCCTCTGATGGACCAGAATGGCCACTATCAGCGCTGCTCGCCTGCGATGATGACATGTCGTCTCCTTGGGGACAGAAGGGAGTTCTTGACTTCCTTCCTCCTACAGCGGAGGACGACATGTACTGCGGTTCACCGCACAGCGGTGCAGATCTGATTGTGACCGGCTGCTGCGTCGCCGTCAAGGTGGTATCACGGAAAATCTTGAATCAGTTTCCCTTGTTGTTTCCAAGGGTGTCGACGTGCCACCCAACGCGGGCTCGAGTGTGGAGGGTGATCCGAACTTCGCCGTAGACCAATGCCGCAGCACACCATCGTCAGGGTCAGAGCCGATCACCGGGCGACAGTCGGCGGTACGCATCACGGGCTCGCTCATCAGCTGCGCTTGCCCCATAACGGTTCAGCATCTGGCGGGACCTCCAGCCGAAGAGACGCATCGCGTCACCCTCATTTCCACCCAGCGCCAGCCAGTTATGGGCAGCCGTATGACGAAGCTGGTGAGGGTGGAGCTGCGCAATGCCTGCAACCGCGCAGCGCCGCCGTAACATCTGCGCCACCCCGGAATCTTTCAACGGCCCTTTGGACCCGAGCCAGAGCATCGGCGACGAGGCTTGAGGATGGCCCTTCCGGATCCGCAGATACCGATCGAGGGCCTGGCCGGTCTTGGCTCCGAAGGGGACCGCACGAGGCCGACTGCCCTTTCCCAACACGACGATCACCTGTGTCTCGAAGTCAACCTCCTCGACCCCGAGGTTGGTCAACTCGCCCAATCGGATCCCACAATCGATGAGGACCCGCAGCAAGGCAGCATCACGTCTCTGCTCGAACGCCTTGCCCTCCGTACTCTTCAGCAGGCGCTTCAGGTCGTCGTCCGACACCAGTGGAACCGGCACCTCAGGGACCGTCGGTGGGCTCATATTGCACATCGGGGAGGCGGTGATTTCGCCGTCCTCCACGGCCCACCGGAAGAACTGCCGGAGGTCTCCGTAGCGAACGTGGGCCGTTTTCGGTCGCCACCTTTCGAGCTGCTCGGCGATGAATGCTTCGACGTGCTCTCTGGTGATCTTGTCGATCTCGGTGGGCATGCCCATCCGAACAAGAAACTCACGAAACAAACGCACGGCCTCGACGTAGCTCTTAATCGTCTTGGGAGAACGATTACGAGCCCGAAGGCTCAGCGTGAACCCGCGCTCCAGTTCCTCGATGTCGTTAATCGCCAGGGTGGTAACGACTTGCATCTCCCGATACTTATCAGGTGACTGAGCGCAATGCAATGCACCAAGACGCTGTTCTCCCAGGCAGTGGGCGCTATCGGACTCGAACCGATGACCTGCTGGTTGTAAGCCAGCTGCTCTAACCAACTGAGCTAAACGCCCGGGGCTGCCACGCTACTTTGCCGCTGCGGAGCGAAGGGCTTCCAATAGAGCCGGGGTGGACGCAGCCACCGGGGCCCGCCGATCGGTGTGCACCAGGGTGACCAGCTCCCTTCCTTCCGTCTCCCTCACCACCGCGCCGGCCTCGGTGCAGATCAGCATGCCGCCCAGGTAGTCCCAACTCCCGAGCATCGACCCTCCCACGACCGCGTAGCCGTCGAGCACCCCTTCGGCGACCGCACACAGGTCGAGGGCTGCAGCCCCCAACCCCCGGTACTGGGACCAGCCGAAGTGGCGGGGCGGATAGCCCGAAAAGCCGATGATTGCCTCGCCCAGATGCTCGCAGGTGGACGTTCGGATCGCGGCGCCGTCTCGCCGGGCCCCTCCACCCCGGACCGCCTCGAACCGCACGCCCGACGCCTGGTTGACGACCACGGATACCCGGGGACCCTCGACATCGACTGCACACAGACTGGTGGCATACCAGGGGATCCCCCGTGCAGCGTTGGTCGAGCCGTCCACCGGGTCGAGCGCGACCACAACCGGGCGATCCACTCGGTATGAGCCTGACTCCTCGGACATCACACCGAGTCCGGCCTCGTCGAGGACCACCAACGCGGCGGCATCAGCGGCCAGGTCCGACCGGAACTGCCCGTCGCGGGTGCCTGCCGGGCCCCAATCGCTCAAGCCGTCCAGAGCTCGGGATACTGCCGTAGCCGCCGCATGAAGGACCTCGAGCAGTGCATCGTCGTCCATGGGTCGACGATACCGGAGCGGGCTGGGGACCGGTAGACTGAGGCACCTGTGGCAGTCATCGATGTGGCCGGGTACGTGGCCGACCTCAAGGATCACTCGGTCGACCATGGCTTCCACGTGCATGACGAACGCCACTTCGTCGAGACCTACTCCCTGCGGCAGGTCTGGGAAGTGGAGCTCCACCCCGAAGACGGATGTGGTGGCCCGCTCGACCTGCACCTGGCGCTCGAAGTCGATCCGAGGACGCTGCTCTCCTTTGAAGATGCGGTGTTCGGCCTCCCCGAGGACCAAGAGCCTCCGGACGACTTCCACTTCGCCCTGACCTTCACCTGGTCCCTGCCGCCACTGCCCAACGGTCCTGACCTGCTCCGCCTGGCCATCGACCTGGCCGGGGTGGGTGGCATCGAGCTTCCACTCGAAGTCTCGGCCATCGACTCCTACGCGTCAGCGACCGATGCCGCCGAACGTCGGCTCAACATCGTCGCCCGCTCCCCCGTCTCCCTCACCCACGTGCTGGCCGGCGAGGAGATGATGTGCGAGGTCTTCGACCGGTGCCTGTTGGTGAGTCGCTATCTCCTCGACTCCGCCGGCAGTTGGCTGGGGTGAGCAATCTCGGTCCGCTGCGAAGGTGCAGTCGGCTGTTGGTAGGTGTCGTCGTCACCGTCATCGTCGGCACATCGCTCGCCGCCTGCGGCAACAGCGGCATGGCCCTGGCCCGCCAGGCCTGTACCCACGTCGACCGCTCGATCCTCCTGCTCCACCAAGCGACACGCCAGCCCACCCTGATGGACGGCGCCAAGCTCGGCCAGCAGGCCTACGACCAGCTGCGCAGCGCCCTTCCCATCGCCGCCCAAGCCGCCTATCACGACGGTCAATGGCAGTCCCTCATGACCACGCTGTCCGAGAGCGATCGGGTTCCCGAAGCCACCTTGGTGCCCGCCCTGCAAGCCCAGTGCAGGGTGGTCGCCTCCTCCATCTTCAATCAGCCGCCCCCACCGTCGTCCATCCCCGCACCATCTGCTCCCTGACCGAACGCCAGATCCGGGTCGAGGTTGCACAGGTAACAATTGCACGCCACGGTTGCAGCCCGCCGGCACCCCCAGCTCAGGGAGGTGAGGCTGGGCCTGCCACCGTGGCGGAAGCGGATGTCGTCGGCGAGCGGACCGTGGCGGGTGTGGCAGTGGGAGCCAGCTGGCGGCCGGCCATCTGCAGGCGACCCACACCGATCACCGCTGGGAGCACCCGGGCGTCGAGCCATCGGCCGGCGGCGAGCGTCGGGACGATGTGTACCCCGTCGCCGTCACGGATCTGCACCCCGCCGAGCGAGGTGGCATAGGTCCCACCCGGGCAGAGCAGGCCGCCGAAGTCATCCAGCTGCACCGTGGCCGGGTGCTCTGCTGCGACCTGGCGCACCATCCGGTTGTAGGCGGCCAGCCGCGCCGCCGAGTCCTCCGGCCAGGCCAGTCCGTTGTCCTGTTCGCCGGAGGCGAAGCACGGGGACGTCATCAACACCATCAGGGCGCCGCTGGAGGTGCCCACCGCAACCGCCTGCTCCAGTGACTGCTTCAGGTCGGCATCGAAGGCCCGGTCTCCGATGTGCAGCCACTGCCCGCCGATCAGCCGGTCCATCAGCTCCCACCGGCCGGCAAGGAGGACCACCACATTGGGGTGGAATTGATTGATTTCGCCCTTCCACTGTGCCGGCCACTGCGCATCGTTGGGTGCCGACGTGTTGCACTGCGGGGTTATCGTGCTCGGCACCCCGTGGGTCATGTACTCGGTGCTGCGTAGGATGCCGCACCCCACGATGGCGCCATTGTCGATGTTCACGTCATAGGAATCCTGGGGCTGGCTGGCCAGCATGGCGAACCCCAGTCGCCAGGCCACCGAGTCGCCGAACACCGTCACCCTCACCGGCAGGCCTGCTTGCGGGGCGCCGACCACCCGAATGGTGCCGGCGGCCTCCGCCGGGGACGGAAGCGTGGCCGCCACAGTGACTGCGACCACGCCGAGGAACGCGGCCGAAGTCATCAACCATGCCCGCCACTCGGTGAACGAGCGCATTCGGCTGCGGCGGATGGGCTCCTCCACCAGATAGAAGGAAGCGGTGGCCACCACCAGGGTGACCGCGATCCGCACCGCCAGGAGCGGGTAGCCGTACAGATGCATCCGAGAGGCACCGAGGAGGGCGAACAGCGGGAAGTGCCACAGGTAGGTCCCGTAGGAGATCTTGCCGACATACCGGAACACCGGGTTGCCGAGGGCCCGTGACAACGAGGCGGACTGTGCGGTGATGGCACAGAAGATGACCGCGGCCACTCCGAGGGCGAAGAGCAGGTAGCCGCCTTCGAAGAGGAAGGCGCTCGGCCGGGTCAGATGGGACCACAGGTACACGCCGGTGGCCAGCACCGACCAACCGAGGACCTGCAAGGCGACCCGCGCGAAGGTCGGCGCGATCTCCCACGCGGTGATCGGCTTGATCCTCGGGCCACGCCGACGATGCACGTCGCGGCGGTGCGGGTGGGGTGGGACGACTCCGGCGGTGCCGGCGGCTGGATGGGCGCGCCCGAACCGGTCGACCGCCGGGGTCGGGGGGGCCGCGTCGGGCAGTGCTCGCCGGTGCTGCGCCCACATGGCCATGCCGATGGCCAATGCCGCCCCGACCAGAATGTCCTGGGAGCGGGTGTCGGTTCCCTCGTACAGACGGGTGATCGACGCACCGCCGTAGAAGGACAACCGCATGTCGACGGCCGAGACCACCGCCCCGACCGAAGCCACCGCGAACAGCGGCCACAGCCGGCGGGACGGACGCAGCCTTCGGCCCAGATGGAGCACGACCAGCACCACCGGTGGCCACACGATGTAGAACTGTTCCTCGATCGACAACGACCACATGTGCTGCAATGGGGACGGCTGAGCAGTGAGATCGAAGTAATTGCTCCCGGTGACGATGAAGTGCCAGTTGGCCACGTAGAAGAGCGTCGAGAGCGAGTCGAGCCGCAAGTTGGCGAACTCACCGGGGTTGGCGAAGACCTTGGCGTAGATGGCCACGCCCAGCAGCATCACCAGCAACGCCGGAAGCAGGCGACGGGCCCGCCTGGTCCAAAACTGGCCCAGTCGGATGGTCAGGCGCTTGGCCCACTCGCCGAGCAGCAGCGAGGTGATCAAGAACCCCGACAGGACGAAGAAGACGTCGATCGTGAGGAAACCCCCACTGGTGATCGGGGCACCCCCGTGATAGAGCATGACCCCGAGCACGGAGATTGCCCGCAATCCGTCCAGGGCGGGGACGAAGCTGAAGCTGATCGGACGGCCGATCTGCCTGGTAGGAGCCGGGGGCGGCCTGGTGTCTGGCGCGTCGATCGCAGCACTCATCGGGACTGGGTCCTCCGAACCCACGCATGCGGCTCGATCACTTCACCGGACGATGCACCGCTCCCGGCATGTTGCCAGACGCGGGCCGCCACCCGTTCGCGACCGGGCCCGAGCACTCCTCAGTTCCCGACCTTGTTGCCCTGGACGGCCTCGGCCACCACTACCAGCAGCCGCTGGGTATCTGCTTCGAGATGCCTCCGGGCCGCGATGAGCAGGGCCGCACCGATATAGGCGAACGGCAGCTCGATGAGGAATGCCGTCCGCAGATTGTCACCGAACCGCTGGGAGAAGAAGGCGGTGACGAGCGGCGCCGCCGCCGAGCCGAACATCACCGACACCAGGTTGAAGGTGCCGAACCCGGTACCCCGCACGGTGGAGGGCACCGCGTCTGTCAGGCCTGCACGTAGGGCCGGGATGGCCGAGGTGGCGAAGAAGAAGCCCACCAGCTGCAGTGGCAGGCACACTGCGTAGGGCAGTCGGGCCAACGAAATGATGAAGAGTGTGGTCGCCACCATCAGGGCCACACCCGGGATCACCACCCGAGCCCCGACGATCCTTGATGCCCATCGATCGGCCACCCGACCACCGACGATCACGCCGGGGATCCCGCCCACCACCACCATCACCAAAAAGGTGGCCGTGGCACCGGCCTGATTCAGCCCGAGCTGACGTTGGTAGAACTCGGTCATCCACGACGCCACCGCGGTCAACACGAACAGGACGGCGGACACCCCGGCCAGGGCGAAGCGAAGGGTGGGAATGGCCAGGATCACCTTCACATCCCGCCGCAACCCGATGACGAGGTCGCGGACGAACCGGCTCAGGCCTTCCTCGAAGAGGGGCGAATGGGGATCGCCCGCATCGACGAGCTCGATCTGATCGGCAGCACCGGCTCGCACCCGATCGGCCGCCCCACGCCTGGGCTCTCGCAGCCGAAGCACCAGCACCGCCACCACCAGCCCGGGCAGGGAGACCACCACCAGCGCTGGCCTCCAGCCGAATGCCGGGCCGATCAGACCTCCGGCCAGCACACCTACGCCGGTGCCCACGAAGGTCAGGCACTGCTGCACTGAGAACGCCCGGCCGCGACGCTCCAGCACGTAGTAGTCGGGGACCAGGCTCGATACGGACGGGTCGGTCACGCCCTGGCCGAATCCAAGCACCCCACGGAGCGCCACCAGCATCCCGAATGTCGGGACCAGCGAGCAAGCGGCCGATACCACCGACCAGGTCGCGATGGTGAACGATGCCGCCCGGGTGCGGGCCCAACGATCTGCCAGGTAGCCCGCCGGCAGGGTCACCAGGCCGTTCACCAGCACGAACGCCGACATCAACACCCCGATGGCCAGGTCGCCGACCCCGAAGTACTGCTTGAGCTGGGGGATCAGTCCGCGCACCACGTTCTGGTCGATGGCGTCAACGAGAAATGCACCGCCCAACACCCACATCGGCCACGCAGAAATCACCGTCGCCGAAGGGGGCTCGGCCGGCTGCACCCCCTGATGGCGCGGCTGGCCGATCATGGCAGCGGCATCGGCCGACCGGGCCGACCGGCTCCGGTCACACCTTTGGGCTGAACCCGGCAGGAAGGTTGATGGTCTTCTTCTCGAGGAAGAGCTCGAGACCATCCTCGCCGAACTCGCGCCCCACGCCGGAAGCCTTGTACCCGCCGAACGGCGACGAGAAGTCGATGGGGATGTTGGAGTTCACCATGTAGGTGCCGGTGCGGACCTGCCGTGCGACCGCGAGGCCACGGTCGTTGTCACCACTGAAGACCGCGCCGCACAGTCCGTAGTCTGAGTCGTTGGCGATCCGGACCGCGTCGGCGTCGTCGTCGTAGGGGATCACCGTCAGCACCGGCCCGAAGATCTCCTCTTGAGCGATACGCATGCTGTTGTCCACATCCACGAAGACGGTCGGCTCGACGAACCAGCCAGTGGTAAATCCCTCGGGGCGACCGCCGCCGATCGCCACCTTGGCCCCTTCCTCCTGCCCGATCCGGATGTAGTTCTCCACCCGATCGCGCTGACGCTCGGCGACCAGCGGCCCGACCTCGGTGGACGGATCGAGGGCGTCCCCGACCTTCATGACCCGCACCAGCTCCACCAGGGCTTTGGTCACCTCGGTGTAGCGATCGCGAGGGGCGAGGATCCGGGTCAGCGAGATGCACGCCTCGCCGTTGTTCATGATGGCGTTGGGCAGCATGAGGGGAAGCGACTCGTCGAGGTTAACGTCGTCGAGGAGGATCGCCGCCGACTTTCCGCCCAACTCGAGGCTGAACCGCTTGAGGTTCGCCCCGCAGGCCGCGCCGATCTTGCGCCCTGCCGCCGTTGAGCCGGTGAAGGACACCTTGTTCACCTCGGGGTGGTTGACCAGGTACTCGCCCACCTCGCGCCCGGCCGGCACGACGCTCAGCACGCCCTTGGGGAGGCCGGCATCGGCGAAGATCTCGGCCAGTACGTTGGCGTCGAGCGGGGTTTCAGGGGCTGGCTTGAAGACCACGGTGCTACCCGACAGCAACGCCGGCGAGAGCTTGGCCGCGGCCAGAAACAGCGGGACGTTCCACGGGGTGATCGCCGCCACGACACCGATCGGCTCCTTGGACACCATCACCGGACCGATCAGCCCATCCTTGACGGTGTCGAAGGCGAACGTCGATCCCAGACCTGCGTAGTAGTCGAGGATCATCGTGGGGGCCAATACTTGGGCCAGAAGGCCCCACGAGACGGGCGAGCCCATCTCGTTGGAGATCAGCTCAGAGATGCCCTGCATGTCGTTGCGGATGGCCTCGGCAACCTTGGTCAGGATGGCCCCCCGCTCGGCCGGGGCCATATGGGGCCAGGGCCCGTGGTCGAACGCCTCTCGCGCCGCGGACACGGCTCGATCGATGTCGGCGTTCTGGGCCTCGGGGACCCGCCCGACCAGCTCCTCAGTGGTGGGCGACACCACGTCGAAGACCGAGGAGGACGACGGCTCGACCCACTCTCCACCGATGAACAGACGATCGTACGACTTCACTGGCCCTCCCAGGGTGCAACCGGATCTACTCGATGGCCGATCGCGACCTCCATCATGGGTCGGGGGACGGACGGGCCAGACCGAAATCGTAGCCCGGGTCAAACCCGCACGCCCGTCGTTGCGATCACGGATACGCTCAGCCCGACCCACCCAGCGGAATCCGACACGCGGCCGAAGGCCGGTGACTACAGAGGAGTAGCCGTGCTCTCGCCACTCGACGACTATCCGGTCCACCAGATCTCCGAGCCCATGCGCTACGTGGCCACTTCGGATCGCAACTTCTACGACCGCTACTACTTCAACATCCACGGGACCGGTGAGGTGCACGGGACCGACGACGAGCTCTTTGCGGTGATCGGGGTGGGCCAGTACCCCAATCTGAGCGTGGCCGATGCCTTCGTCTCGGTGCTCTGGGGGAACGACCATCGGGTGGTGCGGTCCTCCAAGGTCCTCGGTGCCGATCGCATGGACGCCTCGGTGGGACCGATCCGGGTGGAGGTGTTGAAGGGATTGGAGCAGGTGCGGGTCATCGTCGAGCCCAACGAGTGGGGCATAGAGCTCGACGCCGTCTATGACGGCTTCTCCGAAGCCCATCTCGAGTCGCGCCACTTCGATCGCCAATTCAGCAGGGTCACCTTCGATTCCACACGTTTCGCCCAGCTGGGATCGTGGACCGGCACGCTCTCCCTCGGCGATCGTGAGGTTCAACTGACTCCCGACCGCTGGTGGGGGTCACGGGACCGCTCGTGGGGAGTTCGCCCGGTGGGTGAGTCCGAGCCCCCGGGCATCCGGGCCACCGACACAGCGGGGGGCTTTTTCTGGATCTACGCACCGGTGCGGTTCGAGGACCACGCCATGGTGACCATCGTGCAGGAGCGGCCCACCGGTGAGCGCATCATGCAAGATGCCCACCGGGTGTTCCCCATCGGTTCCGGCCGCGGCGCCGAGTGGCTGGGCCGGCCCGAGCACGAACTGCGATTCGCCCCGGGGACCCGGACCGTCACCGGCGCCACCCTGTCCTACTACGGCTCCCACGGCGAGAAGACCGCCGAGGTCGAGGTCGAGACCTTGCTGGCCTTCCCCCTCCTGCTCGGCAGCGGGTACGGGCTCGAGCCCGACTGGAAGCACGGGATGTACCAGGGCGACCTGGTCGTCCAGGGCCAGGAGGTCCCTCCGGCCGATCCGACCTACTCCAACTGGGGACTCACCGAGTACGCCGCCCGCTTCACCTGCGACGGGCAGGTGGGGTACGGCATGTTCGAGTGTGCGGTGATGGGGCCCCACCAGCAGTACGGATTCGAGGGCTGAGACTGAGCGGTCCTAGGAAACCGAACGGATGGCGTCGGGCTCCCAGTAGGCACGGATGGCGGCGAGCTTGCCATCCGGCGACCGGCGGTAGGTGTAGACACCGTCCACCTCCACGGCTGACCCCCCGGCAAAGGTGATCCGGATGACCCCCACGTTGGCCACCTCGTCGCCACAGAGGAACGACTGACGGATGTCGAACTCGATCGACTCGTTGCTCCTGATGACGGTGTCGTAGAACGCCGCGATCGCCTCGGTCCCCCGGTGGCCCCTTCCCTCGGGGTCGAACATGGATGGCCCGATCGGATCCTCCACCACGGCGTCATCGGCAAAGAGCGCCAGCCAGGCCTGCCCGTCATGGGCCTCGACGGCAGCCATCGATGCCTCCCCGAGCTCGCGAGCCGTGCTCATCGGCCCACCTTGGCGATCACGTCGTCGGCGAACTTGGCGAGGTTGTCGACCTTGGCCTGCAGGGGCTCGGTGTCGGGCCCACCTACGTACGGCCACCGGAAACCGACGATCACGTCGGTGACACCCTGTTCCTCGAGGCGGTGGACGCCATCGACGGTGAAGGCGTCAGCTGAGATCACGTGCACCTCGAACGGGCGATCGGCGGTGCCCTCCTCCTCCCGCAGGCGGGCCAACTGTTCGAGCAGTCCGGGGAGCTCTTCCGGATCACCACCACCGTGGAGCCAACCGTCCGAGCGGGCCGCCCGGCGAAGTGCGGGCTTGGCGTGCCCTCCCACCAGAATGGGGAACGGCAGGCTCGGCGTTGGGCTGATCTTCACCGGGGGGAGGTCGTACACCTCGCCGTGGTACTCGAAGTACCCGCCGGCGGACAGTCCGCGCACGATGTCGACTGCCTCGTCCATACGGCGTCCGCGTCCCTCCCACGGCACATCGCACAGCAGGTAGTCCTCGGGCCAGGGGCTGGTGCCGACCCCGAGCGCCAAGCGGTTGCCCGTCAGTACCGCCACCGAGGTGGCCTGCTTGGCGACCAGCAGCGGATGCCGGGTGGGCAGCTTGAGGACGAAGGTGATGAACCGGATGCGCTTGGTCACCGCTCCCATCGCGGGAATCAACGAGAAGGGCTCGATGAACGGCTTGTCCTCGAGGAACTCACGGCTGTGATCGGGCGAGAAGGGGTACTTCGAGTCGGACTCGAGCGGGTAGCAGATGCTGTCGGGCACGACCATGCCGTCGTAGCCCGCGTCCTCGGCGGCCATGGCCAACGGCAGGTAGAAGGCAGGGTCGACCATCGACTCGGCATAGGAGAACCGCATCGCTCACTCCCCCCACTCGATGTGGGCACGGATGGAACCGTCGTCGGTGACCCATCCCTGCCCAGTCGCATACTCGAGCATGCCTGCGAACCCGGCTTCCCATCCGGGATCGAGGGCTCGCCCCTCGCCCGCAGCTGCCTCGGTGGCCAATTGGCGCACCGCGATGGGGGGGACGAAGACGGTGCCGGTCGAGTCCACACGGCCGGCGTCATGGAGGCTCAGCGCGGCCGCCAGTGGCCCGAGGGCTCCCTCGTCCTCGCCTTCCCCTGCGTGCTGCGGAATTGCCCGCACAGCAAACCGCATGACGTCGTCGCGATGCCGGAGGGACACCCCCCCTGCCGAAAGATCGACCACCACTTCCATCGCTACCCGTGCCTCCACTCAGTCGTCTGACGCCCCGGACCCTGCCACGTCCGTTCCGTCATCGGGAAAGAGTCGATCGACCCGATCACCGGTGGCCGGAGGACGTCGATCAGGACGCGTCGGATGTCGCCACTCCATTGGAGCGCAGGCGTTCCGCCACCCACGAGATGCCGTCGGGTTTGGCCATCTCATCGGACCACCCGGCCAGAATGCCCTCCACCCCGTCGATCGTTGGGATGTTGCCGATGACGGTCACCACCAGACGGTCCACCGGCAGGTTCTCGACCTCGATATCACCGAAGGGAGTCCACGAGTCGGCCTCGGGGACCAGTTCGAGCATGGCGTAGAGCTCGCCGGTGTCCTCCACCCAGCTGAGCTCGTACCTGTTGCCCTTGTCATCGAACCAGTTGGTACCGAATTCGACCTCGGCCGACTGCCGGCGGCGCTCGTCGGCGCTGTAGAACTGCTCGATGTCCATGGTTCTCCTGTCGTGGTCTGCTGAGGCTATATCCGGTGCGACGGGTGGGGCAGGCAGGGATCGAACCTGCGACCGAGGGATTATGAGTCCCCTGCTCTGACCACTGAGCTACTGCCCCTG
>JADGOE010000071.1 GCA_017883135.1 Acidimicrobiales bacterium
CCACGACATCACCGGTCCCTGGGACCCCCGCCAGGCGGAGATTCTTAGTTGAGGCAACGTATGGGGCTACGCGGAGGTTTCTAACGAGTCAATGCGGTCGGTGGGCAACGTGTACTGTCCACCGGTAAGCTCGGCTTGACAGCGGCTCGATGCCAGGCTTGTTCGACAGAGCCGGCCGGCCGCCTTCAGCCAGGCTGTAGCTCCGGGTGGCGGGCGGCCACCATCCGGCGCATTCCCTCTTGCCATCCGACCGTCGTGGTCCCGACCAACTCGTGCATCCTGGTCAGGTCGATCTGCACGCTGTCGATGGTGTCCCGAGTCGGTGCGAACCGGGCCGGCACACCGGTCAGCTGGGAGAGGTACCCGCACCACTCCTCGATGCTCACCGCCTGGTCACCGCCCCAGTTCACCGTGGTGGCCGGGGTGGCCGCGGCACCGATCAGCCCGGGGATCATCGCGATGATGTCGTCTTCGTGCAAGGGGTGGTAGACGCTGGGTGCATCGAGGTGCACCGGTATCTCGCTGCCGTTGATCATCATCTCGAGGTGGATGGCAGGCCACCCACCTCGGTCACCGTAGGGAACGGACAGCCGGGCCACGGTGGTGGGAAGGTCAAACCGCTCGGACGCCCACCGTGCGGTCGCCTCGGCAGCGATCTTGCAGATGCTGTAGGTCCGGAGGAACGGCCAGATGCCGTGGTTGTCCCCGAGCTCGTCCTCTTCGGCGAAGACGTGATGGCCCATGGGCTTGTACACGGCGGTGGTGGAGCAGTGCACGAACGCGGTCGCCCCTTGGTGGTGCTCCATCAACCAAGCCAGGCCGCCGCTGTTGGTCTGCAGGTCGAGCTCCCACTGGTTGGACTTGGCCACCGCGAAATTGATGACGTAGTCGGCATCGGCGGGGAGGTCAGCCACGTCACCGGTGGAAAGGTCGATCGGCACGCACCGCACCCCTGCGCCTTCGAGACGGTGACGGGCTGCTTCGTCCCTGAACCTGGCTGCTCCGACCACCTGGTTGTCCCTGGCCAGGGCCACCGCCACCGGTTCCGCCACTTGGCCGGTGACCCCGGTGACGACAATGGACTTGCCCCGAAGTGGTTCTGGCGGCATGGGCGGGCTCCTTCAGATGAGGGTGAGGTGGATCTGGGACGTCGGGTGATCCTAGGGGATGGGGCCCGGCTGCCCGGTGCGACCCCGGGCGCCACAGCACGAAGTCGCCGGCGGTTGTGGACACCGCCACCTCTGGTGGGCCATACTGTCACTTCCGCCAGTTTTCGTCGGTAGGCCGCATTATCCCAGGTCACCGATGCTTTGCTCTGGCGGTCTGACCAGTGATCCCAACAGTATCTAGGAAGTGACGTTCGCATGAGTGCCACCTGGCGCAAGCACGCAGCCTGCCGGGGCATCGATCCAGATGTGTTCTACCCGGTCTCCGATGAGGAGGCCGGTGAGGCAAAGGCCATTTGCGATCTGTGCGCCGTGCGCGAATCGTGTCTCGAGCATGCCTTGGGCAACCGGGAGCGCGAAGGAATCTGGGGAGGCACCACCGAACGTGAACGGCGGCGCATCCACCGGCAACGCCGCAAGTCGGCCTGAGCCGGCCGGCGGCACGCGCGACACCGGCGCCCTTGTCGCGGGCAGGGGCGCGGTGACCTCGGCCGGGGCGGATCAACGGCCCGAGGACCGGGCTAGGGCATCACCAGGGCGAGCCGCAGCGGCGATCGACCGCCTCCGCAGCGCCGTCTGTGAGCACCGCACCGCCGGGGTGCGGGAGGCGGCATCGAAAGCAGTGCTGCTGTCCGAGTTGGATCGACTGGATCGCCCGTTCGACGAGCATGCCGATCCGACCCACGTCACCGCTTCGGCCATCGTGGTCGGCCCACGGGGGGTGGTCCTCCACAAGCATCGGCGCCTCCATCGGTGGCTGCAGCCCGGCGGCCATCTCGATGCCGGCGAGACTCCGGAGGAAGCGGTGATCCGCGAGTGCTTGGAGGAGACGGGTCTGGCAGTGACTCATCCGGCGGAGGGCCCCGCACTGGTGCATGTGGATGTCCACCCGGCTGCCAACGGACATGTCCATCTCGACCTGCGCTACCTGGTGTCGGGTCCGGACGAGGACCCCGCACCGGCCCCCGGCGAGAGCCAGGACGTGGCATGGTTCACCTGGGAGGCCGCGTCCGGCGCGTCCGACGAGGCATTGGCGGGCGCACTCGTGGCCGCCCGTAGGCTGATCGAGGCCTCTCGGGGGTGAGCAGCCTGTCGAGAGTGAGAGGACAAGCGATGGCCGAGCCGTTCGACACCCTGATGCAAGTGCAGCTGCATGACACCACGCTCGACCAGTTGCGGCATCGAATCCAGACGCTCCCCGAGCGCACCGAACTCATCGAGGTGGAACGTGGCCGCGCCGCACTGACGGCTGCGATGGCCGAGGTGCGGGGTCAGGTGGACGACCTCGCCGACCGCCAGCGCACGTTGGAGGATCGGATCGCCACCACCGCCGCACGTCGTCACGAGATCGAACAGAGGATGCGGTCGGGACAGCCGTTCGCTCCTCGCGATCTGCAGGCCATGGACCACGAGGTTCACCAGCTTGCCGCCCGACAGGCTCAGCTCGAAGAGGAGGAGATCAGGCTCCTCGAAGAAGAGGAGCCGCTGGACCTGGTGTTGGCCGACAACCAGGGCGCCCTGGACGGATTGGCCGGTAGGGCGTCACGGCTCGAGTCCGCCGTCGCCGAGTCGGAAGTCGCGATCAGGGCCTCGATCACCACCGAGGAGGCCAAGCGGGCGGAGTGCGCCTCGGGTCTTCCGGCCGACCTGGCCGAGCGCTACGAGAGGCTCCGGTCCCACCTGGGTGGGGTGGGAGCGGCACGCCTGGCGGGTGACCACTGTGATGGCTGCCACCTCACGCTCTCGTCGGTCGAGATCGAGCGTATCCACCATCTGCCGCCCGACGAGGTCGCCACCTGCGCCCAGTGCGACCGCATACTGGTGCACTGATCCCGTGAGCGCCGAGTCGATCGTCACGTGCTGATCCTCGTCCGCCACGGCGAGTCCACCGGCAATGCCGCCGGGCTGTTGTTGGGGCGCATGGATGCGCCGCTCACCGAGCGCGGTCTGACCCAGGCCCGGACACTCGGCCCGTCGGTGGCCGGCGCCTCCCGCATCATCTCCAGCCCGCTGTCCCGGGCCCGCGACACGGCCGAGGCGTTGGGGACCGGCCTGCCTGTAGAGATCGACGATCGTTGGGTCGAGGTCGACTACGGCGAGCTCGACGGGCGTCCGCTGGGCGCGGTGCCTTCGGAGGTGTGGGCCCGATGGAGGAAGGACCCGGACTTCCGGCCACCGGGTGGTGAGACGCTGTCCGAGACCGGCGTGCGGGTCCGAGCGGCCTGCGAAGAGCTCTTCGCCACCGAGGGCGAGGGGGCTCGCGGTCCTGGGCCGGTGGTGGTGGTGAGTCACGTCTCGCCGATCAAAGCCGCGGCGTGCTGGGCATTGGGCCTCGGCGACGAGGGGGCCTGGCGCCTCTACCTTGCGACGGCGTCGCTCACACGGGTCACCTGGGGTGCCGACGGGCCGGTGCTGAGCCGGTTCAATGAGACACCGTGGTCGGCACCGGCGTGACGGCCGATCGGTGTGGCGTTCCTACTCAGTGCAGGAGGCGGCTCACCGTATAGACCGTGACCCGTTCGGCCGAGGACGCCGAATGACGGGTGTGGTCCCTGAGGGCGTGCCAGGTCTCCCACCCGGTGGCCAGCTCCAGCGCCTCGAGTAGGAGCTCCGCACCAGGCCCGCGAGTTCCGAGCTCCGGTGCAAGGGTGACGGCCAGCTGACGGCGCAGTAGGGATCGGTGGTCAGCGAGGAGCGCGGCAAGCGCGGGCAGCCTTTCGCTTCTGGTCTGGACCACCCGGTGCACCGGGGCGATGGTCTCGAAGAGGTTGCGGCGCTGATGACAGGTGGCGCGGACCCGTGGCTGGAGAGGACCGTGGGGCGGGATGGCGACGATCAGGGGCCGGTGACGCACTGCGTGCAACTGGGCGGCACCGAGGAAGAGCGTGTCGACGTCCTCGAAGTGGTGGAACAACGATCGAACGGAGACGTGGGCCTGCTCGGCAACCTGGCGAGCGGTGGGATGGACGTTCCCTGCCTCGAGCAGAGCGATCATCGCTTCGATGATCGCTCTTCGGGTCCGGTCGCCCCGGATCAGGCGCCGATCCACCTGCGGGCCGGACTCTGATCGTCCGCGGTCCGCGCTCGCTCCCGTGCCGAACGCAGACCTCCTCGGTGCCCCTTCCCACTTGCCCCTCACGGCCGAAAAGTCTATGCCGCACCGGGCGGAAGTTGGGGTCGCGACCTGGGGCTCACCCGGGCCGAACCCGAGCGTCCCGATCAGTCGGTGCGGGGGACGGCCTCGACCGGACCCGTCATGGATGGACCACCACCTTGATTGCATCGGTGCTACGATTGCCGGCCACCCGAAATGCCTCGGCGGCATCATCGAGGGGGAAGCGGTGGGTGACGATCGTGTCGCCAAGGTCGGGCACGGCCCCGAGCACCCGGACGGCGTCCTCGAACTCGGACACGCCGTGGTGGTGACCGTAGGTGTACGACGGCAGAAGGGTGACCTCTTTTATCTGGAACCCGAGACCCACCGCCACCGGGTCCCAGAAGTTGCCGAGGATGGAGATGGTGCCACCTGGGCGCACCAGTTGGATGGCCTTGTCCATCGATCCCTGTGTGCCTGCGGCCTCGAGGACGACGTCGTACTCGGTTCCCACCGAGGTGTTGGCGCCGAGCCGTTCCCCTGCCTCGATGCGCCGGCGGCGGTTTGCCACGAGGTCCACCGATGCTCCGACCGAACGGGCTGCAGCGATGGTGCAGAGCCCGATCGGTCCGGCTCCGATGACCAGCACGCGCATGCCGGCTTCCACCCCGGCCCGGTTGATGCCGTGCAGGGCCACCGCGATCGGTTCGACGAGGCAGGCATTGTCGAGCGCCACGCCGGGCGGAAGGACCTTGGCGCACCCGGGGTCCACCCAGACCTCATCGGCCAGGCCACCGTCGAGACTGACACCGTACATCGCCCCCAACGCCGATGCGCACTGCTGATCGTGACCGGCGAGGCATCGCTCGCAATGGCCACAGGTCACGATGGGGAGGACCGCCACCGGGGTACCATCGTCGAGCCGGCCGCAGAACTCGTGGCCGAGCGTCACGCTCGATGGGCCGAACGACGCCAGGTGGAGGTCGGAGCCGCAGATCCCCGAGCCGGCCACCGACACCCGGACCCCGCCGGTCGGTGCCTTCGCCGTGCTGACCACCTGAATGCCCTCTGCGGTACTGCGGACTCCTCGCATCGAACCTACCTTCCGGGGGCGTGCGGGCTCCCTTTCGGCGCGAGAACATAACACCATGTCGGGCAGGTGGGACAGGGTTGACCGACGATTGCCGCCGGATCGACTGCAAGCATGTCGCCACATTGGCTTCAGTCGCCGGCACATCGGCGGCTGAAGACACAGAGCATCAGGAACGCGAGCCGAGCGGATAGGCACCGGGGTCGGCAGTGAAGGCCTGGCTGCAACCGACACAACAGAAGTAGACATCGTGGCCATCGCTGACCAAGTGGGCGGCGGCGTCTGCCGGGTCGACCGTCATCCCGCAGACCGGATCGACGTGGGTCCCTCCCCAGGCAGGGTCGGCAGCCGGCCGCGGAGCCACGGCGCCTGAGCTCATCGGCCTGCTCCCATCGGCATCGGTTGTACCGAGGTCCTTGGCGAACCGGGCGGGGTCGGCATCGAAGCGGATACGGCAGCGATCGGAGCAGAAGTACACCCGGTGGCCCTGGTGGGGGACCGAGGCCGGAGCGTTGGCCATCTCGACCTGCATGCCACAGACGGGGTCGAGTGCGTAGCCGCTGCCGCCACCGAGCCGTTCGCGGTTCCGGTAGGTCCAGTACAGGAGTCCGAACAGTGCCAGAAAGACGATGTTGAGATAGGTGGTGTAGTTCCACTCGAAGTGGGCCGGCGCCACCGTGGTGGGCCGGGTGGTCGGGATGATCCCGGCGGCCAGAAAGATGCCTTCAACGAGGAGGCCGGCGGTCGCCATGACCCCCCAGAAGACGGCCAGCATGCGGAGCGTGAGCTTCATGCCGTAGTAGCGGCGGTAGATGAGGAGCAGGGGGAAGGCGATCAGATCGGCGAAGATGAAGGAGATCACGCCGCCGAAGGAGATGCCCCCGTGCCAGAGCGCTGCGGCCAGCGGCACGTTTCCGATCGAGCAGACGAAACTGATGATGGCGATAAAAGGGCCCACGATGACGTTTTCGACGCTCGTCCAGAAGCCGTGGCCGTGGAGGAAGACGACGCTCCAGGCCCGCACGGGAACCAGTACGGCAAGGAAGCCGGCGACGGTGTAGCCGATCACCAACTCCTTCCGGAGCATGGTGAGATCGGCCATGGTGTAGGTGGCAGCGTTCGCCCAGCCCCCTTTGGATCGCAGCTTCGTCCCCCACGGCTCGCGCTGGAGTGCGGTGTCCTCCTCGGGCCCGTGCCGGTGGCCCCCTGCGGACTCCGCTGTCAGCCGTTGCCGGGCCTCGACGATCATCCGACCCCGGAACCACAGCCCACCGACGAGCGTGAGGAAGACGATCATGATCGCGCCACCGACGAACTCGGCGGCAGCGAACTGCCAGCCCATGAGCACGACCAGCACGATGCCGAGCTCGAGCACCAGGTTGGTGGAGGCGAACATGAAGACCATGGAGGCGACGAAGTCGGCGCCCTTGACGAAGAGCGACTTCGACATGGCTGATGCCGCGTACGAGCAGGACGAGGAGACCATGCCGTACCCCCCGGCCCGGGCGATCGACCTCGGGCCGTGGTCGCCCATCTTCTTCTGCATCGGCTCGCGGCTCACAAACGCTTGCACGGCACCGGACAGAGCGAATCCGAGGATCAGGGGCCACAAGGTCTCCCAGAACATGAAGAAGCCCTCGCGCAGGCTCCGCCCGATCGAGTCGACGACGGGGGCGTTGGCGAGGACTGCCGCGGTCACGAGCGCACCAGTCGGGCGATGGCCAGCGATGCCTCGGTGAGCTTGGCTGTCGCCTCTTTGCCGCCGTGGCGGACCGCGTCGGACACGCAGTGGGTCATGTGCTCGTCGAGGAGGACGAGCGCTACCGATTGCAGCGCCCGGGTGGCCGCCGCCACCTGTTCCAGAATATCGATGCAGTAGCGGTCCTCGTCGATCATGCGCTGGAGGCCCCGGATCTGGCCTTCGATCCGGCGCAGTCGCTTCTGTACCAGGGCTTTCTCGTCGCTGTAGCCGGGTTGCGCGTGCTCATCCATACCTATACCCCCTAGGTGTATATCTCCACTATAGCGGCACGGGTACGGAGGGACTCGGCGGCTGGGACAAGGTGAGGGCGCACCGGCTGATGCCCGAGTGGGACCCGAGCGTCAGGTCACGGTCAGGACGTCGAACATCCCTGCGGCGTAGTGCCAGGGTTCGTCGCAGACCAGCTCGTAGCGACCGGGCTTCAAGGTCATCGTCGTCCATCCGATGCTGCCCGGGGCGATGTCGTTACCGCTGCAGCCGGCACAGGAGCGAGAGGCCTCACCCAGGTTCCGGGCTTCGTCGATCTTTCCGCCGCTTCCCGTCGTCCTCGTGCCTGGTCCGTCGCCGCCGAGCGGGAGCACCACTATCTCGTGGACGAGGGCACCGCGGTTGGACGCGACGAAGGAGACCTGTCCGGCGGGCACCGTGTCGGGGTTCGCTCTCAAGGTCGCCATCATCGGGGCCTGGCCCATCATCGAGTTGCCCGAATCGGTGATGGTCACCTCGGTGGTGGTGCCGTGTGCAGTGGGTGCCGAGCACGAGACGGCGCCGAAGGTGCCATCGACCGGCGAGGGCTGTCCGTTGGCCACCGCGGCGACGAGTGTGCCAGACCCGACCGCCAGGGCCACGACCGCGACGACCGATGCGACCACCAGTCCGCAGGGGGCTCTGTTGTGTCCGCCGCTCATTGGTTCCCTTTGATCAGGTCCCGACGACGCTTGTACTCCTCTTCCTCGATCTCCCCACGGGCCAGGCGCTCATCGAGGATCCGGAGCGGTTCTGGACCGGGCCCGCCGGGCGCCCCGCCGCGAGGTTCGGAGTTGCCTCCCCTCTGGCGAAGGAGGGTGACGATGATCCAAGCGAGCGCTCCCCAAAGCACGAGCATGGCAACGATCATGAGGATCCACATGGCCCAGTGCCCGCCGCCGTTCCCGTATCCGTAGTGCATCATGGCGGTGACCTCCCAGCCATTTGGCTTCCTGTGCTCAGCATCGTCCGCGCGAGGCATCCCCGGTAGGGGAGAAGGTCACCAGCTGTCATCAGACGGTGGGACCCCGATGGCCGGGTCGGGTCCGGCCGGGTCTAGATGATGGGTGACCCGGTGCCTCCGGTGCACTCGCCACCGGGCTCACCTCCCTGCCCACCCCCGGCGTATCGGGCGACGAAGGCAGCCAACCGGGGATCACCGGGTCCGTCCAGCACAAGGCTTGCACCCCACGTAGAGGCAACAACCGGAGATCGGAGCCCGGGATAGGGGCTCAAGAGCAGGTAACCCTGGGTTCCGGTCAAGTGGGACCGGGCGAACTCCTGAAGGTGCGCGACGGTGGTCGACGAAAGGCCCGGCCGATAGGTCACCCATACCGCTCCATGCTCGATCGAGTGGACGGCATTCTCGTTCTTGACGGGCTCGTCGTAGATGCCGCAGTTCTGCCAGACGGCACTGTGGGCACCACCTGCTGGTGGCGAGCGGTCATAGGTGACGGTTCCAGCGACGTGGGTGTGATCGTGTTCAACGAAGACCTGGAGACCGGCCAGCATCGAGGTCGAACCGCCCCCGGAGGTCAGCACGAGGGGGAGCGCCAACGCAGCCCCCACGACCACCACGGCCGCAGCGATCAAGAAGGGCAGCAGCCGGCGCCGATGTCGGGACCGGAGCAGTGCCGCGGCCGCTGCTGCCCGCTCGACCTCACGTCGAGAGTTGCGTGCCTGCTTTCCCAAGATGTCTCCTTCCGGCCAGATCGCTTGCCAGGTTGCACACGGTGGGCTGCCCTTCCGCCGCCCATGCGCTGGATCCTCCAACGCTCGGGGGCCTGGGTCATCCCCGTTCCTCTCACTGGATATTCTCCGAGACGGTGCACGGACAAGACAGAGGACAAAGTCCCTCAGTTGCCCCAGGTGTTCGGGTCGGTGGGTGAGTTCGGCACCTGGGGCGCAACACTGGCGCCCGACATGACTGCCCAGCCATTGCCGGTCGACGGGAGCGTCCAGCCATTGACCTGGCTCGCCGCGCGGATCGACAAGCGCTTGCTCCTGCATGTGTTCGGCATGGATGTGTCCAGGCACCCGCTGGCGGTGTCAGAATCGGGAGATCTGATGCAGGCCCGCTTGCGTCGTAGGAGTGGATGGCAACAGCGAGGAGAGAGTGTTCATGCCCGGTGTCTACATAGTGAGCGACAGTTCGTGCGATCTCGCACAAGGCGAAACCGACCAACCCAACATGGAGATCGTGCCGCTGAGCATCAGGTTCGGGAGCGATGAGTTCACCGACCGTCAGGACCTGAGCGTCGACGACTTCTACGACAGGATGGCGAACTCCGACGTTCTCCCCCAAACGGCTTGCCCGTCGCCCGGTGCCTTCGAACGGGCTTTCCGGAGTGCGGCTGACGCTGGAGCTGAAGCAGTGGTCTGTATCAACATTTCGAGCGCGTTGTCGAATACGTTGCAGTCCGCCCAAACCGCAGCAGCGGCATATGAGGGACGAGTTCCGATACACGTGATCGACAGCAAGTCGGTGTCCAGTGGACTCGGGACCCTCGTGCTCGAGGCCGCCAAGGTGGCCGCTAGCGGCGCCGATGCCGACTCGGTGCTTCGCCGAGTCGGTGACCTCATCCCTCGGACACACGTGTTTGCCGCTCTGAACACGCTGGAGAACCTCAAGAAGGGTGGTCGCATCGGGGGGGCCAAGGCAATGGTGGGATCGATACTGTCGATCAAGCCACTGATCGACATCACCGGTGGTGTGGTCCAGGAGGCCGGCAAGGCTCGTACCCGCAAGCGGGCTATGCAGATGCTCTACGAACGCATGATCGGGGCTGGGGCGATCGAGCACGTAGCGGTGATGCACGGTGAGGCGCCTGACATCGACGAATTCCTCGAACTCATCGCCCCCCACTTTCCCCGGACGGCGCTCCGGGTCGGGGAACTGGGTGCTGTCATCGGCGCTCATGGCGGGGCCCAGATCATCGGCGTCAGCTGGATCGACGCCGCATAGGGAGACCATCGAGATCGCAGCGCAGTCATTTGACCGCAGGGGCCGATCCGACGGGCCCACCCGCAAGGCCCGGTTCCACTGGTCGCGCATTTGTCCGAGATGGCTGCCGCTTGCTCCGGTTGCCTCACCCCTAACCCAATCTGGCACAGGTTGGGTTAGGGGTGGTTGTCGGAGGGACCCGTTCGGTACCCGGCATGTGCGAGCGGTGGGTCTGGAGAAGTCGGACTATTTGCTGTGGTGATACACGGTGTCGCCTACAGCGATATGTCGTCCACGACGGTCAGGTCGACGAACTCCGGAGCGCCGTCAAAGATCTCCGCCATCGTTGCCCTCGCTGTTTGCAGCCCCTCCAGGCGCCGCGGATCGTTTTCGCGCGCCCGAGCCTTCTCCTCACTCTCGAAGACGACCATCATGTAGACCCGGCTCGGGTCATTCGCGTCCCGCATTGCCGTCGAACGCAGAAGGCCTGAACCTGGCTGTTCGGCCGCCCGCAACTGCTCGACCAACAGCGGCAGGTCCCCCTCCCTGCCCGGCTTCAGACGCGTTGTGATGAGTTGTGCCCACATGCCAAGATCCTCCGTTCGCGGGTGAATGCAGCACGTTAGCGCTCATGGCGTTTGGATTCCCGGAATCGTCGAGCACGATCGAGACTGGCCGAAAATGCGGGCCAGGCACGGGTAGCCCGATCGCCTGATCTACGTGCGATCGTCATGACCAAACATCAGGCTGCCCATCCCGCCGGCGAACTTCCTCCGGGCCAGACCCTCCACGCAGCTGGACCGACCGAGGGTGGGTGGCTGCTAGTAGCCGTTTGGGACTCGGAGGACGTATGCGATCGATTCCTGACCGACACCTCGATGCCGACACTCAGCCAGGTGTCAGGTGCGTTCTCCGGTCCTCCCCAGGAACGCTCGGCTGGGATCGCGAACCTCCTCACCGCCTGCACCCGTGCTGGCAACAGGGACCGCCTCGGGGTCCCGCGTGATTACCGGAACGATCGGGTGCGTCGCAGCTCTGCACCTTTGGTATCAAGCGGGGTGAGACCGTTCATGACCTGAGTCGTTGTCGGTCCCGAGCGAATCGGCTAGCCTCGCCATCGTTCACCTATGGAGGCCGGTTCTTCGCGGAACGGCGGAGATCCGAGGCACAAGTGGCAACAGTGATGATCTTCCACGAAGTCGATGACGTAGACCACTGGCTCGCTGCTCCCACACGGGAAGCGGTCTTCGGACCACAGGGAATCACTGTTCGCACGTTTGTCGACCCGGAGAAGTCGAATCGGGTCGGACTGATCGTGGAAGTTCCCGACATGGCCGCCTTCCAAGAGATCATGGCGTCCGATGTGGCAGCTGATGCGATGAAGTCCGACGGCGTCCGTCCGGACACTTTGGTCATGCTCGTCGAGGGCTGACTGCATCACCCGCGGTCCCACGTGTCATTGAATCCGGCTTGCCGTATACGAGCCTCGAGGAAGCAACGGACCTGACCGCAACGCCGGCTCGCCTGCACCCGGGGAGCGCTCCCCGGCGGTGCTCGTGGAGTGCGCTTGCTTTGCGTCAACCGGCATCCAGCTGGCAATCGGCGCGGCCAGGTATGGTGCCATGGCGCAAGAAAGGTGGGATTCTGCATGCTTGGATCGACGCGGGTGACGGTTGTCGGACGGCGGTGGGGTCGCCTCGGCGCAGTGGCAGCCATGGTGGCCGGCCTGGGCGGGTTCGTGGCGATACCGGCCACACCGGCTGGCGCATCTCCGGCGGCGCCCGTGTTCAGCACCGTCACACCTACCGCGTCGTCCAGCGTGCCAGGTGGTTTCCTCAGCACTTCGTGCACCGGACCGAACTTCTGCGTGGCCGTCGGGGCGGGAGGACCCAGCTCCGATCAGACACTGGTCGAGATGTGGAACGGCGCCTCGTGGGCAGTTGTTCCCTCACCGAACACCTCGGACCCTGCCGATGGGCTCGCCGGTGTGGCGTGTGTGTCGCCCACCTTCTGTCTCGCCGTGGGCTCGACCTCGCCGACCGGCTCCATATCGCACACCTTGGTGGAGCGGTGGGACGGCACGAAGTGGACGGTCGTGACCAGCCCGAACACGGCGGGCGCTGATGTCCTGAATGCGGTCAGGTGCACGAGCACCACCTTCTGCATGGTGGTCGGGCAGACCTGGAACGGGTCCACGTACGTCACCCTGGCGCTGGTGTGGAACGGAAACGGGCTCAGCACGTCGCCGTCCGCCGATCCCCCGGGGGCCGTCGGAGCGTTCCTCTACACCGTCGACTGCCTCTCCTCGCAGTGGTGCATCGCCGGGGGCGGCGGATATACCGGTCCCGGAGGGCAGGACCAGACCTTCGCCGAACTCTGGAACGGGAGCGCGTGGTCCATCCAGGCGACGCCCGATCCGTCGCCAACCGACTACACGTACATCGAGTCGATCAAGTGCCTGAGCACACAGTGGTGCGTCGCGGTCGGGCACTCCTACAACGGATCCTCGCAGGACCCCATGGCACTGATGTGGAACGGGACCACATGGGCGTTCGCCTCGTTGCCCACCATCACGGGAGGGGCGAAACTGTTCGGGGTGTCGTGTACCTCCGAAACCTCATGTGTGGCCGTGGGGGAGTCCGAATTGACGCCCGCCACGCTCATCCTCGAGTGGAATGGCACATCGTGGGCTCAGGTGCCGAACCCTTCGATCGCGGTCGCCGGTACCAGCCGGCTCTATTCGGTCTCGTGTGTCACCGGCGCCTACTGCACTGCGGTCGGATATGTCGGCAGTGATGCGCTGCTCGTCACCGCTCCGACGACCTTCCCGGGGTACTGGGAGGTGGCCTCCGACGGTGGCCTGTTCTCCTTCGGCGGCGCCGGCTTCTACGGCTCCATGGGCGGCCAGCCTCTCAACCAACCGATTGTGGGGATGACCGCGACCGCCGACGGGCAGGGCTACTTCGAAGTGGCCTCCGACGGTGGCCTGTTCGCCTTCGGT
>JADGOE010000026.1 GCA_017883135.1 Acidimicrobiales bacterium
TACGTTGTTTCTCTCCTCAGTGGCCGAGTCGCTCGCCGTCCTTGCTGGCGACCGGCGTACGCCCGCCGGAATCCTTGTGGCCACGCAGTAGCCGAAAAAAACCCCGTCGGTCAGCTGCCTGATTCAGCTACCTATTGGCGCGCGTTCTAAGTGCCCAAAGACACATTTCGCCTCGGGATGTGCGGCCCGGGGAACACCGCCTCCGAGCTGAACCAGGCCCTCCTGCTTCACCGAGCCACTCGGGCCGGGTACCGGCAGGGCTTCGTCGATCTCTACCGCGACCGGCTGTCCGTCGTCGGTGACCGAAGCGCTGGCCAGGTCAGCGGGCCGACATGGTGATGAAGTCTCGGGCCCAGGAGGGATCGAAGAAGCGGGTCGGCCCGCCGGACATGGACGACACCAGGTCGGTGCCGTTTGCCGGCGAAGCCGCTGCCCCCGGAGGAGGCGTATAGAAGGTGAATGTGTCCCAGGCCGGGTTGATGTCGAGCTCCATGGCCCGCACCGCCCCGGCCCGGACCAACAGGTCGGCGAGTTGGACGATGCTGAGGGCGGGGCCCGACGCGTAGACGAGTGCACCGGTAACGGTGACTCCGACACCCGAGCGCCAGACCTGGGGCACACCTCCGAGGGTGGATCCCCAGGCAGAGGTGTCACCCGGCGACAGCCCGGCCACCGGCTGGCCCCCGTCGACCAGCAGCGTCAGGTTCTGGCGGACCGACACGACGTCGGGCGTCATCGACACGTCGCGCCCCCACTCCCCGACGGTGGCGGTCCCGTCCGCGGTGATGACGAGCGAAGCGCCTGCGACCACCAGCGGTGCGAAGGTGCGGCCCTCGGTGTAGTAGCCGCCTCCGGCCTCGGCCAACTTGAACCCCCCGTTGAAGGCGCACACCAGGCTGAGTGCAGCGTCCGGCTGGACAGGTGCGGTGTACGTCCAAGGACCGTGGCCCGGGCTGATGCTCCCCGAATACAGCCTGGCCCGAAGCAGGTGGGTATCCATCCAGGCCAGGCCGGCCGAGGCGTCCGATCCCTCGGGGCGGAGCGTGGTGATGTAGAGCGCCGCCTGTCCATCCACCGATCGGGCCGCGGCCTGCCACTGCCCTTCGCCGGCCTCGCCCGGAGCGCCCACGGCCACCAGGGCCGCGGGCGGCGGTAACCCGATCGGACGGGGTGCCGTCGTCGCGGTGGTGGAGGGGGCGGGCGGCGGCGCGGTCGTTGCAGTGGACGGTCGGGCGAGGGAGGTCGCAGGACGGCTGACATCCCCGTCCGCTGGCCCTACGGCCGCGTGCCCGCAGCCGGCCGCCGCCAGAAGCGAGAGCGCCAACACGGCTCCGGCCGGCGGTCGTAGATGTCGCAGGCAGCCCTACCTCCGGTCGATGCGGGAACCCATTGTGCCAGCCGCCTGCTCCTTGACGGAGCGCCCCCTTCGACGGAGCACCGGACACGTGCCGGTCGAACCCACCGGGTAGATCAAGCGGGTTCACGTCCGGCGGATCGTGGTCGAGAGGCGTTGCGGCGGGTGGGTCGAGGCAGGCCCAAGGCTCGGTGCCGCCGCAATCGTGACGTCGCGCTCAGGTCGTCGCGCTCATGTCGCCGTGGTCGGGGTGCGCCTCGCAGCGCCGACCTCCTGGGTCGGC
Organism: Acidimicrobiales bacterium; assembly: GCA_017883135.1. Lineage (GTDB taxonomy): Bacteria > Actinomycetota > Acidimicrobiia > Acidimicrobiales > RAAP-2 > Bog-756. Next base: position 1,638 of record JADGOE010000026.1, read on the forward strand.
ATGACCTGCGGATCGGGGTACGGGTACGGGGGCTGGCTCCCGTCGATTTCGACCAGGTCGGTGGCCTGGCAGCCGAGGGAGTCCACGTACGCCACGGTGTCGTTCGACGTGGACGGCAGCAACGGTGCGGACATCTGGGCGCTTCCCATGTGCAACGTGGAGGTGAGGTCGCCGACCGTCTTCCGGCGCCACGAGGAGATGTTGGGTGCCTTCACCCCGAAACGCTCTTCGAGGAAGCGGAGCTGTGACGTGTGGTCGAACGTCTCCGACGAGATATGGCCCCCGCGGCTGAACGGCGAGACGACGAGCATCGGCACCCTGAAACCCAGGCCGAGTGGACCGGCCACCCCTTGAGCATCGGCGGGCAAGGGCTGAACGGTCAGGTACTCCCCCGGCGTCTCCGGCGGCGGCGCCGGGGGCACCACGTGGTCGAAGAAGCCGTCGTTCTCGTCGTACATCACGAACAACACCGTCTTCGACCACACCTCCTGGTTGGAGGTCAGCGTCTGGAGCACCTGGTCGATGAACCAGGCCCCGAGTGCCGGCGGTGCCGGAGGGTGCTCGTCGTAGCCCAGTGGAGGGATGATCCACGACACCTTGGGCAGCGTTGCCGACTTGACGTCCTGGGTGAAGTCCGCGGGGAACGTCGGGGTGAACGCCTTCCGGTACAGCGATGAGCTCGGGTTCGAGTACTGGGAGAAGTACGGCAGGATCGCGTCGGAGACCAGCAGTACTTCGGGTGATCCCACCCAGTACGCGGGACCCGGCGGCGTATAGACCTTCCACGACACGCCGGCGTCCTCGAGCACCTCGGGCATGGTCGGCCAGTCGACACTGAACCGGGCCCCGGACGACGGATTGGTGATGAGCACCGGCCCTCCGTGCGCCCCCGAGGGGTCGATGGTGCCGGAGATCGCCATCAACCGGTTGGGGTGGGTGGGTCCCATGATCGAGCAGTGGTAGCCGTCACAGATGGTGAAGGCGTCAGCCAGGGCATAGTGATAGGGGAGGTCGGATCGGGTGTGATATCCCATGGTGAGGAGTCCGTTGACGGGACCCTCGAACTGCGGAGCGGTGTGGGTGCTCACGAAACCGTCCATGGCACCGCCGTTCCGGCTGAGATGCTGGGGCAGCCAACTGTGGTTCAGGTCATAGGTGCACTCGCCCTGGCCGGTGGCCACATCGAGGTGGAACGGAAGCTGCCGGCCCACCGGTGACCGGACGATGTTCTCCGGATTGGGCTGGGAGAACGCACCGAGACTGTTCGCCGGATGGTCGTCGAACCCACGGACGCCCTTGTAGGTACCGAAGTAGTGATCGAACGACCGGTTCTCCTGCATCAGGAACACCACGTGTTCGATCGCCCCGAGATCCGACCCGGCTGGGGCGATGGACGCCGCTCTGGTGACTGTCGACGGCGACCCGCAGGCCGCCAACAGCGCTCCCGCTCCGGCCGCCAATGCCCCACCCAGGAAGATCCGCCGGTCGAACGATGCAGGTCTGGTGTCGTTAGCCGAATTCCACTCCACGGTCTCCCCCAGTGGTCCCCGTTGGGAACCTGGCGCGATGCACGGGACGTTCCCCCTCGAAATGCGTTACCGGAAGGTGAACGTTGTGCAAACTACCGCGTTTGAGCAGGTATTTCTCTCCCTGGTCGCCTGGCCGACCCATACGAACGGCCCGGACTGGAGCCTGCTCCCATCGACGGCGGTGCGCCCGTCGTCACGCCACCGGAGCCGCGGCCGGAGCCCTTGCGGGCGCCGCGGCGAGTCGGGCCTGCTCCGCATCCACCAGGCGCCGGTGCTCCTCGGCATCGCGGCGCGCCGCCGACGGGCGCCAACGGCCGACCAGGAGGAAGATCGTGGGGAGGAACACCACCTCGCCGGCGACACATACCCACCACCAGTGCTGCCACTGGCCCGGGGACTCCTTACGCGCCGCCTGCACCTGCCGCCCGTGAGCAGCCAGAAATGCACGGTCCCATCGGGACATCGAGCGGACTGCCAACAGTTGCTTCAGAGCCTGCGCTCTGGACGTGTGCAATCGACCCATGATCTGCGTCGTCGCCTGAGCGATGACCGCCGGATCGGCCGCGTTCTTCTGCAGGGCGGAAAGGGTCGGCGGAGCGAGGGACTGGATGGTGGCGATCTCCGGGGCATACCGCAACGTGATCGCTTTGGCTTGCAATCCGTAGTCGACGACCGGCGAGACCGACGTCACCACGAAGGGCAGCACCAGGAAGGAGACCGCGACGATGACCCGAAGCACCCAACCCCAGACCGCGAGCCCGGTAGCGACCAGAGCGGGGTTGCGTCGTTCGACCGTTTCGGTGAAGGCGGCCATCCACGGCGCATAGGCGAACCCGCGGCTTGCCGAGAGGACCGAGATGATCACGATGAACGACGTATACGCCGTAGCCGGGTGGGTCGCGCGACTGGCGAAGATGGCGGTCATGACCACGGCGACAACGCCGCCGATGACCATGAAGGGCTTTCGCACCCCGATCCGGTCCGACACGATACCCACGGTGACCACGGTGACGGCATCTGCCGCCCAGAACCAGTTGCCCAACCCGTTGGCCTGGGCCTGGGTGAACCCGAAGACCGACGTGAAGTAGATGACGAAGAACCCGACGGCGGCGTAGTAGATGAGGAGAAAGAGGCCGACCCCGATGGCCGGCACGATGACGTGGACGTTGGCCATCTGGCGCCACGGCTTGTGGGTGGCGGCTACGGGGTCGATGCCGCGGGCCCGGGCCTCTATGAGGGCTCGCTCGCGCAGGGAGACCATGATCTGGTCGCGCAGGGGCGCGGAGAGCTCCCGCAAGGTGATCAGGGCCAGCACGAACATCACCAGCCCCGTCATCCCCGCGATGTGGAACTGGTCCTGCCACGGGTGCAGGTAGCCGAGCGTGTTGGAAGCGACCTCGGAGACGATCAGGCTGCCCACCACCGGACCGAGGGTCCAGAACCCCATCGCCGCGCCACGTTTGACCTGGGGCGAGAAGTCCCTGACCAGGGCAGGTGTCGCGACGAGCACCATTCCCTCGACGAAGCCCAACGTCGCAATCAGCGTGCCGTAGACCATGGCGCTCGGGGCATTGGGGATGCCGAATGCGGTGATCACACTTGCCACCAGCAACCCCCAGACCACCAGGTTGGCCCGTCCCCATCGGTCCGCCAAGCCGGCAAGCAGCGACGAGACCGCCCCCGCCACACTCGAGACGACGATCACGGTCAGGTAGAAGCGGAACGACATCTCGAAGTGGGCGAGCACCGACGGAGCGACTGCCCCTCCGACGTACTGCTGGTAGTAGAGGACGATGGTCGTCAGCACCACCACCGCCAGGTACCCATAGCGGGCTTTGGGCTCCGGATAGTGGTCGAGCTTCCGGTTCCACAGGCGCGTGTACCGAGGCCGCTCGAGACCGGTCATCAGGTCCGTAGCCCCGACGCCACTCATCTCGACGCCGACCGACCGGCGCGGGCGCACCACTGGGCCACGGAGCCACAGCGGGCCGGGGTCACGTCGGTGGGCTCTGCCGTCATCGTGTGTCCCCAGTCGTCGGAGCTTCCGCCTGACAAACATCGTCGGCCGGCGTGATGCCAGCGCCGAAGCTATCTATTGGCATTTGAACTGTCAACTGTTAGGTTCCCGGCATGGGTTTCGGAACGATTGACTTCACGTACGCCGGCCGGTTGGCCACCACACCCCCCGCTGAGGACGGACCGATCTGGATGGTCAACTTCATGCGTTACAAGGAGCGGGCCGACTACGGCGAGGCCGGAGACGAAGGGATCTCCGGCCGTGAGGCCGACGACAGGTATGCCCCGACCGACGTGCTGGCGGCAATCGGGGCCGATGTCGCCTTCTTCGGCGACGTCGTCGGACCTGATGGGAGCCCCGACCCGGACTGGCACCGGATGGCGATCGTCCGCTACCCCACGCGTCGGTCCTTCATCGACATGCAGAACCGCGAGGACTTTCGGGAGAAGGTGGTCCACAAAGACGCCGGCATGGACTTCACCATCATCATGTGCTCGCTGCCGACCGGTCCCGTGCACGGCGAGCCCGACGGTTCCGGGATCGTCCGCTTCATCGCGTTCCCCTCGGGGTCGGACCCTGCAGGTCCACCGGCCGAGGGCGCCAGATTCGATGTCGAAGGCACCGTCATCGGTGATGAACGCACCTGGGAGCGTCTGGAGATCTCGTGGTCGGACCGCGAGGACGAGCTGCCCGAGGGAGCGATCGCCGTCCGCTCCCTTCCGTTGATCGATCGCATCCGCCCCCTCATCGACGATGGGCTCGGCGTCTGAGCGCCACACCTGCAGCCATCCAGTGGGGTGATGCACGGTTCTCGAACAGCCCGTCTGCTTGCTCCTGGCGAAAGGATCGAGGCCGGTCGCCCAGGGCGGCTCCTCCGATGCAGGTGACCTGCTCGTGCTCGAAGTGCCGGCTCTACCAGTTTCGTCGTGGTCGTCGCTCCGCTCAAGCACCCGAACGAAGCTCCAGTTCTGTCAGCGGGCTACGTCGATGGTCAGCAGGTCGGTCGCCAACACCACCTCGCCATCGAAGTGGGCGCCAGCCTGGTCGAGCCACTCCTGCTCGGTGCCCGGCGCGGGAGCAGGCACCAGATGGGTGAGGACCAGGGTCCCGACACCGTTGCGTGCCGCGGTGCGGGCAGCGCCACCAACAGACGAGTGGTAATCGATCACGTCGCTCAGCCGTGGCAGTCCGATCTGTTCGATGAGATCGCGCCGCACGACGGTGTGCACCAGCACGTCGACACCGGCGCACAACTCCTCGAGCCCTTGGCACGGCACAGTGTCGCCGGCGATGACCACCGACTGATCCTCCGCGTCGATGCGGAAGCCCAACGTCGGCCGGACAGGTGAGTGGTCGGTGGGGGCAACGGTGATCCTCACCCCAACCTCGTCGAAGACGACGCCCTGCTCGACCTCGGTCACCGTCGAGGAGGGTCTCCACTGGAGATCATCGTGGTGGGCGAGCCGGTAGCCGATGTCGGGTTCGAGCATTACCTCGGTGGCCCGCATGAGGGCCTCGGTGCCAACCGGACCGAACAGGGGGAGCGGGTTCGGTTGAAACGACATCGCCCAACGCATCGTGACGATGTCGTTGAGGTCGGTGATGTGATCGCTGTGCAGGTGGGTCAGGAAGACCGCTCGGAATGCCCCCGCTCCCGACCCGGCGGCGGCAGCACGCATCAGCACCCCCCGACCGCAATCGAACAGCAGATCCCCCACCGGCGTGCGGACCAGGGTCGACGGTCCGGCCCGGTCGGGGTCGGGGAGCGGACTCCCGCTGCCCAGGATGATCACCTGCATCGCAACCTCTCCTTCTACCTACTCCGTCGAATATTATGACAGAGTCTATGACATATCAGTCGGGTCGAAGACATCGCAGGTCACTGCACGTCTGGAGGGGGTGGCCAGGGTAGCGGGGGGGTTGTTCACACCGTCGGCGCATCCGACCGGGCTTGTCTCCGGACCCGATGGCAACTAGCTTCGGAACCCATTGTGTTTCACGCCCGGCTTGCACCGATGGCGGAGTTAAACGCAGGAACCCGCAGTCGACGTCTCATTCCGACAGCGATTCTCTCGACTCTCGTCGCTCTGACCACCTTGACCGTGGTCCTCGTTCCCCGACCCGTCGGGGCCGACCAGATCACCGACCTGAAGACCCAGGCGGCTGCACTCTCACAGAAGTTGATCGAGCAGCAGCTCCAGATCGACGGCTATCGACAGCAGTACTCGGTGGCCTCCGAACGAGTGGCCACCGATGACCGGACCATCACTCAGATCGGTCAGCAGATCGGCCACGACGAGCAGCAGATCGATGCGAAGGCTCTTCAGGTCCGGCACCAAGCGATCAAGTCCTATATGGATGCCGGAACCCAAGCCTCGAGCTCGGACGCGGCACTGTTCACCGGGAGCGGGGACGCAGCTCAGGCGGCAAGCGAGTACGCCACGATTGCCGTGGGGAACATCACCACCGCACTTGACGAACTGCGCACGGCGCAACGCGCCCTTCAGTTGCACCAGGCGACGCTCCAGAGCCAGCTTGCACAGGACCGGTCGGATCAGGTCCTGCAGGCCACCGACCTGGGGAATGCCACCAGCAGCGAACAGCAGATCCAGTCCGTCCAGGCACAGGTGACCGGGCAGCTGGCCGAAGCAGTAGCACAGCAGACTGCGGCACAGCAGGCAGCGGCTTCCGCCGCGGTCGCGGCTGCACGGCAGGCCGCGGCGAGATCCACGGGGAAACGGGCGTCGTCTGCTCCCATCTCGACCCCCGCGCCCAGCGGCACCACCCAGGGTTCGACCACCTCGACCACCCAAGCGCCCGGCGGTACCTCCAACGCCGTCGACCCGGCCCTCAACTCATTCCTCCAATGCGTGGTGCAGGCCGAGTCGGGCGGCGACTATGGAGCGGTGTCGCCGAACGGCCTCTACATGGGCGCGTTCCAGTTCAGCCAGCCGACGTGGAACAGTGCCGCGCAGGCTGCTGGCCGTCCGGACCTGGTCGGCGTACCCCCGAACCTCGCGTCCAAGGCCGACCAGGACACCCTGGCGGTCGCCCTCTATGCCCTCGACGGCCGCCAGCCCTGGCTGGGCGACCGCTGCAGCACCTAACAACCCCGCTGCCGGACCCAGGCGGGGCCGAGCTCGTCAGATCAGGCGGCAACGTTCGGTTCCTGCGCAGACATCGCACTCGGGTAGCTCGCCGGCCACATGGGCCAGGCAGTGTTCGATGCGCAGCCCGACGATGTCCATCAGGAGCGGGTGGGGGCCGAGCGGGGCGGCTACCAGGTAGCGGACACCGAGGTGCCGCGCAGCCGACCGGGCCGCCAGCGCGGGGATGTCACGATCCCAGTGATTGCCCGGCCACAGGAAGTACGGGGCGATCACCACGGTGGTGGCTCCAGCGGCAACACACGCGTCGAAGGCCGCGTCGACAGACGGTTCGGCCAACTCCATGTGGGCCGGTTCCACAACTAGGTGCATGCTCTGCTCTGCCCATTCCCGCACGAAGTCCTCGTGACGCTGATTGGCCTCGGGCCGGCGCGAGCCATGGTCGACGATCACGATTCCCAACGACTCCGAAACGGGGGAGCAGGGAATCGTACCGTCGGGTTCCGGTGTGGGTTCCATGCACGCCCAACACTAGGTGGGGACGCCGGATCCACTCGACGGGGGCGGTCCGATCCCACCGACTCGACGGCACTCGGCAGTGTTCCGCTGAAACGCGCCATCCTGACAAAGCCCCGTTTGAGGGCGTGCCGCTCCTACCATGTGGTCGATGCCGGAAACGCCACATTCCAACGAGGTGACGGATCCAGCGGTCCGATCGGCTACGCAGACGGATATCCCACCGCGCCTGTACCCGCGTCGAAGGCCGTGGCGCATCCCCGATCGGGGCACGACGGTGGAAGATGCCACCACCGTGGTCGAGATGCCCTCCCTCGATGAGGGTGAAGATCGACCGTCGTCCCGCAAGTGGGTGGAGCGAACCGGGCGCGACCGCAGGGCCAGAGCTCGGCTGACGGTCGAGGGTGAAGGCGTGGTCGTACTCGGTGACCGGCGGATACCGGATTCGAAGGTCCGTATCGAGTCGATCGCCGTCTCGCCGGCCGGCGTCTTCGTTGTCGGCACGAAGAACCACAAGGGCCTCGTACGCACCAAGTGCCTCGGCCCGTTCTGGGACCTCGGGCCCCTCGAGCTCTATGTGGGGCACAAGAACCGCACCGACTCGGTGGAGCACCTGGTCGGGCAGGTGGACGCGGTCCGGATGGCGCTGCAGCCGACGCCCTGGGGTTCGGAGGTACCGGTGCACGCCCTGCTCTGCCTTCCCAGGGCCGAGTGGGGAATCGCCTCGGCCATCACGATCAGCGACGTATGGGTCGGTTGGCCCGAGCTCATGGCCCGACGGGTCCAAACACCGGTGGTGATGGACTCATCGACCGTCCACGAGGTCGCCCAACTCATCGTCGACAATCTGCCCATCGCCTGACGCGCGCCGTCCGAAGGGGGCACCCTAGACTTCGATCCATCGATCCGGGGTGGGATCGCACGCTGACCGGGGGTCCGCCAACGATGAGTCTTCGACGTGGGGGAGCGGCCCTTGTGATCGTCGTCGCGATGTCCGCCGTCCTGGTCTCGACTCCGGCCAGGGCGCATGCGTCCTCCCAGCCGGTCGCGACGGCCGCACCCTACGAGTACCTCGGTTGGGGCAGCCCCCCCTCCCCCATGCAGGTGATGGCCGCCACAGGCATCCGCGACTTCACCTTGGCCTTCATCCTGTCGCGGGGGGCGTGCACACCTGCGTGGGACGGCTCGCGCCCGCTGACCGGCGGGGTCGACCAGTCCACCATCACCGCCATCCGCGCCGCCGGGGGGGACGTGGCGGTGTCCTTCGGAGGTTGGAGCGGTAAGAAGCTGGGCAGTTCCTGCAAGACGAGCGTGGACCTCGCTGCCGCCTATCAAAAGGTCATCGCCGCCTACTCGCTGAAGGCCATCGATATCGACATCGAGCACACCGAGGTGACCAGTGCCGCAGTACGCAAGCGGGTGATCGCTGCGTTGGCCGCGGTTCAGGCCGCAAATCCGGGTATCGAGATCTCCGTCACCTTCGGGACCACTCAGAACGGGCCCGATGCCAACGGGAGGAGCCTGATCGCCGATGCCGCATCGCTGGGGTTCCAGCCGTTCGCGTGGACCATCATGCCCTTCGACTTCGGGGCTCCGGTCACCGACATGGGAGCCGTCTCGATCACTGCCTCCCAGGGCCTCGAGGCCGACCTGGCCGCCGCGTATCACGAGCCGGCTGCCATCGCCTATCAGCACATGGGGATCTCGTCGATGAACGGCCGGACCGACGAGGCGGATGAGGTCGTGTCCGCCGCCGACTTCCGGACCATGTTGGCCTTCGCCCAAGCCAACCACCTGGCGCGCCTGACCTTTTGGTCGGTCAACCGTGATCGCCCGTGCCCCGTCGGCGCAGCCGCGTCCGACACCTGCAGCGGCATCGCGCAACTGCTCTACGACTTCACCTCGGTCAACTCCCAGTTCCACGGCTGAGACCCGAGCTCGATGCACGTCTTCACCACCACGCCCGTAGCCGACCTCGCCTCGCCCGGAGAGCAGTTCGGCGAGCTCGAGGCGCTCGGCTACGACGGCGCCTTCACCTACGAGACGAAGCACGACCCCTTTCTGCCCCTGGTGCTGGCCGCCGACCGCACCACCACGTTGCGACTGGGCACAGCAGTGGCCATCGCCTTTGCCCGATCACCGATGCTGCTGGCCAACATCGCCTACGACCTCCAGGACGTCTCCAAGGGACGGTTCGTCCTCGGACTGGGCACGCAGATCCGCCCGCACATCCAGCACCGGTTCTCGATGCCCTGGTCACGGCCGTCGGCCCGGCTCCGCGAGCTGGTGCAGGCCGTCCGGGCCATCTGGGATGCCTGGGAGGGCGTTGCCCCTCTCGATTTCCGTGGGGAGTTCTACACCCACACGTTGATGACCCCTGCCTTCGACCCGGGGCCGGCTCGGTTCGGACGACCGGCCATCCACCTCGGCGGGGTGGGCCCACAGATGACCTCGGTGGCAGCCGAAGTGGGCGATGGCGTACTGGTCCATCCGTTCTCCACCCGGGCGTCGCTCCGCGACCTCACCATGCCGGCCATCGCGCGAGGTCTGGCCAGGGCCGGTCGGGAGCGGAGTGACCTCGAGGTGGTGGTGGTCAACCTGATCGCCACCGGCCGCACCGGGTCGGACCTCGACGAGTCCATCGCGGCGGTGCGGGGGCAGCTCGCCTTCTACGCCTCCACGCCCGCCTACGCCAAGGTCCTCGAATGCAACGGCTGGGAGTCGGTCCATTCACGACTGAATGCCCTCTCCAAACAGGGACGGTGGAACGACATGCCCGCGCTGATCACCGACGAGATGCTCGAGGCGGTCGCCATCGTCGGCCGGAGGGAGGAGATCGCCGGCTTGCTCCGCGCCAAGGTCTCGGGTATCGCCGACTCGGTGAGCCTCGAGTGCACTCGGCGACCCGACCCCGAACAGTTCGCCGACATCTGTGCTGGGTTGAAGGCCGGCGGCTGAGGGCACCGTCAGGTCGCATCGACGCGAAGCCGTGCGCGCCGATGCCGATCGGCCACCAGTCGGCCGCTCAGGGTCCCACGGTCCGATCGTCTGCTGCCTGCCAGCAGTACCAGGCCACCAGGCTCCGATAGGGCCGGAAGGGCTCGCCGAGGACAGCGAGGTCCCTGGGTGCCGGGATGCCCCCGAGCGCCCAGGCCCTGGCGAACCCGCCCCGGACCCCGTAGTCGCCGGTGGGCCACACGTCGAGACGGCCCAAGGTGTCCAACAGGAACATCTGGGCCGTCCAGGGCCCGATGCCACGCACCTCGGTGAGGTGGTCCACCACCGCCTGGTCCGACAAGCGGCCGATCCGGCCCAGCGCGACATGCCCGGACACCACCTTGTCGGCCAGGTCCCGAATGGACGCGGCCTTCGATGCACTCAGTCCACACGATGCCAGCAGCTCGGGTGGGGCCGCCAGCACCTCTTCGGGGGAGACCGACCCTCCAAACGCGGCGTTGAACCGGCCGTGGATGGAGGCGGCCGCAGTGCCGGCCAACTGCTGGTAGACGATCGTCCTGGCGAGGGCACCGAAACGCAGGGGCGCAGGGACCCGCTGCCGCGGGGGCGGCATGCCGTGACGCTCGATCAGGCCGGCCAGAACGCGATCGCGGGCACCGAGCATCGCCACTGCCTCCGCCAGCGATGCTCCGGTCACAACCCTGATGATGCCATCTGGTCGAGTCCGTCCCGCCGATGTCGGCGTCGATCCCCCGTTGCGCTCTTCGGATCGTCGAGGCGTAGCATCCCCTGTGCGGCCGACCCCGAGGCCGGAGGTCGGCCCGCAACCACCGTGGACGAGCGGTCTCTCCGCCCCCGAGGAGCGACATGACACTGCAGGGCAAAGTGGCCGTGGTCACCGGCGGCAACAGCGGCATCGGCAAGGCGGTCGTCTTGGCCCTGGCAGCACAGGGTGCCAACATCGTCATCGACTACATCGCCGACGAACAGGCCACCGAGAGCCTCGAGCAGCAGGTACGCGCCCTGGGTGACCGGGTGATCGGGGTCAAGGCCGACGTCAGCAACGTCGCCGACCTCGAGACCTTGGTGTCCGGTGCGGTCAACGCCTTCGGGCGGCTCGACATCATGGTCAACAATGCCGGCATCGAGACCCGCACCTCGGTACTCGAGACCACCGAGGAGCAGTACGCCAAGGTGCTGGACATCAACTTGAAGAGTGCCTTCTTCGGGACCCAGCTTGCCGCCCGCCAGATGATCGCCCAGGGCGGCGGCGGCCGGATCATCAACATGACTTCGGTGCACGAGGACTGGCCGATGCCAGGCAACACCGCCTACTGCGTATCCAAGGGCGGTATGCGCATGTTGACCCGCACGGCCGGGGTCGAGCTGGCGGCCCACGGCATTCTGGTGGTCGGCGTGGGCCCGGGCGCGGTGGACACCCCGATCAACAAGGCGACCGTCGCTGACCCGGCCCAGCTCCAGAAGCTCGATGGCGCCATTCCCATGGGGCGCCTGGCCCAGCCCGAGGAGATCGCCAGCATCGTTGCGTTCCTGGCCGGTCCCGGCGCCAGCTACCTCACCGCAACCACCGTCTTCGCCGACGGTGGCCTGATGCAGAGCAGCCCCGGGCTCTGAGCGCGGGTCCGGTGGACCGGACCATCTAAGCTGGCGGCCAATCGGTCGCCACCACGAGCGGAGGACGGCATGGAAGGCAACACTGTCTCGGTGGAGCGGGTCATCCCGGCGCCATCCGAGGCCATCTTCGACCTGATCGCCGATGCAGCCCGGCACCCCGACATCGACGGCTCCGGCACGGTGAAGCAGGTCAAGGAGGGCTCCCCGCAACGGCTGTCCAACGGCGCCACCTTCGGAATGTCGATGCACATGGGCATCAACTATTCGATGGTCAACACGGTCATCGAGTTCGAGGAGAACCGGCGGATCGCCTGGCAGGCGCGTCCCGGAGGGTTCTTGGGCAAGATCCTGGCCGGGCGGATCTGGCGTTACGAGCTCGAGCCGGTCGAGGGAGGTACCCGGGTCACCGAGAGCTGGGACATCTCCGAGGACCATCAGCGGTCCCTGCTCAAGATGGGCGGGCTCCCCGAGAAGACCCGCTCCAACATGGACCAGACGCTGGCCCGGATCGAGAAGCTGACCGCACAGGCCCACTGATCGGCCCGCCGCCGGCCACGAGGTCAGAGCGCAGCGCTGTGGGGGAGCACCTCTTCGCTGATCAGTGCCAGGTGCTCGAGGTCCTGCAGGTCGAGAATCTGCAGGTAGATGCGATCGGCTCCCACCTCCGCGTAAGTCGCCAGTTTGAAGAGCACTTCGTCGGGGGTGCCACACAGTCCGTTCTGGCGGAGCTCGGCCACCTCGCGCCCGATTGCCCCTGCCCGCCTGGCGATATCGGTCTCGTCCCGTCCGCAGCACACCACTTGGGCCGCTGACAGGACCAGCGAGCCTGGATCGCGTTCCGCGGACTCGCAGGCGCCACGCACGCGCTCGAACTGGTCGCTGGTGTCGCTGAGCGAGGAGAACGGCATGTTGAACTCGGAGCCGAAGGTGGCAGCCAGCCGCGGAGTGCGCTGCTTGCCACCGCCACCGATGATGATCGGCGGTCCGGGCCTCTGGATCGGCTTGGGCAGCCCCGGGCTGTCGCTGACCTGGTAGTGGGTGCCGGCAAAGGCGAACCGTTCGCCGACCGGCGTCGACCACAGCCCGCTGATGATCCCCAACTGCTCCTCGAGCCGCTCGAACCGCTCTCCCAGCGGCGGGAACGGGATCCCGTACGCGGTATGCTCGGTGTCGAACCAGCCGGCGCCGAGCCCGAGCTCGACCCGGCCGTTGCTCATGGCGTCGACCACCGCCACCGAGATGGCCAACGGCCCCGGGAGCCGGAAGGTGGCCGAAGTGACCAGGGTGCCGAGTCGGATGCGACTGGTCTCCCGGGCGATGCCGGCCAGCGTGATCCACGCGTCGGTCGGTCCGGGGAGCCCGTCCCCGTCCCCCATCACCAGGTAGTGGTCACTGCGGAAGAAGGCGTCGAACCCGAGGTCCTCGGCCGCCTTGGCCACGGCGAGCAGGGTGTCGTAGGAGGCACCCTGCTGGGGCTCGGTGAAGATCCGTAGGAGCATCTCCCCGGTCTAGTCGAGGGGGACGCTCGGCGTGGTCGGGCCCGAGGCCCCGCCACCGGGTGCGACCCGTCCGACCGACACGCCCGGTCCGATCACACCCTCGTCGAACTCGGCATCGCCGGCCCCCGAGGCCGAGCCGGCCATGGCCAGGTCCTCGCTCGGACGCTCCAGTCCCGAGTCGGTGCGCAACCTGATCTGCTTCAGCAACAAGGTGAGCAGGAACATCACTACGGCGATGGGGACACCCAGCAGGAACACCGAGTGCAGGGACCTGACGAACGACTCGAGGATGCCCTGTTGCACCGCTGGGGGGAAGGTGTGGAGCTGGGCCGGGCTCATCGAGAAGCTGCCGTGCACGTGGATGGACCTCGCCACCGCACCCGGCACCAGCACCGGAACCCAGTGGCCGAGGCCGGCGATGAACACTGCTCCGAACAGCGAGGTCCCGAAGGCGCCCCCCAAGGACCGGAAGAAGGTCACCGCTGCCGTTGCCGTTCCGATCTGAGTGGGAGGCACCGCGTTCTGCGTGACGAGCACCATGATCTGCATGGTCATGCCCATGCCCGCGCCGAGCACGATCACGTACAGGCTCATGGTCAGATGCGAGGTGTGCAGTCCCAGGTGGGTGAGCAGCCACATACCGAAGATGACCATCACCGCGCCGACTGCCGGCAGCAACTTGTAGCGGCCGGTGCGGGTCACGATCTGGCCCGACACGATGGAGGTGGCCAGCAGGCCCAGCATCAAGGGGATCATGAGCAGGCCCGACACCATGGCCGACACCCCGTCGACCAGCTGGAGGTAGAGGGGTAGGTAGATGATGGCGCCGAACATGATCATCGACTGGAGAAAGCTGACGCTCGACGCCACTCGGAAGATCCCGATGTGGAAGAGGCTGGGGGGAAGGATCGGCTCGGGCGCCTTCCGCTCCCAGAGCACGAACGCAGCGATCAGCAACACGGCCGCCGCCGAGAGGCCCCCGATGATCGGTGACCTCCACGCGTACTGGGTTCCTCCCCACACGGTGACCATGAGCGCCGAGGTCACACCCAGCATCATCAGCCCGGCACCGAGGTAGTCGATCTGGTGGGACTGGCGGCGGAACGGAAGCTTGAGCACCGCCGAGGTGACGACCAGTGCGACGATGCCGATGGGGAGATTGATGTAGAAGATCCACCGCCAGCTCAGGTTGTCGGTGAACACCCCCCCGAGCAGCGGGCCGGCCACCGAGGACAGGGCGAAGGTGGCGCCGAAATACCCCTGGTAGCGACCTCGGTCACGAGGGGAGACCACGTCCGCGATGATGGTCATCGCCATAGCCATCAGACCGCCGGCCCCGAGCCCTTGAATGCCGCGGAAGGCCACCAGCTGGCCCATGTTCTGGCTCAGGCCAGACAGCGCCGAGCCGATCAGGAAGATCACGATGGCGAATTGGAAGATGCCCTTCCGCCCGAACTGGTCGGACAACTTCCCGTAAAGAGGCGTGGAGATGGTGGAGGTCAACAAGTAGGCGGTCACCACCCAACTGATGTGGTTGAGCCCGTGGAGGCTGTTCACGATCGTGGGCAGGGCGGTCCCGACGATGGTCTGGTCGAGAGCGGCCAGAAACATGCCGAGCATCAACCCGCTGAACACGATCAGGATCTGTCGGTGGGTCAGCGCTGCTGCGGGTCCGTCGGTCGTCAGGGCTCGGTCTGCGCCGAGCACGGGGTCCGGAGCCGGTCCGTTCTTCTGTTCGGGCGTGTCGACGCTCAACTCGGCCCTTCCTCGGCGTCGTTGTCCCCGGCGCCCCTGGTGCCTCCGGTTCCCCTGGTGTGCTGCATGCCGGCGCCGAGACGGCGCAGTCCGCTGGCCAGCGCAGCGCGCTCCCCGTCCGTCCAGTCGGCAATGGCCTCGGCGAGCACCTGGCGCCGGGCCTCCGACACCGCTTCGAGCACGGCCGCGCCGCGGTCGGACAGGCTGAGCAGCGAGGCCCGGCCGTCGTAGGGGTCGGGGACCTTCACCATCAGCCCCGAGGCGACCAGGTCCCGCATCTGGCGACTGACGGTGGACAGGTCGAGCTCCACCGACTCGGCCAGGTCCGAAAGGCGAACCGGCGCCTGCTCCGACACCCGGACCAGAAGCCAGTAGCCCGCGCGGTCGATGGAAACACCGTCGGGCAACGCGCTCTGCGGCACGCCAAGCCGCAGCATCGCCCGCGCCACCTGGGTCAACGACCGCTCGAGGTCCGCCGAGACCCGGCAGGCGGGTGGGCCACCGTCGGAGACCGCATCCCCTCGCTGCGGGTGCCCAGGGGACACCTCTCCAGCGGTCGGTGGTGCGGCGACCCTGGCCACTATCGGCACACTGATGACGTCCTTTCGTGCCTGTCCGTCGTCCAACTGGTAGCGCCCGACCGACGTCCATCGGCAGCGCTGCCGGGTACTCTCTACGTGCTTGTAGCAAGCAACCATATCACCCGGATCGAGCCTGCTCGTCCCCGATTCAGGCCGCTCCAGCCGCGAGCCCGTGGGTGCCCGACCCCGGCGATCCGGGCAGGTGGCGCGGCGCGACGGCCCGCCCCACCGCCAACACCCCGACGACATGGGCGCCCCGCCCCCGCAGTGCCGCCACCGCGCTCTGGGCGCGGGCCCCTGTGGTGATGCTGTCGTCGAAGACGAGGATCCTCTGGTTGCGCAGCCAACCCGGATCGACGTGTGTCGCAACCTCGAATCCGTGGCGTGAAGCGATCAGATGATCGACCGTTCGCGGGCCTCGCACCAAGAGCGGGCGGTGCAGCCGGGCCAGGCCCGGGACACGGGTGGCCACCGCGTCCGCCGGAGAGCCCACCGGTCGACGCGACGACGGCACCGTGGCAACGACGCTCCACGGAGTGTCGAACCGTTCGTCCAGCAGCTCGAGGTTGGCAGCCATCCATGACTCGACCAGCGAAGAGAGCGCCCCGAGGCGCTGGCGACGGACCTCGTCCACCGGAGCATCCTTGTACCCGCGGAGCAGCCGGTGCATCCCGTCGCCGACCCGGTAGTCGGTCATCGCCACCACCGGAGCGAGCGGCATCTGCAACTGCCGGATCGTGGTCCGGCAACAGAAGCAGAGGGCGAACCGGGGTCGGCACGGACCGTTGCACACCGTGCAGACGGCCAGGTCGGATTCGGGACGGGCCACGTGAGGCACTCCGTTCCACCAGGGGCCGTCAGGACGGCCGGCTTCGAATGTCGGCGACGCCGTCCGGGGAGTGCGTCGCGAGGGTGACCGTGGCCGTCCGCCCGGCCGGCCCGGGCTCAGGCCGCCGGGGTGCCGGTCGACGCCGAAGTGTCCGGTGCCGCCGGAGTGTCGGGTACCGCCACATCCTCGGCCTGGCGGTGGAGCAAGAAGGTCCCGGTCGACCGGCTGACCATGCGCCCCTCGCCGTCGCTCACCGAGGCCTCGGCGTAGGCGACCTGCCGGGCCATCCGCACCACTTCGCCACGCAGGCGATAGGACTCGCCCACCATGGCCGGTCGCATGGTCTCCACCTTCATCTCGAGCGTCGCCCGGGTGCGGTCGCGACCCGCAAGTGCCGCGTTGATGGCGAAGTTCATGGCCCCGTCGAGCAAGAGGCCGTGCACGCCGGCCTGCACGACGCCGTGGGGATTGCACGCCGGTCGGGTAGGCACGAACGAGCCAGCCACCCAACCGAGGTCCTCGCCGTCCACTCCGTACTCGTCGAAGCAGGCGCCAACGGTCCCGATGAGCTCCATGCCGCCATCGCCCAACCAGCGGTCCATATCCTTGATGCGACCCGTCACCCTCCCGACCGTAGTGCCGCGATGGGACAGCGTCGACGTCCGCCGTACCGCACGCTACCCGGACCTTCCTCTTCGTGGGCCTGACCAGGCAGTTCACGCGCTGCCCGCCAAGACGTTGGCCGGCAAACGTCGACCACGGCTAGTCTTCTTGACCGAGCGGTCAAGTTTGTTGTGCTCACGCAGTTGCCCCATCGTCAGCAGTTCCAACAGAAGCCGAATCCGGCCGGCAGGCATCTGCCCCGCCGGACCCCGGAAGGAGATTCATCATGACCAATGCCGTCATCGTCGACGCCGTACGCACCCCAGGGGGCAAGCGCAACGGAAAGCTCCGCAACTGGCACGCGGCCGATCTGGCCTCCGAAACCCTCAAAGCACTCGTCGAGCGGAACGATCTCGACCCGGCCCTGGTCGACGACGTGATCATGGGCTGCGTCATGCAGGTCGGAGAACAGTCGCTGAATGTCGGCCGCAACGCCGTGCTCGCCGCCGGGTACCCCGAGTCGGTGCCCTCCACCACGATCGACCGCCAGTGCGGCTCTTCACAGCAGGCTTGTCATTTCGGTGCCCAGGGCGTGATGGCCGGCGCCTACGACGTGGTGATCGCCGCCGGCGTCGAGGTCATGAGCCGTACCCCGATGGGAGCGTCGGTCGTCCGTGACCTCGGGTATCCCTTCGGGCCCCGGATGATGAACCGCTACGCCGAGCGGGGCGGCCTGGTGAGTCAGGGCGAGGGTGCCGAGCTGATCTCCGAGCAGTGGGGCATCACCCGCGAGGACCTCGACGGGTACTCGGTCCGATCCCATCGACTCGCCGCCCAGGCCACCGCCGAGGGCCGGTTCGAGCGCGAGCTCATCCCGGTCGCGGTGAAGGACGACGACCGCGCCGACACCGCCGAGATGATGACGACCGACGAGGGCATCCGCCCCGACTCGTCGGTGGAGATCCTGGCCGGCCTCAAGCCGGCATACCGGTCGGAGAACGGCAAGGTGACCGCAGGCAATTCATCCCAGATCACCGACGGCGCCTCCGGCGTGCTCATCATGAGCGAGGAGAAGGCTGTGGCCCTCGGCCTCACGCCCCGGGCCCGCTTCCACGCCTTCGCTCTGGCCGGTGCCGATCCCATCACCATGCTGACCGGCCCGATTCCGGCCACCAGGTCGGTCCTCGAAAAGGGCAAACTGACCCTCGACGACATCGATGTGATCGAGATCAACGAAGCCTTCGCCGCAGTGGTCCTGGCCTGGGCAAAGGAACTCGGTGCCGACCTCGACAAGGTCAATGTCAACGGTGGCGCCATCGCCCTCGGCCACCCGCTCGGAGCCTCCGGCGCCAAGCTGATGGCTACCCTGCTCAACGAGCTGGAGCGCACCGACGGCCGCTACGGTCTCCTGACCATGTGCGAGGGTGGGGGCATGGCCAACGCCACCATCATCGAGCGCCTGGGCTGACATCGACGGTCACCGAATGCCCGATCCTTCGGGTGGGGTCGGGTCCGGCAACTGACCGACAGCATCGACGAGTAGTAGGCGAAGAGCCGGCCCGCACGGGCCGGCTCTTCCCGTCCCATGGTGAGGTGACCGGGTCCGGGCCCCGGTCGGGTTGGGATCAGTGGTACCGGGTGGCCAGTAGGAGGCCCGCGAAGATCGCACCGATGGCGGCGATCAGCCAGAGGTTGTTGACGCCCCCGGGGAGCAGGCCCGCGTAGTTGAGGATGACCACCAACACCCCCAACAGGAACAGGGCGATGATGAGGATCCCCATCCACTTCGGGCTGGTCTTGGCGTTCTTGGGGATTGGGGGCGTGTACCTGTTGCTCTGCACCGAACCGGCCGCAGCCTTGCCGGCCGCGGTGGTGCGGCCGCTCGAGGAGCGACCCTTCTTCTGCGCCTTGCCCGGACCCTGCTTGGCCTTGGTTGCCATGGCCGAAGGATAGCCAGTTGCCGCCGGCTGTTCGCACCGGGGCGAGGACCCTCCGGCCCGGCCGGTACGATCGACGAACCATGGCGACGCGAGTGCTGGTCATCGACAACTACGACTCGTTCGTCTACAACCTCGTCCAGGAGCTGGGGGAGCTGGGGGCGGTTCCGATCGTCCACCGCAACGATGCCATCGACATCGAGGCGATCCGGGCGGCATCTCCTGACGCCATCCTCATCTCACCCGGGCCCGGGCGGCCCGAGGGGGCCGGCATCACCATGACGGTGATCAGCGAGTTGGCCGGCGAGTTCCCGATCCTCGGGGTCTGCCTCGGGCACCAGGCCATCGGGCAGGTCTACGGGGGCGAGGTGGTGGCCGCTCCCACGCTCATGCACGGCAAGACGTCGGCCGTCCACCACGGCGGCATGGGAGTCTTCGCCGGGCTCCCCGACCCCTTCATCGCCACCCGCTACCACTCCTTGGTGGTGGAGCCGACCTCGGTGCCCGACGTACTGGAGGTCACCGCGACCACCGCCGACGGCGTGATCATGGGCCTCCGCCACCGGACCTTGCCGGTGGAAGGGGTCCAGTTCCACCCCGAGTCGCTCCTCACCCCGAATGGCCCGTCCCTGCTGGCGAACTTTCTGGCTTCTGCCGCCGGTCGCTGACCGAGGGCCGCATCCGATCGGCTCCGTCGGGGCGGCAGAGCCGTCCTCAGTGCTTCAGATGAGGGGCAGTGGCGGTGGTGGAGGAGGACGAGGTCGGGGTGGTCGTCGAGGTGGTGGTGGTCGATGACGTGGTGGTGGTGGTGGTGGGCGGCGGCCCTTGCGACACCACGATGTCGACCGAGCTGCCCGGTGCTACTGACGCCCCGGTGCCCGGGTTCGACGCGATGATCAGGCCGGCGGCGTACTGGGTCGACGGCTGACTCGACACGTTGCCCACGTTGAGGCCGGCCTGCCCGAGGAGAGCACCGGCCTGGGGTTGGTTCTGTCCGATCAGCGACGGGACGCTCACGTTGGCCGGACCCGAAGACGCGGTGAGGGTGACGCTGCTGCCCTGGTTGACCTTGGATCCCGACGCTGGGTCGGAGCTGAGCACGGTCCCCTTGGGGGCGTTGTTCGTCTTGTACGCCACCGTGAACTGGAGACCGGCTCCCTGCAGGATCGACTCTGCGTTGGCCACCGTGGTATCGGTGATCCCCTGGGGCACCGATACCTTCAACACCGGGGGCGGCACGGCCACCTTCAGCGTGACGGTGTCGCCCTTCTTGACCAGTGAGTTGCCCGCGGGGTCGGTGGAAAGCACCAGGCCCGGGGTCTGGCTCGACACCTGGTTCGAGGCCCTCACCACCAGACCGTCGGCTCGCAAGGTGTTCGTGGCCTGGTTCACCGGTTGGCCGGTGACCGTGGGCATGTTGAACGAGGGGCTGCCCCCGAGGTAGCCCAGGTTGCGGGCCAACAGGTATCCGGCCAGCGCCAACAGGACCAGCAAGACGGCGAGAACGATGGCGTAGGTCCGGGTTCGGTTGGAGCTGCTCTCCTCCGGGTCCCCTTCGTCGCCGGCGCTCTCGGTGGCCGCCACGGCCCTGGTGGCGTCCATGCCGCCCACCGCACCGAGGGTCTGGGTCACGCCGGCGGCCGCCAGCATGGCCGTCGCGTCGCTCACGGCCAGCACCGGGTGGCCTTCGCTGAAACGGAGCAGGTCGGCACGCATGTCCTCCGCGGTCGCGTACCGGTGGGCAGGGTCCTTGGCCATCGCCTTGAGGATGATGGCTTCGAAGGTCGGCGAAATCGACGGGTTGAGCTCCCGGGGGGCCGGCGGATGGTCGCGCACGTGCTTGGACGCCACCGCCACCGGGGTGTCGCCGAGGAAGGGGGGCCGGCCGGTGACCATCTCGAACAGCACCACGCCGAGCGAGTAGATGTCGCTGCGGGCATCAACGCCGATGCCCTCGGCCTGCTCGGGCGAGAAGTAGGTGGCGGTGCCCATGACCGCTCCGGTCTGGGTGAGGCTCTCTTCGGTGTTGATGGCCCGGGCGATGCCGAAGTCGGTGACCTTCACCTGGCTGTCGTCGGTGATCAGCACGTTGCCCGGCTTCACGTCGCGGTGGATGACGCCGTGCTTGTGGGCGAAGCCGAGGGCAGCGGCCACATGGGCCCCGATCTCAGCGGTCCGCTCCGCCGACAGGGTGCCGGCCGACTTCAGGATGGAGGAGAGCGGGCGACCGTCGATGAACTCCATGACGATGAAGTACGTGCCGGTGTCCTCGCCCCAGTCGAAGACCGGGACGATGTTGGGATGGGACAGGTTGGCAGCGGCCTGGGCTTCACGCCGGAAGCGCTCGACGAACGACCGGTCGATCGAGAGCTCGGGGAACAGCACCTTCAGCGCCACCGGCCGGTCGAGGAGGCGATCGTGGGCGCGGTAGACCTCGGCCATGCCACCGCGGGCGATCAAGTGGTTCAGTTCGTAACGCTCGGAGAAGACACGTGGCGTCTGGGTCGGGTCCATGTGGGTCAAAGCCTATGCCTGCAATCGCTCGGTTCCGGGTTTCTCATCGTTCCTCATTCGGTGTCGGCGGCTTGGGATGATCGGTAGTGGCAGTGGCGGAGCAACCGGAATCCCGACCGCCAATTGACGGGTGTGGCCTCACGGCGTCGCCGCCAGTGCCTCACCGAGAATGGTCTTCATCGGGGGACCGGAAGTCGACGCGCCCGTCTGATTCGGAGGTTGGTTGGGCACCACCACGGCGACGGCAACCTTGGGGTCGTTGGCCGGAGCGAAGGCGATCATCCAGTCGTTGGTCAACGAGGCGTTGGGACCCGTCTCTGCGGTGCCCGTCTTGGCAGCCACGTTCCACGCCGCAGGAAACCCGACGCCGCCCGCCGTGCCGCTGGTGACCACCGCCTGCATCAGGGTGGTAACCGCCTTCGCGGTGAACAGATTGGTGGCAGTCAGCCACGGCTTGGGCGCGTAGGTCGCGACCAGATTGCCCTGGGTGTCACGGATCTGCTCCATGACGTGAGGGGTCATGATCACCCCCTGATTGGCGAATCCCTCAGCCACCAATGCCATCTGAAGGGCGGTGGCGACGACGTCCTGTTGCCCGAAGGCGGAGTAGGCCTGTGACGGCCTGTTGACGTCGAACGCCGCGCCGGCGGGGAAGGCCGAAGGAATGACTCCTGGCAGATCCAGCGGGATGCGCTGGTCGAAGCCGAAGGCCTGGGCCTCGCTGGTGAGGTTCTGGCCGCCGAGGAGCATTCCCAGCTGGGCGAAGGCGGTGTCGCACGACTGGGGGAGGGTGTCGGCGAGAACACCGCCGCACTGCTCGGTCCCATGTCCGTAGTTGCATAGCTGCTTGTCCGACTGCGGAAGCGGGATGCACCCCGCCACCGGGAAGTTGATGTTGGCCAGAGCCGGCTGATGGTCGTAGACCGCGGCCGAGGTGACCGTCTTGAAGGTGGAGCCCGGAGAGAATCCGTACTGGAACGTGCGCGACACGAGAGGGCTCTGCGCACTCTTGGGATTCAACGACGCCCAGGTGAAGCGCTCGGTGGCGGCCTTCTGGGACACCAGACCGGTCGGGTCGTACGTGGGATTGGAGTACATCGCCTCGATGGCACCGGTCTTCACGTTGACGACGACCGCACCGGCCTGGGGTGCGCTCCCGTTGACGTCGGTGGCATCCACGGCGGCTGCCACCTGGCTCTGAAGGTGTGAGTTGATGGTCAGGGTGACGTTGTCGGTGGTCGTCCGGTTGACCAATAGATCGCGAAGCGACTTGGCCGGACGGGCATGGGAGCTCAGGTAGTTGTTGTACTCCGCCTCAACACCGGTCCGGCCGTAGAAGAGCGAGTCGAACCCCACGATCTGGGAGAACAGCACCGCGGTGTAGGGATTGTAGACCCGCTTGTACTTGTAGTAGCTGCCGGTAGTCGGTACAGAACTGGCGAGCGTGACTCCGTCAGCTGCGACGATGTCCCCCCGGGACTGGCTGCGCGCTACATCAATGACGCGGGGATTGTGCGAGTTGGTGGCCAACGAGTTGGCCTTGATCACCTGGATGTTGTTGAGCTGGATGAACAGGGCCACGAAGCAGAGCACCATGAAGATCCCGAGCCGGCGGATCCGACGTTCCATCAGGTCACCTTCGTGGTGGTCGGGGCCGTGGTGGCCGTTGTAGTGGCGGGAGTGGTGGCGGGGGTAGTCGTCGAGCCGCCGCACGTTGCCGGGTTCATCAGGCACAGTTTGGCGGACACCAGATTGGCCACGTAGGTCCGGGCGCTCTTCACCGTTGACTCCTCCACCCCGGCTCTGAGCTCGCCGAGGTAGTTGGCCGGCACGTCGGCGGTGGTCACCCCGGTGCGGTCGACCTCCACCGGGTGGTACCAGAGGAAGCCCCCGACCCTGCCCTGGTAGATCACCAGCTCGTTGTTGTTGACGCCCACGTAGAAGGAGTTGGTGTCGTACCAACGCACCGCGTAGTAGGCCCCGGCGAGCACTGCGCCGAACAGGATCACGAACAGCAGCGTCCGGAAGGTGATCAGGCGCCTTCCGCGGGCCGCCCTGCGCGCTCGGCGCCTGGCCCTGCGCCGCTCACGCCTGCTCGGGGCCGATGCTTCCGAATCCGACGTCGGGCCCGCGGTGGCCCGGTCGGTCGACGAGGCGAGCGTGTCGGACGAGGCGCTCCTGAAGTCCGGAGCCACTGCGGCCACCGTCGGTGAAGAGTCGTCGTCGTCTTCCCCCACCACCACGTCGACCACCACCACGGTGATGTTGTCGCTGCCACCGTGGGTGCGCGCGGCACGAACCAGCAGTTGCGCAACCTGGCGCGGATCGGTGACCGACGAGAGCACCTCGCTGATCTGGCCGGTGTCGAGCTCATTGGTGAGGCCGTCACTGCACAGGAGGAAGCGGTCGCCTCGGACCGGCTGGATCCTCCACAGGTCGACGATCACCTCGGGAGACACCCCGAGTGCCCTGGTCAGAATGTGCCGGTGCGGATGCACCGCGGCCTCGGCCGAGGTCAGCTCACCGGTCTTGACCATCTCCTCGGCAAGGCTGTGGTCGCTGGTGATCTGGGTCATCTCGCCGTCGTGGAACCGGTAGGAACGGGAGTCACCGACGTTGACCAGGGCCAGAACGTCTTGGCCGTCTTCGTTCACCACAGCCATCGCGGTGAGGGTGGTGCCCATGCCGCGCAGGTCGGGGTCCTCTTGGCTGCGCTGCCAGACCGTCGCATTGGCCTCGGTGACCGCATCGGAGAGTCCGGCTCCGGTGGGCTGCCGACCGAATGCAACGGCGAGTGCATCGACAGCCAGCCGTGAGGCCACTTCGCCTCCGGCGTGGCCACCCATGCCGTCGGCGACCGCGAACAGGTTGGGGGACTCGACGGCCAGGTCCTGATTGACGGAGCGGACCAGTCCGGTGTCGGTGGCCGAGCCCGACCGGAGGAGTGTCAACTCACTTCCCCACTTCGAACACGGTGCCGCCCACCTGCAGGAGGTCACCCTTCTCGAGCTTGGTGCGCTCGCCGATCCGCACGGTGTTCACCCATGTGCCGTTGGTCGAGCCCAGATCCTCCGCCCACACGTCGCCGTCGAGCCGGAACAGCCGCGCGTGCAAGTTGGACGAGTAGGTGTCGTAGTCGATGGGGACGCCGCAGCCCGGTGCCCGACCGACCGTCACCTCATCGCCGATCTCGTAGGCTCGCCCAGCTTGGTCCTCGGGTCGGATCACATGCAGCCGGAGCTGGCGGCCCTTGCGCGCCTTGCCGTCGACGACCGGGTCGAGATCGTCCCGCCGGCGACGTCGGCGGCGCTTCAGCGGGCGGACCTCCACCCACACCGCCCGAACCACCCACATGAAGAACAGCCACAGCAAGATAATCACCCCGAGCTCAAGGGCGCGCAGTACCGGGGTGTTGTCGGTAGGCCCCGGGAGGGAAACCAGTAACAGATGCATCAGCGCTCAGACGCCTGGGATCACGAGGTCTCGAACCGGAGGACGGTGGTTCCGATCACGATCTGATCACCGTCAGCCAACGTTCGTTCACGCACGGTGGCTCCGTTCACCCGGGTTCCGTTGGTCGAATTGAGGTCGACCACCACCACGTCGTTGCCCGAACGCCGGACCTCTGCATGGCGGCGGCTGGCATTGGGGTCGGTCACCATCACCGTGCTCTCGGGAAGGCGCCCGATGGTGATGGGCTCCGGTCCGAGGACCACCCGATCGCCATCGGCCAGCACGATCGAGGCAGCCGGTAGGCCCGACGGTCCCTCCTGCACCTCCGAGACGATGGCAAATCGACCCTTTCGCTGGTGGGGGTCCTCGACCACGGACACGGTCACCGGGCCCACGAAGACGTACTGCTCGGTGCGGGCGTGCTCGCGGGCCGCCTCTTCGAGCTCGCGTACCAGTGCGTCAAGGAAGCTCTCGAACCGGTCGAAGTCGTTGGTCGACAGATGCACGACATACGAATTGGGCGCGATCAGTCCGTGGACGCCCACGCGCCGCTGGAGGTCCATCTCCCTGGTGAGGCGGCGACCGATCTCCACCGGGTGGAGTTCGCCCCGAAACGCCTTGGAGAACGTGCCGTCGACCATGCGCTCGAGGCGCCCTTCGAACTTCTGGAGTCCCATGCTGGCGTCAGCCTACTGGTGCCAACCCCCAGGTAGGGGGTAGGGCCGCGCTCAACCCGTCCGACTCCGGCGGCCGCCTGGGCTACCCGAGCGCACCTGATCCGGCGTTGCCGAGTGAACGGGCCGTTTCGTTCATCGGGTAGCCTCTACCGGTCGCTCGGGCGAGTGGCGGAATTGGCAGACGCGCAGGATTCAGGTTCCTGTGTCCGAAAGGATGTGGGGGTTCAAGTCCCCCCTCGCCCACCAAACGGTTCTCACTTGAACCGGGACCAGGAAGCACAGGGTCCCGGTTCTTCCTTTTCCGTCCACCTGGCTGGTGGATGCTCCGTAGAGCACTGAAGGCGGGCGAGACATCGGCCCGAGCCGGGCCGTCGGCATCGACCATGATGCGACTGAAGAAGGCGTGGTTCCATTGTCGGCGAATGTGCGGCGCTGCACCTACGTACGTCGAGAAGCAGTTGGCTACCAGGTCAAGCGCCTTGCTGACTGTCTCGGCCACATCCGGCGCCGTTGCTACGTGAGCAGCCAGAGCCTTACGTGCAGCGCTCAATTGCCGGGCCAAGGTCGCCTGCTTCTCACGACCTATGTCATCAGGCACGCTGCCGACAATGACCTTCTCGGCCCAGCGTCGACGCTCGATGTCCAATTTGGTGATCTGGCGATCCAGCAGCTTCCGCTCGGTGACACTGGTTTCGGCCACTGCATCCAACTGTCTGGAAATCTCAGCCTTCAATGCATCGGTCTCTGCTGAGGTCAGTTCCACAGCGGCATAGAGCGCCTCGACCTTGGCTTCCACTCGATCGATGTCCAGGTATGGCAGATCGCAACCATTTCGGCGCTGTCGTCCTAGGCAGTAGAAGTACGGGTAGATCTGGTTTCGACCGTTGGCCATGATCAGGCTCATCCGGCTTCCGCACCGTCCGCAGACCAACGAACCTTTCAAATAGTGCTGATTCAGGCGCTGTTTCTCACCGGACTTGATTCTGCTGTCCATGAGTTCCTGGACCCGCTCGAAGGTGGAATCGTCCACCAAGCGGGAGTGTCGGCCTTCGTATTCCACGCCTTGGTATACGACGACACCCAAGTAATACCGCTTGCGCAAGAGTGTCGCGAACTTCGACAGACTCAGCGGTCGTACTGGTCTGTCGCCGAAAGCTCGGCTGGTCAGCCCCTTGGCGCTCAAGTGATCAAGCAACTGCCGCAGGGTGTAGTCGCCGGTGGCATAGAGCTCAAAGGCTTCTCGGATTAGCGGAGCCCTATCAGGATCAAGGACGACCATGGCTGCGCTCCGGCCGCCGATCCGCTCTTGAACATTCAGGTAGCCGAGGGGTGCCCGGAAAGGTGTGCCTCCGGCCTTGGCCTTCTGAAGCGAGCCCTTCTTGACCTCACTGGCCAAATTCGCCGAATAAAACTCGGCCATGGCCGCCATGATCCAGTGCACCAACATTCCCTGAGGGGTCTCGTCAATGTTCTCGGAGACAGACACCAGCTGCGCCCCGGCTGCGCGCAGCCGGAAGAAGGTGTTGGCGTCGTCGCGAACACTCCGGGCGAACCGGTCCAGCTTGTGGAAGATGACTACGTCCACATCGTGCTGCTCGATGACCCGGCCCACCATTGCCTGAAACTGAGCTCGATTCTCGTACTTGGCCGACTCACCCCGGTCGATGTACTCGTCGACGACGTCGGCCCCAAGGTCGGTCGCTTTCCGATGGCAAGCGTCGCGCTGGGCAGGGAGCGAATAGCCCTCCGAGTCACCCAGGCGCTCTGCCTGCTTGGAGGTGCTGACCCTCAGATAAATGACAGCCCGCAGTCTGCCTCCGCCGCGAATATCTTCCCTTCCCATCCCGTTTACGTCCGACATCCCATATTCCGTCATGCAGTTCCTCCCTTCATGCTCCTAGTCAATGTCAATCAATTCTCGCGCTATTGCGGAAATGCTCCAAAGTTGTATTTACAACGCTGTGAACTAACGTGCTCAAAGAGTGGCGACGAGGAGTCACGCACATCCACGTGCAGGAGCGCATGACCCTGGCCTTGGTTGATCATGGTCATGCGCGACGTAGTCATTTCGGCGAAATGCTCAAGATCGTATTCACGCGAAGTCCTCTCCGAACTCCTTCACCAAACGTTCGCTGGTCGGACGAATGACCCGTGGAACTGGCGTCTCGATTGGAACCTCTTCGGGCGACATCTCCACGCCGAACCGTGCGGCAATGTCCACCAGGGCAGCATGCAGTTCATCGACTGCGGCTTCCGGTAGATCGGGGTACTTGGTCTGCAGGTACTGCTGCCACCTGGGCAGTTCACGAGGCGCGATGTAGCCGACCATGGCGAACACGTCAGCCAGGTCGAGCCGCAGCTGCTCCGCCAATCGGGCCAGCTTGTCCGGTCGAGGTGCTGCAAACTTGCCCTGTTCGATCCGGGTAATGGTGCTGTCACGCACTTCCATGCGCGCCGCCAAGTCCTGACGAGTCAGTCCGAGGGCTTCACGTTGAGCCCGCACGAGTTCACCAAACTCGCGGGCTTGTTCGGGGTTCATAAGAGGTCGTTCTCCGTTTCGCAACCATTGTACCAGGAAGTTTGCGTAAAAGCACGCGGTTTTCCACAGGTTCCGGAACTCCATCAGACGGTCCCCTCGAATACGTAGACGCCGCCCGATTCAGTCGGCGACGCCGTGATATCTCCGGACAGCTCCAGGTCCCGAGCAAAGGCCTCGACGTCGAAGTGTAGGTATGGCTGAAAGAATTCGGGGATGACATCGTCGAGTTCTCGCTGCCAGCCGAAGTCCTCGATCAGCGACTCGGCGTACTCCTCCACGGAACCGAATTGACCACGGTAGGCGTCCTCGAACCGTCCCAGGGCATCGAGATCCTCGATCCCGACAATTGATGCCCAGTGAGCGAAGGCCGGTCCGTGCTCACCGATGCCTCGGCCGATGTAGGCCACGGATGACAGCGATGCGTACTCGTGGAGCCTGATCGGTCCGAAGCCCTCGTAGTCATGGATGGCGACCTCTTCGGCGCCAGGCTCTGGCGAGGTGGCCAGCATGGCCTGAACCGCTTGGGCAAGTTCATCGTCGGCCAGAGTGGCGTCGAGCCAGATGCCGCGTAGCCGACCGGCGTTGTAGTCGCCGAGGCTGGCAACGTAGATCCGGGGCCCTGGCGACAGTGAGACTTCTGCCCCAGCCCCACGCTCCTTTGATACTTGTTCTGCTTCATTCACTGGACACCTCCCTTCATTACCCAATGGTGTTACTGGTAGGGGTTCCCGAGTCGCGTGAGGCGACGTCAAGGGAACCCCTACCAGGGTTGAGGTTGTGTTCAGCTCTTGGCCGAACGACCACCTCGGGTCCGGCCTGACGGCGGAGACTGATTGGTCCCTGCCGGCTTCGCCGGTGCCGACGCCTGCTTCTCGTCGAACAGAGAGGCGATGGCGTCGCGTCTGGAGGCCGCGTCTCGATCGATGTCGGCGAGTACGGCCTCCGCCCGCGCGGTCAGCTCCGGGTTCTGGCGCTTGGTCTCGATGAAGGCTTCGATGGCTTGACGAATAGCGTCGGTCATCGTGAGACCCTCGAGTTGCGCCACTACCATGAGCTGGGCGTGGGTGTCTTCCTCCAGGCGAAGGGCGGTTGTCTTCATGACAGCCCCCCTTGCTCGGAGCGGATCGGTAGTTCACATCCCATGGATATGACCTCCTCGGTTGGGTGCGGCCGGCGTTCCCCGGTTGAGAACTCCTGGTTGAGCCGCATGCCACCGACGAGGGAGGCGATGCCTGGTAGTCAGGCGGCACGGGGTTGGCTCCCGTCTCGCCCGACTTTCGACCGCTGCTGGCCGATGCGTTGCTCGGCCAACCGGGCAAACCCCGGATTCAGCTCGATGCCCAGCCAGTCGCGGTGCAGGCACCCGGCGACCAGTCCGACGGTGCCGGAACCAAAGAAGGGATCGAGCACTAGCCCTGGCTGCCAGCCGGCCCGACAGGCACAGCTCGGTCTCAGCTCACCGAGCCTGGCGATCTTCGAGCTCCGATTGACCGCTTGACGCTCCCACGCTTGGCCACAGAGGCGACAGACCCGTTCCGGGCAACCGGCGATCAGCGGTCGTTCGATGAGGGCCCCGGGAAAGGTGGCGAAGTGCGCCCCTCGATAGTTGGAGGCTGCTGAGGTGATCACATCGCCGGGGTTCTTGCCCAAGGGGTGTCCGACTCGGCCAGCCGCCTTCATGCTGGCCAGACCGGCGTTCGATCCGGCCAGCGGCCCGGCCCAGGCTGGGCGGAAGGACTGCCCGTGAGCCCGGCTCGGGGGCCGCTGTCGCGGCTGCGATCGGATAGAGACTCGCACCGCATCGAGGTCGAAGTAGTAGTGGCGGGAGCGGACCAGGAAGTAAACGACCTCCCACGTGCAGGCGAAGCGATCCCGAACACTGTTGGGCATGGTGTTGGACTTGGTCCAGATGAGCTTGTTGCGAATGGTCCAGCCATCGGCCGCCAGCGCGAGGAGTAGACGCTCGGGCCCCAGCAGCAGACTCTTGGGCGGACCACCGAACCGTTGATGGCGGGAGTAACTATCGCCGAGGTTCAGCCAGAGGGAGCCGGTAGGTTTGAGCACCCGAGCCACGGCCCGTATGACGAGGCGCAGTTCGTCGACCCACCTGTGAACCGACGACTCCAGTCCCATCTGGCCACTGATCCCGTAGTCGCGGAGCAAGTAGTAGGGAGGCGAGGTGATGACCGTGTCGATGAATCCCGCTGGGAGTCGGCGCAATTCGCGCCGGGCATCGCCAATCAGGATTCGGTTTCGTGGCACCCCAGTCATGGCTGACCCGCCGTCATTTCCTTCACCGCGGTCTCTGCCAGGGTGATCACGAACAGGCCATCGACCACGCCCTTGGCGCGGTTCAACGCCTGAGTCAGCTTCTCGACTCTGCGATGGGTCTGGAGTAGCCACCAAACCGTGGGATAGACCCCGTGAGTCTCCTGCTCGATGCCACTGCGGTAGTGAGCCAGGTAGGCCTGACACTTGCGCATCAGCGTCGGCAGATGCTCGGTGC
The DNA here is from genome assembly GCA_017883135.1 of Acidimicrobiales bacterium. Lineage (GTDB taxonomy): Bacteria > Actinomycetota > Acidimicrobiia > Acidimicrobiales > RAAP-2 > Bog-756. The sequence continues at coordinate 32,293 of JADGOE010000026.1, forward strand.
CCAGATCGATCTCCGCGAAGAATCGGTGTTCGAACTCGCCGATCCCTAGCGACACAAAGAGATCTGGTCGGAGCAGCTGTTGGCCACCAAATCCGCTGTACGTACGCCAGCAGCGTGGCTCGGCCTGTAGCTCCAGAACCTCGAAGCGTCCTGTTCGCTGGCCTACCAACAAGTCCACTGCCACTTCGGCGATAGCCAGGGTGTGCTCCAAGAAGGCCTCAGAGGGCTCTCGGTAGTGCCGCCGAGCATTGTCGCCACCAAGAATCCTGGCCCCCGCCGGACTGATTCCATAAACGAATCCGGCGGAACCAGTTCTGGCACCGCCGATGCGCCTGTCCAGGCGCACCAGCAGTCGTTCCCGGGTCAATCGTTCCAAGACCCGTCGGGCGACTCGTCTGGCACTCAGCTCGCTCGCGAACCCCGCGACCGGGAAGTGAACTCTCTCGATCTGCATCGCCCGCATCAACCGCAGTTCGCCGACTTGAGTCACGATGGCTAGATCCCGCTCGGATAGCGAGCGTCGGGTCTGGGCCAGGCCCACCGCGCCCAGTCGGTCGCCGCTCACCATGGTCGTCCCGTCTGCCAAGCCCCATCAGTCCGCTGGCTTGTTAACGATGGAACAGGGGCGGTTGAATTCGTTCTCGGTGCTCCGACCGGAGCGCCGGCCATACGTCGGACGCAATTGCTCCGCGCATCTTCCTCGGTTCGGTACCCGCAGCTCCACCACTTGATCTCAATCGGTCTGCCGGGCGCCGCTGGACCCGGCCGAGAAGAGAAGGAGACGGATGAAACAACCGAAGGTGTCCGCTCGCTTGATCCGACGGTGCACCGCCCCCACCTGGGCAGACGGCCAGTTCGGACCACTTCCTTCGCCGCGCCGATCGGAATAGCGATCGGAATACCTGTCCAGAGAGACAAGGCCACCGTCATGACGAGCCTCCAGTGTCCCGTTCTTCGTCATTTGACGGACTGCGACGCCGTGGGCGTGGACCGAGATCTGATCCCGATCGCCGCCTGGACCCGCTCACTATGTCCTCGATTTCGGCGTCGACAGCCGATCTCGGCATGCCGTAGTTGGCTCGTGACGCTGTTCGCACAGCGTCCGGATCAGAGATGGCCATCGGTGGCGGCAGCGTCTTGGCACTGGCCCAGGGCTGGACTGCGCCTCCGGCCACCAGTTGGACGTAACACTCGTAGACGGCCAATGAGCTGAAGTCTTCGGGCTCCAGTACCCCGCCGATGCTGGACAGGGTGCGGGCATCGTCCGAGGCGAGTTGAAAGGCGACTCGGTTCCGAGCGTTGGCCAACACGGCGGTACGCATTGAGGGGTCAAGTTGATGAAGATGTTGGTGAGCCAGAGTGAAGCCGACAGCCAGACCTCGGGCTTGGCCAAGAGCATCGGCCAGATCGGTTGGCAAGGCCAGGTAGTCCTGGAACTCGTCGAAGGTCACCATGACCGGATGGCGCTTGGCCGCCGGGATTGCCGACCTGCCCAGCGTGGCTTGCCAGAACTGGGACACGACGAGTCCGCCCAGCAGGGCCGCCGTCGCCGGACCCAGTGTTCCCTTCGACAAGTTGACGAGCAGAATCTTCCGCTGAGTGAAGACCTGGTCGACGCCGAACCTGGGCTGGCTCTGACCCAGAATGGCCCGCAGCTGGGGACGCTGCAGAAAGGGCAGCAGCCGGTTCATGACCGGCGCAATGGTCGTCGCCCGCTCAGCACCTGACAGCTGTTCGAAGGCCGCCCAGAAGGGTGTCAGCGCTACCGGATCGTGGATCGCCCCGGTGACCTTGCGGCGGTAGGCGTCGTTTGTCAATAGGAGTGGCAAGTGCACCAAAGTTGACCCTGGGGTCTTGGCCAACACAAGCAACGAACTATGAAGGAGCTGCTCTAGGCGCGGTCCCCAACTCACCGAAAGTTGCCGAAAGACTGCCAGCAACTGGTCGGCGACCAGTTCCGGCGGACGACCGTTCAGCGCCAACGGATTGAGCCCCACGGCCATCTCCGTGTCAACCGGGTCGATGAGCACCACGTCGTTGATCCGCTCCTCGGGGATCACGGTGCAGACATCTGCGATGAGGTCGCCCTTGCTTTCAATCACGACTACCGACCGACCAGCAGCGAGGTCCTGAGCAATGAGGTTGAGGAGCAGGGTGGACTTCCCCGTGCCAGTCGGCCCGATGGCATGGAGATGCATGAGGGAGTCGGTGCCGCCGAGCGCCAAGAGGCGATCCTGTCCGGGAAAGTTGGCATTGGCTACTACTCGCCCTCGGCGGGGTATCAGACGGGACGCAGGAATAAGTCGGCTAGGGGTGCGTTCGACCGGCAGGTCGATCGTCCTTCCAGAGGGCCAAGAAGACACGGCCGACAACTCTCGGGCATTGAGCCTCACTGACCAAAGCCATGGACGCCTTGGCCGAGTCAGCGACGAAGGACTGGTCCGTCGGCTCAGCAAGGTAATTCCTGGGGCCTCGGCCAAGCGCAGCGCAGCCAGAACGCCGCGGATCAACTGGTAGCGCCGAGCATCGGTCTCAGCATGAGCACCGATGCGGCCGGCAGCCTTCCAGCCTGCGTGGCCGCGCTTCTCGGCCAGCGCCCTTCGCTGTTCGCCGTCACCGCTTTGAGAACCGAAGGGAATGGCTAGGAGCTCACCGGCCCAGGACTCGTGGGACAGACCGTCCAACTTGCTGGGAACAGCCTCCGAATGGAGCACGGGTCCAAGCAGCCATTGAAGAATTACGGCCTCGTCCTGCCCAGTGGCCGATAGTGAGGCCAGCAGGGCCCGATTGATCTCACCGTCTTTGCTGGCCAGTGAACGGCGTCGGGTGCTGAATCGCAAGCTGACGGCCCGATCGACTACATAATCCAGTCGATCCTCGGCTGATACCGAAAGTCCCGGTAGGCCGCTGCGCAGTTGTCGGGTCAGCCAGCCCGCTGGCTTCTGGCTCAAGCCAATTTGATGATGCACTTGCCCGTGGGTGCCGATGGCCTCAACCACCAGCGGTTTATCGCCAGCGGCGGCCAGGAGACGCGAGGCGATCTCCATCTGTTCGGGAGGAATTTCTCGAGGCCAGCGAAGGCGAAGCCAGATTGACGTATTCACGCGGCCTCCCCGGAAGGCGGCCCGCCTTCGGCGGACTCCGCCTGATTCGGCTGCGGCTTCTGCGACCTGCGGTGCTCGGCCTCAGCCTTCTGCTCAGCTTCGGCCCGGGCCAGTTCGATGAGCGCCTTGGCGATCCGCCTGACATCAGGCGGATTCTTCTTCACGCCACGGATCCGGATATGTCTCTCCCCGTTGTGATGGTGGGTTCTGCTCATGGTTCACCTCCTCTCCCAATTCGGTCGTCCAGGCATGGCGCTGCCCCGAGTTTGTCGACGGGGAGCGGCAACGGCTGACTTGGCGCAGCCCGATTGCCGGAAGACCACCCTGCGTTCACGCAGGATCTGGGCTCAGTTTCTAACGGTTGACAATTCGAGTCAATACTTCGTCGTCAAGATCACAACGACGATCGGAACACTCCAAGGGCTACTGGATCGGCGTCACCATCCCGAATCGCGGTGACGATGGACGAGCCAAACCACGTAGATGAGAACGCCCACGATTCCGACGCCGATGAGCACCGGCAACACTGCCTCAATCAGCCGCATGGCGATGTAGATGGCCGCTCCAGCGAACAGGAGAGTGAAGGCGGCACCTAGCACCGGACCCTGCCAACCGGACTGTCTGGGCACGGTCATGATGCCGTGCCCAGACAGAGTCTGCGATTGACTTCACGCTCAACTGCCGTGTCGAAGTCGAAACGAATGCAGTCCAGGGCGAACGCCAGCTGGTTGACAACGAATTGCTTGGTGCGAGCTATGTAGAGCGTCTGCCCCACGGTGTCGGCCTGCAACAGGGCGAACTCCAGCGATCCTGGACTCAATCCTTCGGACTTGGCTCTTGCCAGGTGGCAGGAGGCCACTTCCAGTTCGGCCTCAGTGGTGAAGTCTGCCGAAAGCCAGACGTGTCTGGTGCCATTGATGAATCGCATCGCATGATTCGTTGGCGGCCTGTCAAAGACAGTGGCCTCCGAGAAGCCACGTAGTACCCGCAGCGGCAGTCCCGAGGAGTGACAGGACCGGAACTCCGCTTGGAGCTCTGGCAAGTCGGCCGGTCCCCGAGAAGCCGGTCGCCACCCGAAGCCCAGTTCGGTAGCAGTGGTCCGTGCTTCGTTGCGCACGAATTCGCTCAGTTGCGCTACTGCATTGTGGATTTCCACGGGCGAGGGTCGATCGAATTGGTCAGTCATCGCCGGGTTCCTCACTTCCCCTAATCAGAAAGTCACGGATCAGCTGCCGCTGGACCGCCGAGGCGTTGGCCCGAATCTCGGCAGAACTGCGGGCCACCCGCAGCTGTGTCTTGGCCCGGTGCAATCCGATCGCTGCCCGTCCAGCTGTCTCCCTGATTCGGGGCTTCACGGGCCAACGGTCGCTGGACACGGCAATCGCGCTGATGGTTATGAGCGCTGCCGGCAATAGGGCAAGACCGAGCCCGGCGGCAATACTCTCGGTGGCATATCCAAGTTCGATGATCACTGGACCGCACCTCCTGAGCCCCGGGAGATCAGTTCCCTGTTGATCGCCAGCTGCAGATTGAGGTACTCGGCCAGAAGGGCCAGGGCCGCTGGCTCGTCGCCGGCCAGAGCAATGCCCAGTTCGAGCGTGCGGAGCTGTGTGATGTAGGCCTCCCGAATCAGGTGGTCGCAGGCGCTGAGATCGATGTCGGCTTTGGCAACCGATATGGCTCGCTTCAGACCGTGCCGGAAGACGTCCATCTCTCCTCGGCGCTGCTGGAGTCCACCCGAGACACTCTGCGGAACAGAGCCACGGTGGTGGTTGCTGGTGGAGGGAATCAATGACATTGGTGCTTCCTTTCGTTTGGATGATGCTGTTTTGGTTGATTGAACGGTTGTCTTGGAGGATTGAGCCGCTGAACGGTCGCAGCTGTGGCCATTCCGGCGGAAGGGTGATAGGGCATGCCTAGAGTGAGACATCCCGAACCGGACATAGCTAGTACGAAATGACAGACAATTCCCGCCCACCTGGGACAATGCACTGACAATGGCCGGACAACTCGAAAAATCCCCGGAATCTGTACTCGCCGAGCTGATATCCGTCCGCCGCCGCGGACTAATCAAGCCTGCCGCCCTTGACATCCCAATACTCCGTGAGTTCGCCGCGACCGTGATTCCAGACGACCAGGTTGATCTCACTCTCCGGCTGGAGCGGATTCTCAAGGTGGCCACCGAAAGAATGGGGGACGCCCACGGCGGCGCTGCGTCGTTACTGCTGGGTATCGCGAAAAGCTCTCGAGGCTGCAACGTCACCGAGAGGAGGCGACAGGCCGCCAATCACCTAAATATGGAGCCCAATGCGTTCGAGAGGCGTCACGAGCGCGGGATCCTCAACGACCTAGCTCGCCAGCTAATGGCGTTGGATGCTGAGCATCGGATGCAATCGGTAGATGGCGACGACGCGCCGGACGAAGTCAGTCAGGAGCCCACGCCACTGGATGAACCCGTCCCGCAGGCCCTCTCGACGCCCTCACTTGCCGAGTTGTTGGACTCCAAGAGTGACGGGCACAGCAGTGGCTCTACCGGCATCATTCCCGGATTGGACTCTCACACGGAGTCCCGCCCGGATGATGCAGATGGCCCAATGGTCTTCGGCGGGACCGGCGTGGCGGTTGTCGAGGACGTACCGGTGCCGGACGAATCGGAAAGGGACTCTCATCGACCGCTTCTTAGATTTGGACTCGGTAGCGTCGGAATCGCCGCTGCTGCGCTGGTGAGCGTGTTGGCCGCAACGTCATCTTGGCCATTCAGCTCATCCCCGGGTAACCGCGGACCAGGTTCTCAGTTGTCATCAAGTTCATTGGTCTTTGAGAAGGTAAGTGCTCATGCTCGGCTTGCAGGACAGCCTTCAAGCGCCTGGAGCACAGTCGCCCACATTCCCGCTGGAGATCCGGTGGAGTGGGATCTCCGAATCGTTGACACTGCATCTGCCCTCGACCACACCATCGTGACCGATCAGATTCCCCAGGGAGTGGTCGTCGTTCCGGGCAGCCTGATGCTCTACAACGGCCATTATCCAACTGGCCAACCGCTCCCGACCAAGACTTTCCAAAGCGAGGGCAGCCAAATCCGCTTGAATATTGGCGACTACCTACCGCAGTCCGATAGGGCGGCCGCCAATGGTCAGCTGACCGCTCAAATCATCTTCTCCACTGAATTCGTTTCGAGATCGCCGAGCACCTGCGCACGCCACGTCGTCACCAACAATGCGTGGATTGGCGACTTTCAGAACCCCCACACATTTCATGCTTCAGCAAGTGCTGAGGTGTCATGTTGAATATTGATATTGCAAAAGTATCTATTCAGGCCCCTGACCGGCGCGTCCACCACCTGGGAGAACACCGCGCGTAACGTGGGGAATTCCACCCGACGATTCCTTCCCAGTTGACGGCG
>JADGOE010000072.1 GCA_017883135.1 Acidimicrobiales bacterium
CCCGATGTAGAGGAGCGAGAAGGCCACGCTCAATGATGTTCGAGTCCCAACGAGAAGTGCCAGTCCAGGGGCTCAATTGGGATTCTGGCGCCCTACAGCTTCAACACCACCGGTGAAGGTTGCATTCGACACCATCACCCCACCGGAGACGGGTCAATCAGACGGCGGATCGGTGGATCCAGGCTGAGAGGACTGCTCGCCTCTCCGATGCAATAGAAAGGTCAGAACTGATGTGCATGGGGTTCGAACATCGCAATTTGCCGGCTCCTTGGATTTCAGCGGGGAGTGACAGGCCGACGGTAGGGTGGCCACGATGGACGCAACCGGCACTCCAGGTGGTGGCTCGGGGCCGGGGGACGCCGGCCCCGGAGCGGACACACCGGCCCGGGGCGGGCCGTCCGGGCCCGATTGGCTCCGGGGCGCGGAGGCTGCCAAGACCCATCTGACCCTGGCCGTCGGCCTGGCGATCTGTGTCGCCGCTTTCTGGTTCGAACTCGACCGGGCACTGGCCGGCAATGGCCTGAGCTGGGCCTACGTGTTCGAGTGGCCGCTGTTCGCCGTGTTCGCCGTCTACATGTGGTGGAACGTCCTGCACGGGGACCGGGCCGTGCGCCGCCGCCGGGCCCCGCGTCCGGAGCCGGCGCTCGATCCCCGCTACGCCGGGATGCTCGAGGCGTGGGAGGCACACCAGCGAAAGCTCCAGGCGTCCCGTGCCGAGACCGAGGACATGCGCGGTGCGGGCGACGGGGCAGTCGGAGGGGGCGGGCGAGCCGGCCGGCGGAACAACGGCTGAGCGGCCCGGCCCCGTGCCGGGCCGCGTACTGCCGGGCAGGTACCTCGACGTACAGTGATCGGCAGCGTCGTGGATGGTGGGCCCGCCGCGTGCGTGCGGCCCCGGGGCCACGCCTGTTCGGAACGTGGAGGAAGCGTGGTTCGCCGATGAACATGGGGCACGGGCTGTCCGCCAACGACCCCACCGTCACTACCGCGTTCCGGACGGCGCTGATTCACCAGTTCCTCCTCGTCGTGTTGCTCGCCACGGCCCTCGCCATCGTGTGGAACTCCATCCGGACGGTCCGCTACCAGCGGGCCGTACTCGCCGGGGGTGTCGAGGAGCCTGCGCCCCTGGCCTGGGAGTACCCCGAGCCGGCCGCCCGGCGCCTGCTGCGGATCGCCTTCGGCTTCCTGTGGATCGTCGACGGCCTGCTCCAGACCCAGGCCTCGATGCCCCTCGGGCTGACCGCGAGAGTGATCACCCCGTCGGCCGCGTCGTCTCCCGGCTGGGTCCAGCATCTGGTGAATTCGGGCGTGACCATCTGGAACGACCACCCGGTGTCGGCGGCGGCGTCGGTGGTGTGGATCCAGGTCGGGATCGGCCTCTTCCTGCTGGTCGCCCCGCGCGGCCGGTGGTCGAGGACCGCCGGGCTGGTGAGCGCGGGCTGGGGTCTCGTCGTCTGGGTCTTCGGCGAAGCGCTCGGTGGCCTCCTGGGTCACGGCAGCAGCTGGCTCTTCGGCTCGCCCGGCGCCGCCGTGTTCTACGTGGCCGCCGGCGCACTGGTGGCCGTGCCGGACCGGATGTGGGAGACCGTACGGGTGGGCCGGCTCATCGTCCGCGTCACCGGAGTCTTCTTCCTCGCCATGGCGGTGCTCCAGGCGTGGCCCGGTCGGGGATTCTGGTCGGGCCGGCCGGGCGCGGACGGTGCCGGCGCCACGCTGGCGGCCATGGAGCGCCAGATGGCACAGCTGTCCCAGCCCTCGGTGACGGCGTCGTGGGTGCGGGCGTTCGGCTCGTTCACCACCGCCCATGGCCTGCTGGTCAACGCCGTGGTCGTGGTCGCGCTAGTCGGCATCGGCGGGTGCTTCGTGTTGGCCCGGCCGGCGCTCGTCCGCGTCGGGGTCATCGCCGGCTCCGTGCTGTGCCTCGCCACCTGGGTCTTGGTCCAGGACCTCGGGTTCCTCGGTGGGGTCGGGACCGACCCGAATTCGATGCTCCCGATGATGGCCGTGTTCACCTCGGGGTACCTCGCGCTGGTCCGGCTCCCGGTCCGGGCGGCCCGCGCGGCGCCGGCTCCGAGAGCGGCTGCGGCTGCGGTGGATGACGCGGGACAGGTGACAGGTGTCACCCCGGTCGACGCGGCGCCCGGTGACGCGGTCCGGGACGGAGCACCGGCACCGGTGCCGGCCCCGTCGGGCCAGCGGCTCCTGGGTCTGCACCCCTCCTACCTCGTCCGCTGCATCGCCGCCGTCGGCGCCGTCGCCGTCGTCCTCGTCGGCGCCGCCCCGATGGCGCTGGCCGCCGCGAACCCGACGGCCGACCCGATCGTCAACCAGGCGCTGAACGGGACGGCGAACGTCGTGGACTACCCGGCCCCGGGATTCTCCCTGCTGAACCAGTCCGGCGCACCGGTGAGCCTGCGCAGCCTGGCGGGCCGCACGGTTGTGCTCACCTTCCTCGACCCGGTCTGCACCTCGGACTGTCCGCTGATCGCCCAGGAGCTGCGCGTCGCCGACCAGCAGCTCGGCGCCGACGCCACCCAGGTCGAGTTCGTCTCGATCGTCAACAATCCGCTGTACACCTCGCCGGCCGCCACCGCCGCATTCGACCGCCAGGAGGGCATGGGCCAACTCCCGAACTGGGACTTCTTGACCGGGCCGCTCGACCAGCTCCACCATGCGTGGGACAGCTACGGCGTCCAGACGGCCGTCTCCCCGGCCGGCGCGATGACGGCCCACAGCGATCCCGTGTTCCTGATCGACCGGACCGGTCGGCTCCGGGTCGTGTTGACCTCAGACCCGGGCGCACAGGGCGACGCCGCCCTCCACTCCTCGTTCTCGTCCACCGTGGCCTTGCAGGTCCGACAGCTCGTCCGCTCGTGAGGGGCGGCCGCCGCCGGCGCCGGCCTGTCCTGGCCGGTGCAGGTGCGCTCGCCCTCGTGCTGGCGTCGTGCGGGTCGAGCGCCCCCGCCGCCGACGTGTCGCCGGTGCCGGCCGGCCTTCCCCCGGCACAGGCACTGCCCGGGTCGGGGGGCACCTGGGCGACGCTCGCCATGGGCCACCGCGGCGATCCGCTCAACACGTTCGGCGAGCTGTTCTACCGGTCGGGCTGCAGCGGCGGGTCGGGCTGCAGCGGGGGTGCCCCGTGGGTCCTGGCGACACCGCCCGGGGTGGCCAGCAGCGGGGGGCTGATGGTCGCCGCCAACCCCGACGGCGGGCTGACGGTCGGCTTCGGGGTCTCCCTCGACCTCCGGTTCTCCCCCCTAGCCGAGACGACCGACGCCGGGTCGGTGTGGAGCGGCGGGATCCTGCCCGTGGCCCTAGCTGCCGCGCCCGACGCCCTCGCCGCATTGGGCACGGCGCACCGGCTGGCGTTGTCGGCGTCGGCGCCGTTGGGCACCGGCGGCGTGCTCGTGTCCGGCACCGACCTCTCGACGTGGTCGCGGCTGGTCTCCCGGGGCACGGTGGCGCAGGCGGCGTCGGGGGCCGGCTGCGTGCTGCGGTCGCTGACGGCCGTAGCCGTCACCTCGTCCCCGGCCGGTGCCGACCTCGTGGCCGGAGACTGCACGGGCGGGGGACGGGCCGGCATCTTCCGCGTCGGGACGGACGGGCGACCGGCGCCGGTGACGCCGGTGGGTCCCCGGGTCCCCGCGACCGCGGGCGCCGAGCTCCGGGTTCTCCGACTGGTGGCGACCGCCACCGGCGTGTCCGCACTGGTGGACGCCGGTGGCGGGAGCGGCTCCCGGCTGTACCTGGCGACGACCGCAGACGCGGCCTCGTGGACCGTGTCGGCGCCGTTCGCCATCGGCCGCCCGGTGGTGTCGACGTCGGTCACCATGGACGGGGGGTTCGTCGTCCTGCTCGGTGGCGACCCGGTGCCGGCGGGCGCAGTGGCCACCCCCGGAGCGGCCTGGCGCGCTCTCCCGGCGCCGCCACCAGGCACCGCGGTGATCGCCTCGGGCACGGCCGACGGATCGCTCGACGCACTCGTCCCGTCCGACTCCGTCCTCGAAGTCGACCGCCTGGGTCCGTCCGGATGGCAGCGGGTACAGGAGCTCGTTGTGCCCATCCAATACGGCAGCACGTCGGCCGGCGGGGGCGCGTCGGGCTGACGACCGGCGTGGGGGACCCCGCCCCGGTCACCCGCCGCGCGGGTAGCGTCGGGCGGGTCCGCCGTTCCGTGCGGACAGGGGAGACCGCGGGTGCACTACCTCACCGACAACTGGTCGTTTGACCCGTTCCTGGTCGTCGTCGCCGTAGTCGTGGTGGCCCACGAGATCGGGCTCGCCCGCCTGCGGGCCCGATCGGTCGCCTCGCGGACGCATCGCCGCCGGCTCCGCTCCGTCGCCTTCTACGGCGGCCTCGTCCTGCTGCTGCTCTCGGTGGAGTCGCCCATTGACCACTGGGCGAGCGACTACTTCTTCGTGCACATGTTCGAGCACCTGCTCATCGCCTTCTACGCCCCGCTCCTGATCGTGGCCGGCGCGCCGTGGATCCCGCTCCTGTTCGCGCTGCCGGTCGGTACCCGGCGCCAGGTGGGGCGGTTCTTCCTCCTCGGGGCCTGGGCCGCCGCCTTCCGGGCGCTGGGCCGGTTCGTCCGGAACCCGTGGGTCGGGGTGCTGTCGTTCAACGCAGTCATGGTGCTGTGGCACGTGCCCGCTCTGTTCGCCCTGTCGGAGCGGAACCAGCTGGTCCATGTGTGGCTCATGCACGGCAGCTTCTTCGTGACTGGGATCCTGTTCTGGCTGCAGATCATCCCGTCCCACCCGATGCGCCTCCAGGCGAGTCCGGTGTGGCAGGCCGGGGCCATCATCGGGACCAACGTGATGATGTTCCTGCTGGCCATGTCGCTCAGCATCTTCACCACCTCGAGCTGGTACCCGGGCTACGACCACGTCCCCGGCGTGACGCTCTCCCCGTTCGCCGACCAGCAGATCGGCGCCGCCATCCTGTGGGTGTGCGGCGACTTCTGGGCCGTTCCCGCACTGGTCGTCGTGTTCAAGCGGGCGATCGACGGCGACGGCTCGGTCTCCGACGTGCTCGACCGCATCACCGGTCGCGGTCCGGCGCCGACCCCCGAGGAGTTCAGGAACCCGACGGGCAGTGCGGCCGAGCGGTCGTGAGCCGGAGGTGCAACCTCGCGTCGGTGCCGACCGCCCGGCCACGCAGAAGTACTTGACCCGTAGGTGAGCAGGGCCTACATTCGCTCCAAGGGGGATCGCGCGACGTCTCATACCAATCGCACGTCCGACGGGGAACAACGGGTACGGTACAGAACGTGGGCCGGCGGCCTCCGCTCGTCCGGCGGTGCAGAGGGTTGAGGAGATCGCCATGTCATTCCGGGGGAGACTGTCCACGTTCCTCGTACTCCTGGCTGTGGTCGTGGCGCTCGCCGTGTACACGGTCAACACCTATTTCCTCCCCCAGTCGGGCGTGGCGGACTTCACGTTGGCGCAGCCGGCCGGCGCCCCGGTCAACCTGACCGTGCAGACGGTCGGCCAGATCAACTTCGGGCCGCACCCGACCTGGGTGTCCTACCTGGTCCAGGATCCGAGCGGCCAGTGGCTCCACGACACGACGTGGAAGGTCCCGGCGCACACCCGGATCAACGTGACGGTCCGCCAGTACGACTCGGGGAGCCCCCTGCGCAACCAGCAGTGGGGCAAGGTCCAGGGGGTGGCTGGCAACGTGGAGATCCTCAACGGCAAGCCGATCTCGGTCTACGACTCCAACAGCGGCAACGGCGTGGGCCACACGTTCGCCATCCCCACGCTCGGCATCAGCGTGCCCCTGGTCGCCGTGGACCCGAACGCCACCAACATCTGCAGTTCGGCCCCGTGCCATTCGGACAGCGTTAGCAACACCATCACGTTCTCGTTCATGTCGCCGGGCCCCGGTGAGTACCCGTGGCAGTGCTTCGTGCCCTGCGGACTGGGCTTCCTGTTCGGAAACGGGGGACCGATGAGCGACGCCAACTACATGGGTGGCTTCCTGGACGTGGTCCAGTGAGCGACACCGCGCCCCGGCCCGACGACGCCCCGGTGGCCGCCGCCGACGGTGAGCCCCGGCACTTCGCCCGGATGATCGCCATCTGGCTGATGCTGTCACTGATCCTGGATCCACTCTTCTACTTCCTGGTCGGCCCCCACGTGCCCCCCGGCACGATGACCTCGACGGCCGAGGAGAACCAGTTTGACTTCAACATCCTCATCGTTATCGCCCTCCCGGTGCTCATCGCCGTCTGGGTGTATCTGGGCTACTCGATCGTCATGTGGCGGGCGCCGAAGTCCGGTGTCGCCGACCCGGTCGGCGGCGAGACCGCCCGCACCCACCTCGGCGTCCAGGCTGCCTGGATCGCCATCACCTCGGTCATCGTCCTCTTCCTCGCCGGGTTCGGGACGTTCGAGCTGATCTCGACCAACGGCGCCGGCGGCGGCGAGGGCCCGAATCCCATCTGGACCCCGACCGCGGCACACATCCTTCCGATCCAGGTGATCGGCCAGCAGTGGGCGTTCACCTACCGGTACCCGACGTTCGGCGGGTTCGAGACCAAACAGCTGATGGTCCCGGTCGACACCACGATCGCCTTCCACGTCACCTCGCTCGACGTGATCCACAGCTTCTGGGCGTACCAGCTGAGCATCAAGGCCGACGCCAACCCGCAGGTCGACAACGTGGCCTTCACCACCACCAACCACACGGGCAGCGTCACCGTCCGGTGCAGTGAGCTGTGCGGCCTGTGGCACGGGGCCATGTTCAACTACGGCCAGGTGATCTCCAAGCAGGCCTTCGAGAACTGGGCGACCGCCACCGAGAAGGCGAACGCCTCCAACACCAAGCTCCTCCCGCCGTTCGCCTGGACCTACGTGCCGGACGCCAACGGCGCGGACGGCGGGTACTACAACGACACGGTCGTCCCCTACAGCCCCTCCGAGGTCTACGGCGCGAAGCAGCCGGCCTCGTGAGCACCGGCCGGGTCCCGATGTACGACGCACCCACACGAAAGGCCGGGGTCGCCCGATGACGATCAGCGCCGAACGCGAGACCGAAGTCGTCTACCCGGACCCGACGCCGCCCTCGAGCGGCTGGTTCCAGGGGTTGCCGGCCCGACCGGGCTGGCTGAGCCAGCACATCGGTACGGCCGCTATCGGCGCCGTCCTCGGCTACCTGCTCGGGCACTGGCTTGGCAACGTGATCGCCAGCGGTTACGACTACGTGGCCAACTCCGGGGTCACCAGCATCGCCAACACCGGGGGGATCGCCCTCGGAGCCCTGGGCTGGCTGGTCGGCATCGGCGCCCTCAACTACCCACTGGCCAAGATCATCGGCAAGGAGCCCGCGCCCGAGTTCGAGACGACCAGCTGGACCAAGTACTTCCGCTACACGGCCGACCACAAGGTGGTGGGCATGCAGTACGTGATCGGCGTCCTGCTCTTCCTGTTCACGGGCGGCCTGCTCGCCATGGCCATCCGGACGGAGCTGCTCACCCCGACCAGCCACGTCTTCGGCCCGGGGACCTACATCGCCATCGTGAGCGAGCACGGAACGATCATGATGATGATGGCCACTTCGGTAGTCGTCGGCCCGTTGGGCAACTGGCTCGTCCCGCTCATGATCGGTGCCCGCCGGACCGCGTTCCCCAGGGTCGAGGCCTTCAGCTTCTGGGTCTTCAGCGCCGGCTACCTGGTGATCCTGACCGCGCTGCCCTACGGCGGCTTCCCGACCGGGTGGACGGGGTACGCGCCGCTCCAGACCCAGGCGGGCGGCGGCATGATCTCCTATCTTGCCGGCTTCGCCCTCATCGGCACGGGCATGATGGCGGCGGGCTTCAACCTGGCCGTCACCATCGTCAACTACCGGGCGCCGGGCATGACCTGGAGCCGGGTGCCGATCTTCGTGTGGTCGATCCTGGCCACGTGCGCCCTGTTGACCCTGGCCACGCCGACCCTCTTCGCCGCCGGGCTCTTCGGCATCCTGGACCACACGGCCCAGACCGCCTTCTACGTGACCGAGCACGGGGGCAGCTCGTACCTGTGGCAGAACCTCTTCTGGTTCTTCGGCCACCCCGAGGTGTACATCATGGCCCTCCCCGGATTCGGCATCGTGGCCGAGATCCTCCCGGTGTTCACCCGCAAGCCGCTCTTCGCCTACAAGGTGGCAGCGGCCGGCATGGTGGGCGTCGCCCTGCTGTCGTTCTTCGTGTGGCAGCACCACCTCTTCCAGAGCGGGATCAACCCCGACATGCGGCCGCTCTTCATGCTGACGACCGAGCTCATCTCGATCCCGACGGGCTTCATCTTCCTAGTGGGCATGGGCACGCTCTACAAGGCGAAGATCCGGTTCGAGGTGCCGATGCTGTTTGCCCTGGCCCTCTTCTTCAATTTCCTCATCGGCGGGGTGACCGGGGTGTTCCTGTCCGACGTGCCGGTGAACGTCACGGTGCACGGCGGGTTCTTCGTGCTCTCGCACTTCCACTACACCATCATGGGCGGCCTGATCTTCGCCTTCTTCGGCGGTCTCTACTTCTGGCTGCCGAAGATGACCGGGAAGTCGATGAACAAGAGGCTCGGCCAGATCCACTTCTGGATGATGTTCGTGTTCTTCAACCTGACGTTCTTCCCGATGTTCCTGATCGGGCTCCTCGGCCAGCCCCGACGGGTCTTCGAGTACCAGCAGAACCTGCAGGCGCTCAACACCTTCTCGTCGATCAGCGCGTTCATCCTCGGGTCGTCGTTCCTTGTGTTCGTGGCCAACTTCGTCTGGTCGATCTTCATCAAGCCCACGCCGTCCCCGGCCAACCCGTGGGACTCGCTCGGGCTCGAGTGGCAGACGGCCAGCCCGGTGCCCTACTACAACTTCGAGCGGATCCCGGTGGTCCTGACCGACCCGTACCACTACAGCGAGGACGGTGCTCCCGCCGTCGCCGACCTGGGTGAGACGGTGCTGGTGGGTGTGGCCGCGCCGGCGGCTGCCGATGGTCCGCCAGACACCGGCCTTGTCCAGCACGAGACCTCGCCCGAGTGAGTGGAGACGACACCATGACCGACACCACTTCGATCCCCAAGCGCGCCACGGTCTACTCCGACACCCCCGAGGAGCGCGAGTTCGAGCTCCGGGCCGCCGTCAGCTCCTACTGGACCGGGGGCCGGCTGTTCATCGGGATGTTCGCCTTCCTGCTCGCGTCGGAGGCCTTCGCCTACTTCTACCTGCGCTCGAGCAACAACGGGCAGCTGTGGCGCCCGAACAACATTACGGCCCCGACCGGCATCGGCTGGGCCATCGAGTTCACCGTGGTGGCCTCGGCCCTGATCGCCCTCTTCGGTCAGGTGCGGCTCCGCCGTGGCAACGTGCTCGACTGGGAGGTGGCCGGGTGGACCGCCGTCCTGGGCGGCCTGGTCGCCACCGGCCTGCAGGTCTGGCAGCTCACCAAGCTGCCCTTCTTCCCGGGCGCCAGCGGCTACGCCTCGTGCTTCATCGGCTGGGCGGTCATGAACATCCTGATGCTGCTGGGCGGCACCTACTGGATGGAGACGACCCTGGCCCGGTCGCTGCGGATGGGGGGCGCGTCGGGAGTCGACGGGCCCGACCAGCTGGCCATGACCTCGTCGGGCCAGATCTTCCGGGCGAACGTCTCCGCCTGCACCTACTTCTGGGGGTTCATGGCAGTCGGCAGCACCCTCTTCTGGGTGATGTTCTACCTGATCTGATCGACGCGGTCCGTTGCCGTCCGCCCCGGGCGGTCGGTACGATGGCTCCAGGGCACCGAGAGCAAGGTTGGTCCACCACATGAATGTCGCCACTGACAGCTACATCGGGCCCCAGGTACTGACGCTCGTCGTCCCGCTCGGCACCCTGCTCGCCCTGCTGCTCTGGGGCTTCTTCCAGCGCCGCTCGCCGAGGTGACCGGTCGGGCCGCCAGTGGGCGGTCCGCAGGCGTCGCGGCGCTGCGCCTCGCGCTCTCGGTCCTGGCGCCGCTCCTCCTCGTCCTCAGCGTCGTCCCCCCCCTGGCCACCTACGCACGGCGGTTCGAGTTCGTCGAGGCGATCCAGTTCTGTCTGCTGGCGGTGACCGTCCCAGTGTTCGTCGCCTGCGGCGCGCCATGG
Organism: Acidimicrobiales bacterium; assembly: GCA_017883135.1. Lineage (GTDB taxonomy): Bacteria > Actinomycetota > Acidimicrobiia > Acidimicrobiales > RAAP-2 > Bog-756. The sequence continues at coordinate 10,098 of JADGOE010000072.1, forward strand.
CGCCGCCTGGGCCTGGCGGCCGCCGAGCCGCCCCGCACCGGGGACGACGGCGACATGGTCGCCCCGACCGGCCTCCGACGGGCCGACCGCCTTGCCCTCGGCCGGCGGCGCCACCCGGAACCGTGGCGGGCCGTGGTCATGGCTGTCGCCTACCTCGCCGCAGTGGTCCTGTGGCGGGTGCCGGCGATGGTGGACGCCCTGGTGCGCCACCCGTGGCTCGTCCTGGTCGAGGCTGCGATCCTCGTGCCGCTGGGTGTCGCCTTGTGGCTCGAGCTGGTCGAGTCGCCGCCCCTGACGCCTCGTTTGACCCGACCGCACCGTGTGGCCATGGCCGCGGTGGTGATGTGGGTCATCTGGGTCCTGGCCTACCTGGTCGGGCTGGCCCACGGCGCCTGGTACCACGGCTTCGACCACACGGTCGCCACCGGCATCAGCGTCTCCGCCGACCAGCAGTTCACCTCGGGGGTGATGTGGGCCATGTCGGGGGCGGCATTCGTGCCCGTGGTGTTCTGGAACCTGATCTTCTGGCTCCAGTCCGAGGAGGACCCGGACGCCGAGCTCTACCGCCTGGTCCGCCAGGAGCACACCCGGGGGCGTCCGCTGGACCCGGGCTCCGCCTGACGGGGACCCGGGCCGTCCCCTGGATCGACCCCGGGTACCCGGTCGGGTCAGCCGTGGTGGGCCCGCCCGGGCCGGTTGGGTCAGCCCGACGAGGTCGGCAGCGCCGGGAGGTTCGGCGCCGCCAAGTGGGCGTGGAGGAGGGCGTCGGCCTGCTGGATGTCGCCGATGGCCTGGGCCCGGTCCCGGGCCAGCAGCAGCTCCTGCCTCGCCAGGTCCCGTATCTTCGCCCGGTCGCCCGGGTGCAGGTAGAGGTACTGGATGTCCTCGACGGCCGCCAGGGCGTCGGAGGTCACCCACGTCGTGGTGATGCTCAGCATCCGGTCCACGTACTTGCCGGCCGCCGTGTCCTGCACCTGGATGTTGTTGGTCAGGTCGAAGATCGAGCCGTTGGTGAAAGAGCACGCCGTCTGGTCGTCGGTGAGCATCTTGGTTGCCGACACCCGGTCGGTCGGGGTGAGCGTGCCGGCCACCTGGTCGTGGTGGATCAGGAACGTCTCGTTGACGGCATAGCCGCACGGTGCCACGTCGGTGTTGATCTCCTTGAGGGTCGCGGTCTGGCTGGCCACGTCCTCGGCGTTGCTGACGTGACGGGGCAGGTCGATCAGGATCGAGGCGCCGACGACGGCCGCGATGGCGACGGTCACGATCAGCCATGTCCGCTTGTACCAGACCGGCTGGGCCGCGTCCGCACCCGGCCCGGGGCCCGGGACGGAGGGGGCGGGCGCATCGTCGGAGGGGATCGTCATGGGCTCGCCGTGAGGCTACCTGCGGTCCGGGCGATCCCCTGGGCGAACCGCTGGATGTCAGTGGGTGGAAGGGAGTAGACACCCTGCCCGTGCTCGTTGGCGAAGGGGAGGGCCGAGGCGCGTAGCCGGCCCTGCGGGTCGACGAAGTAGAGGATGGCGTTGTGGGTCTCCCGGGGCGGGGTGCCGCCGACGGTGACGGTCACGCCGTAGGCGATCCATGTGGCGTTGAGTTGGGGGAGCGGGCCGGTCAGGAAGCGGACCCCGGGGACACCCTGGAGCCCGGGTACGGTCAAGCCGGGCGGCGCGGCGGCGACGGCGGTGTCGTGGGGGTCGGTGTTCACCACGGCGAACTCGACGTCGGTGGCCTTCGGCCCGAGGAGGGCGGCGGCCGCCCGCAGCTCCTGGCCCAGCACGGGGCAGATGTCGCTGCACCCGGTGGCGTAGAAGGTGAGCACCACCACCTTCCCGGTCTGGCCCTGCAGGCTCCAGTCCGCCCCGGACTGCTCGCGCAGCCGGACCTCGGGGGCGGTGGCGGCGCCGATCTGCTTCAGCCCGAGGAACGCGTCGAGCGGGGCCCCGATGGGGGGCGCCACCGGCGGTGCGGGGGTCGGCGGCGCCCCGGTGGCGGAGATCGTCGTGGTGGTCACCGACGTCGGGACGCCCACGTTGCCGAAGAAGTGCTCGATGACCACACCGCCGAGGCCGATGACGACGAATCCGGCGGCGATCCCGGCAACCACCTTGCGAGGCACGGGCGCACGACCGGCACGCAGCGCGGCCGATCTGTCGACCGGCGCCGTCCGGGTGAAGGCGGCGGCGCGCTCCTCGGCCGTCAGCGGCCGGGCGGCGGTCGGGTCCGGACTCCCCGTGTGCCCTCCCGGCAGATCGCCCTGCTGCTGGTCCGTCGGACGACCGTCGGTCATGCGGCCGTTCCCGCCTCGAGGACGCCGGCCCAGCGGGTGAGGGACGCCAGGGTCTGCGTGCCGAGGGACACGTGGACGACCCGTCCCTGGGCGTCGAGGAAGAAGGTGACCGGGAGCCCCGTGAGAAGGTAGGACGTCGCCGTGGCTGCCTGGCTGTCCACCCCGACCGGATAGGAGGCGCGCGCCTTGGCGAGCAGGACCTCTGCGGCGGCGCCGTCGGCGTCGTTGGCGTCGATGCCGATGACGTCTATCCGTCCCGAGGTGTGGGCGGCCAGCGCGGCGAAGTCGCCGAGTTCGGCCTGGCAGTCCCGACACCAGGAGGCGAAGAAGTTGACCACCGTGGGCGTGCCCCGGGTCGAGGCGAGCGTCACCGGCGCCCCGCCGCCGAGGCGGGGGAGGGCGAAGGCGGGCGCCGCGCTCCCGACCGGCAGGGTGGCCACGGGGGCCACCGGGTAGGCGACGGGCTTCGGCCGGGTGCTCCGGGTGGCGACGAAAAGGATGAAGGCCACGAGAAGGAGGCCGGCCACGAGTGCCACGATCCTCCACACCCGCTCCTCGCCGGACCGGGGCGTGGCGGCGGGGGCGGGGGCGGTGTCGGTCATGGGGGTCGTCGGCCGGGGCACGGTTCGGGCACGACCGGTTGCCACGGCCGACCCCGGTCCGCCTCCCCTGGCGTACCAGCGAGGATACCCGGAGGCCAACGGCACGGCATGTCGCCCCGCATGGCACTGTTGCATTGAGCCGCGCGACCCGACGCGAAGCATCAGATAGCCCGAAACTCTCGTATTGAGATGCATCGTGAATACATGGGCGCCACGGGATT
>JADGOE010000027.1 GCA_017883135.1 Acidimicrobiales bacterium
ACCAGCGGCGCCAGATTGGCCTCGGTCTCGTAACCCTCTTGCACGAGAGCCTGGGCGAGCCGGGTCGACCACTCGACTCGCGTCTCTGCTGACACCGGGTTCATGTGACCACCCGGAGCACTTCTTCGAGGGTGGTCTCTCCCTCGATCGCCTTGCGCAGCCCGCTCTGGCGCAAGGTCTGCATCCCTTGGGTCAGGGCAAGCTTATGGATGTCGTCCACTGATCCTCCTTCGATGATCATTCGGTCGATCTCTTCGGTCATCGGCATCAGCTCCGCCAGAGCCTTGCGCCCCCGATAACCGGTATTGGCGCAGGCCGAACAGCCGACGGCCCGGTACACCTTGGACATTCCCCCCAGGGCCTCCACCTCTTCGAGTGTCCATCCTGCAGCCACGATGTCCGCCTCGGTTGGCTCGTAGGCGTCCTTGCAGTGCATGCAGAGGCGTCTGGCCAGTCGTTGCGCCAACACGCCCGAAATGGCGGAGGTGACCAGAAACGGCTCGACCCCCATTTCGATCAGGCGCATCGGAGTGGAGGCCGCACTATTGGTGTGCAGCGTGGCTAGCACCATGTGGCCGGTCAGAGCCGCTTCGATGGCGATGACGGTGGTCTCCTTGTCGCGGATCTCCCCGACCAGCACGATGTCCGGGTCCGAACGGAGGATGGCCCGCAGCGCCGAGGCAAACGTGAGCCCGGCCTTCACATTCAGCTGTACCTGGTTGACACCCTTCAGCTGCAGCTCGACGGGGTCCTCGACGGTGATGATGTTCTTCTCCGGCGAGTTGAGCGCCGTCAACGTGGTGTAGAGGGTGGTGGACTTGCCCGAACCGGTGGGGCCGGTGACCAGAATGGTTCCATACGGCTTGGTGTAGATGCTCTCGTACGTCTTCAACAGGTCCTCGTCGAAGCCCAGATCGGCAAAGCCCAACACCACGCTCGACTTGTCGAGCACCCGCATGACGACCTTTTCCCCGTGGATCGTCGGAAGCGTCGCCATACGAAGATCGATGCCCTTGCTGCCCACGTTGAGCGAGATGCGACCGTCCTGGGGTATGCGGTGCTCGGCCACGTTCATGTCGGCCATCACCTTCAACCGGGTGGTCACCGCTGCCGAAATCGCCCGGGGCGCGGTCGACATGTCGTGCAGCACGCCGTCGATCCGATAGCGGATCCGAAGGTCGGTGGCCGTCGGCTCGACATGGATGTCCGAAGCGCGTTCGTTCAGTGCCTGCAGAATGAGCAGATTGACGTACCGGACGATCGGCGCTTCCTCGGTGACCGCCTGAATATCGTCGACCCCGGGGGCCTGGGTGGAGCCGTCGAAGCCGAGCGACGCCTCCATGGCCATGTCAGCCGCATCGACACCGCTGTTGAAGGCGCGGGCGATGCAGGCGCTGATCTGGGTGCGGGTGGCGACCACCACGATGAAGTTTCGCCCCATGATGGTGCGGAGATCGTCCATGGCGAACACGTCAGTGGGATTCGAGGCCGCCACCACCGGGGTCCCATCGCGATTGCCGATCACCATCACGTTGTGATAGCGCGCAGTGGCTTCGGGGATGGTCCCGGCTTCGGCGAAATCGATGCTGTACGTGTCGAGATCGACGAACTCGAGCCCCATCTCCTCGGCCATCCCCCACATGAGGTCGGCTTCGCTCACCAGCTTCCTCGCGGTCAGGATGTGGGCGACGCTCTGCCCCGTGTTCTCGTGCTCCTCGAGGACCGTCTCCATGTCCTCGAGCGAGACACGGCCCCCGTCTACCAGGGCCTTTGCCAACGGCGGGAACAGTGCCGTCGCTGCTGGGCCCTCATGATCCTCAGCTTGGTGGGCCTGCCCGTCACCATGCTGTACCTGATAGGTCACAACCGCTTCGGCCACGAGATCGGCGGCCAGCGTCGTCGAGTCCGCGCTCGGCGGCGGATCGTCTTCCTCCACCGACCGAGCCAGATCGGCCAGTTCGTCGGCAGCGGAGGCAAGCTCGTCACCCGAAACGCCGTGGTGGTCGTCCGCAGTGTCGGAGCCGAAACCGGGCAGCAGGCTCGTCGCCGGCTCGAGGCTCGCCACCTCTTCACCCAACGCACCCAACGTGGCACCCGGCTCCGCTACATCGACCGACCCTCCTGACGGCTGATCACCGACTGCTTCACCGGGTTCGAGCGGATGGTCGTGTCGACCGGCGGCATCACCCGTGTCGGAGCCCGGGCCCTCGTCACCGCCGGCAACCCCCGCGACCCCTGCATCGGCCGCATCGACCAACCCGGGATCCACCGCGAACTCCTGCCAGTCCCGGCCGTCCAACGGTTCGTTCGTCTCCGACTGGGCCGGATTGGCACGTTCCTTGCGTTCGGACTTCTTCCCCTTGCGCGCACTGCCATTGCCCGACGGGCTGGGTAGCGGTCCCACCGCCTGGTGCCCGTCGGGAACCGTCTCGTCGATGGGATCGGAGGAGAACTCTGCGCCTACGTCACCGGTCGACCCGTTGACCCGAGGTGAAGCCCGGACCGAATGGGGTTCATCCCGACCCTCACGAGGCGCGAGTTCGTCGACACCGCTCCCGAACAGCCGGTCGAGATACTCACTGATCTGATCCGAGGAGGCGACCACCGAGATGAAGTCACGCCCGATCGATGCGCGAACCGAATCCTGGGCATAGAGATCGTCGGGGTCGGAGGTGGCGATGACCGGCGTGCCGAACTTGCGCTTGATGGCCACCATCTGGTGGCGTCGTGCCAGCTCGGATGGGAGAATTTCGGCCGCGGCCGGATCGACCCCGTAGGTGTCGAGATCCACGAATTCGAGGTCGTGCTCGCTCGCCATACAACGCATGGCATCGACGTCGCTCATGCCGTCATCATCGGCAGACTGACTTCCGACATTGAACCCGAATCGAAATGTTCTGACCGCCGAGGGGCACAACGTCCAACAACCACGCGCACCCGGTCGGGCAGTGAGTGCAGCGGGTTTGGAGGATCGGAAGCCCGGACCAACTCGTCACACAAGTGCCTGGTCACAATAACCCCTGTTCACAAGGGTTGTTCCGGCAGTTCCTTCCCACGATGCCCCACCCGTCGGCACCGCGGTGCCGTCCGATGGCTGTTGAATAGGCGACATGAACTCTGACGGCCTCCCGCTGCTGGCGGTGACGATTCCCCTGGCCGGTGTGGCCGGGCTGTTCGTCGGATCGTTCTTGAACGTCGTGGTCTACAGGACCCCGCTAGGTCTCTCCGTTGCCGCGCCACGTTCGTTCTGCCCCACCTGTCAACGCCAGCTGAGGTGGTGGGAGAACGTACCGGTCGTCTCGTGGGCCCTACTCCGGGGTCGTTGCCGGACCTGCCGCCAGCCGATCTCGATGCGCTACCCACTGGTCGAACTGGCCACCGGGGGAATCTTCGCCCTGGTCACATGGGGTTGGCGCGGCACGATCGTCTCCGCCGCCTACTGTGCGCTTGCCGCGGGCATGGTCGCCGTCGGACTTATCGAGTACGGCGGGCAGCGCGCCCCTCTCTCCGTTGCGGCCGTCGCCGTCGGACTCGGCCAGGCGATCATCCTCGTCGGGGCCGGCTGGCAGCACCACTGGCGGATCGTCACCGGATCCCTGATCGGGACCGTTGCGGCCCTGTTCATCTACGGGGTGCTGCGCTCGAGGGATCCGGCGTGCACGGACCCACGCGGTCATGGCCGAAGCGCCCTGCTCCTCGCCGGCTGCTGGGTCGGGGGTCTGGGCCTTGTCCCCGCGGCGGTCGGGGCGGGGACGTGGATCGTCGTCTTCTTCCTCTGTACGGTCGGGACCTGGTCGGCGACCCGTCAAACGTCCGGCGCCGGAGCCCCCGGTGCCAGTCCGGAGCGGACTTCCCATCCGGTGCTCAGCACCCCACTGGTGTCGGCCGTCGCCATGGCCATGGTGGCATCTCTCATCGCCGGGGGGTGACGAACCTACGATGACCGCATGAGCATCGTCGACCCCCGCGGTTCTCAACCCGACCCGCCACCGGCCGACTCCCTCGACTCGCCCGACTCCTCGACACCGCCCCGGGCGCAGAAGTCTCGCCGGGTAGTCGTGGTCGACGATCATGAGCTGCTCAGGGCGGGGACGCGCCGCATTCTCGAGGACGCCGACGGCTTCACCGTGGTGGGCGAGGCCGGCGACGGCGTTGCGGCCCTCCGGGCGATTGCCGACACAGAGCCCGATGTCGTGTTGGTCGATATCCGGCTGCCGACCATCAACGGCATCGATCTGGCCCGCCAGATCGTGGCGGACCATCCGACGACGACCGTGCTGATCCTGAGTGCCTACGACGACGAGAACTACGTGAGAGCCGCGCTCGCGGCCGGTGTCGCCGGATACCTGTTGAAGACAATGCCCAGCGATCAGCTGGTGCGCGCCATCAGGGATGCGTGTGACGGTCCGGGCCTGATCGGCGCGGCTCTCCCCGGGCGCGGCGAAACGGCAGACGAACCGTTGGCGGCCGGCGACTCTCCCCGGCTCACCGCGAGGGAGCACGAAGTCGTGCGACTGGTGGCCCGCGGAATGTCCAACAAGGACATCGCCCACCACCTCGGCATCAGCCCCCGAACTGTCGAAGGCCACCTCACTCATGTCTTCGACAAGCTGGGAACGACCTCACGGACCAAGCTCGTCCACTACGCCCTGGCAAACAGCGTCTTCGTGAGGGACCAGCCCGAACGACCCGGCGCACAGCGGTGACCGGGCCGGCCCCGTCGGGAGGCCAGACGCCCGCCAGCGGCACCGGTCTGGCCACCGCCAACCCCAGGCCGTGGACGGATTCGCGGTTCTGGATCCTCCAGCTCGTCGTCTTGGCGCTCTACCTCGTGCGTCTCGCCATCACCGTGGCATTTCACCTGGACTCCACGTCACTTGCCGTCGAGTTCTCGACGTTTGCCATCTTCCTCGTACCGGTGGTCTACGCCGCCCTCAACTACGGGTTCCCCGGAGCGATCGTCACGGCGGGTTGGGTCACCCTGTTGGCTGTTCCCCGATTTGCCTACACGGCAAACGCCCACGACTTCGTCGCGGCCTGGGCAGAGCTCATGCAGATCGTGCTCCTCGACATCCTGGCCTTTCTCATCGGACAGCGCGTCTCAGCCGAACGCGATGCCCGCCAGCTCGCCGAATCCGCCCACGAGGCCCATCTCCGTGCCGAAGCCCTCTATCGCGACCTCTTCGATTCGAACAAGTCCCCGATACTGATCGTCGACGCAAACGGGTTCGTGGTGGAGACAAACGCTTCTGCGGAGCGGGTGTTCGGATCAGCGGTCGCTTCGGACCGGAAGAAACCGACCGGCAGTCGTCCCAAGCTCGACGCTGTCCGCCTGGTGGACATGGTCGGGCCGGAGGCCGCGAGCCTCGTGCTCACCCGGTTGATCTCCGCGCAGGCACCCCCTCTCCACGCGCAAGAGGCCGATCCGTCGGCCGACGAACGAGTCGAGCCCGTCACGTTCGAAGTCGAGGGCCGATCCGTCCTCTTCCGCCCCAGCGCCACCATGCTCGGTGGATCGAACTCCGACAAGCGGATGCAGGTGGTATTCGAGGACGTCACAGCGGAGACTCGGCGCCACGACCAGATGGAGGCCTACGCCGCTCGGGTCGTCTTCAGCCAAGAGGAAGAACGGCGACATATCGCACAAGAGCTCCATGACGGACCGCTGCAGGCCCTCATCCACCTGTGCCGGCAGATCGACTCGATCGAGGCGGCGGAAGAAGAAGGCCGGGGATCACTCGCGATCGCCGAGTTGCGCTCGATCGTCGAGGGAACAGTTACCGAGTTGCGCTCGATCGCCAGAGGTTTGCGGCCATCGATTCTCGACGATCTCGGCTTGGTCGCTTCGATCAACCAGATGCTGGTCGAAGCCGCAGAGCGCCAGCAGTTCCAGAGTTCGTTCGGTGTGACCGGTTCGCCCCGGAGACTCCCGCCACCGGTCGAGCTGGCGCTCTACCGGATCGCCCAGGAAGCGCTGTCCAACGTCGAGCGGCATGCTGCGGCCCAGCGGGTCGCCGTCGGACTGGATTTCGAGTCCGGTGGGTTGAGACTGCTGGTGAAGGACGATGGCGTGGGCTTCGACAGCGCGAGTCACCATGCGGGAGGCACGAGTCAGTCGCTCGGGGTTCCGGGCATGTCCGAGCGCGCCCACCTGATCGGCTCGCGTCTCCTGATCCACTCAGCAGAAGGGACCGGCACCACTGTGGACGTATGGGTTCCGGCGACGGTTCTCGACCGTGCCTGAGGGCCTTCCAACGGATTTGCAACGGTGCCTCGGCCTCATGCGAAGCGATTCGCAGAGACAGGTGCCGAACCACCTCACCGGGGGATGGTCAACTGTCACTCAACCGACATCAATTCGCACGTTGGATCTCATCAATTCGTGGGATACTGGAGACGTGGATGAGATCGTGATCGAGTCGTGCCACAGCACTTGGATCATCGACATGGACAACTCTCGGTTCCGCCGAGTGGTCAAGGGCTCCAACCACCGCACCGCTCCGGCTTCGACCGAGTGGCAGCCCTGTTACGGCGTGGAGATCGACCCGCTGTCCGAGTCGTTCGTTGTGCTGCTCAATCCCGAAGGCACCCGGCTGTTGCGGAGCTGGCGCCATGTGGAGCACTGTTCCCAATGCGGTGGCGAGGCGACCTCGGAGCTTTCGCTCAGGGACCTCCGTTCGGCCGTCCACGGCTGATTCGCGGATCAGCCTCCTCGCGCCTGGGTCAGTCGCAGGGCAGGGTTGTTCGCCCCCGACAGAAGTATCATCCAGGGAGAACACCGTTGGGACCGGCACAGAGCGGCCGTCCCCCAGGCCACGAGGGCACCTGATCCGACCGGCAGTTCCACTACCCAGTTCACAGCCGACTCACCCCTGATCACAGATGAGCCCTGACCACACTCCCGAAGCTGACGACCTCCACGAGGCCTCCGACGCTCAACCGGACACGGGCGAACCTGGCACGCAAGACGCGGTGCCGTCACGGTCATCGACTTCACTGCCTCCTCCCGCGAGGCCCCGGCCCCGCCGGCTCAGCCGACCGGTTTGGCGGCACTCCCGCCACTCCCACCTCCGCCCCCTCCGGAGGCGATGACGAACGTCGACTATGCCGCAAACGCGGCAATGGCCAAGGACATTCTCTCCGCTGGTTCCCCCGATGCTCCGGAACCGATGCCGCCAGAGGCCCCCGTCGAACACGAGCCCGCCGCCGCACCGCCCGCCGAACAGGCCCCCGAGCCGCAGGGTCATACGCCCCAGGTCCCCATCTCCCCCGACTTCTTCACGTCGGCCCGTCCGAAGAAGTGGTTTCGTCGCTCGAAGTAGCGCTTGGCCCGCCCTGCTCCGCGTCACCACCTGCCTGACCTCCGGCGGCTCCCGACGACGCCCGAGATCGACACCGATCAGGCCAGGGGATCACGCTTCCAAACGCCCGAACTCCCACCGGCCTTCTCCCACAGCATGAGCTGGCCGATGCTCATGGTCCGATCGGTCGTCTTGCACATGTCGTAGACGGTCAACGCTGCAACAGCGCACGCGGTCATTGCCTCCATTTCCACGCCGGTGCGGTCCACCGTCTCGACCTTCGCCTCCACCTCGACGTAGTCGTCACCGATGGTGAAATCGACGTGCACAGCCCCTACCAGCAGCGGATGGCACATCGGGACCAGGTCGGCGGTCCGCTTCGCTGCTTGGATCCCCGCCACCCTGGCCGCCGCCAGCACGTCGCCCTTGGTGATGGCGTTGTTGGCCACCTTCGCCGTCGTCTCCGGCTTCATAGCAACCTTGCAGCGGGCCAACGCCCTCCGATGGGTGGCCTCCTTCGGTGACACATCGACCATTCGGGTGCCCCCGAACGGGTCGAGATGGCTCAGGCTACGGTCGGTCACAGGGCGTTCACGTCGATCACGAACCCCAGTGTACGGGACTGTGATGTCTCAGGACGGTATTGGCACTCTCTCAAGTAGACTGCCAGATCGACGCAGCTCCCGCACCGGAAGGAACATCCCGCTTGCCCACCTACGAATACCATTGCGACAGCTGCGACCGGAACTTTGACGTCGTGCAGTCTTTTCACGACGACCCGCTCACGACCTGCCCCACCTGCGATGCGCCTGTCCGCAAGATGTTCGGCAATGTGGGGATCGTCTTCAAGGGCAGTGGGTTCTACAAGACGGACAGCCGGAAGAGCGGCGCCACCAAGGCGTCCTCCGATACCGGCGACTCCTCGTCGTCATCGACCGGCGATTCGAGCGGCACCGGCTCGGGCGAGTCGGGCGGCTCGGGCGGCTCGGGCGGAGCCGCTTCGGAATCGGGATCGGGATCGGGATCGGGGTCCGACAGCTCCTCGACTTCCTCTTCGGGTGACGGCTCGCCATCTTCGCCTGCCAAGCCGTCGACACCGTCGGCCACGCCTGCGTCACCGTCCAAGTCGAGCAACGGGAGCCCGTCGAATACGCCGAAGAAGACGCCTTCGCGGTAACCGCACTCGGCGGTGGCCGACCGCTCCGTTGCTATCCGGCCGTCCCTCTGATCGGTGCCGACAGCCGAACCGTCGGCGAGGCATCTGCGAAAGAAATTGTCGCCAACACGCGATGTCTGCCCGTAGGATGTGTTCCGTGGACAGAGCCGATCTCGATCGCTTGTTGGTGCAGCTGGCTGAACTCGACGGTTCGGACCTGCACATCAAAGCCGGCGCTCCGCCCCGCATGCGCCTTGCCGGCGCGCTGCGCACACTCGACGACGAGCCTGCGTTCACCGCTGACGAAACGCGACTGATCGCCGAGTCGATCATGCAGCCCGACGTCCTGGCGACCTTCCATAAGCACCACGAGGTCGACTTCGCCTACGGCCTGCCCGGTACTGGCCGCTTCCGGGTCAACGCGTACTTCCAACGTTCGTCGGTGGCTCTGGCCATGCGCCGGGTCCGAGCCAGCGCAGCTACCGTCGACGAGCTGGGCCTGCCCGAGGTGGTGACCCGCCTCGCCGAGGAGATGCGTGGGCTGGTACTGGTGACAGGACCTACCGGCTCAGGGAAGACGACCACGTTGGCGGCCATGGTCGACCACATCAACCACATGCGATCCTGTCACGTGGTCACCATCGAGGATCCGGTGGAGTACCTCCACACCGACGACTTGGCTGCCATCGATCAACGTGAGATCGGCTTCGACACCGACTCCTTCTCCTCGGCCATGCGCGTGGTGCTGAGGCAGGACCCGGACGTGATCCTCGTCGGCGAGATGCGTGACACGGAGACGGTATCGGCAGCCCTGATGGCAGCGGAGACCGGCCACCTGGTCTTCTCGACGCTTCACACCATCAATGTCACCGAGACGATCAACCGGATAGTGGACTTCTTTCCCCCCCACCAACAGACCCAGATCCGGGTCAGCCTGGCCGGTTCGCTCAAGGGCATCATCTGTCAGCGCCTGATGCCCACCGCAGACGGCAAGAACCGGGTGCCGGCACTCGAGTTGCTGGTGGTCAACGGCAGGATCCAACAGGCCATCGTCGACCCGCTGCTGACCTCCGACATCGAAAGCATCGTGGCCGAAGGCGAATACTACGGAATGATGACGTTCGATCAGTCGCTGGTCGAACTGATCGCGAACGGAACCATCGACCTGGCCGAGGCGATGATCACCGCTACCAATCCGCACGACCTGAAGGTGATGCTCGAGCGCAAGGGCATCATGCAGACCGGCAGGTTCGCCGCCAACTTCGCCTGATCCGGCCCAGAGGCGCCTTCGGGCCAGCCGGCCCGGATCTCTCCATCACCCCCGGATCACCGATTCCCCCTGATCGATCGATGCCCGGCCTCTGGATCCGCCAGGTCCACTCGTGCCTCACCTCTCGATCCGGGGTCGGGCACCATCGAGACGGGACCTCAAGGTGCTGTCGATTCGATCCGATAGATCTTCGTACGGCCTGGTGCACTGCCACTACCGGACCGGTCGAACCATTGGCATCGATGTAATCCGAACAAGGACCGGAGAATCACCATGAGAACTCTGGCGAACAGCCATACGGGCCTCCAAATGTGCCCGGACTCGGCCGCTGCCCCGGTGACTGCTCCGTCCCCGATGCGTTCACCGGTGGGACCTCGCAACCTCAAGGGAGTGCTCGCATGGCCCATCTGACGGTAGGTCTCGATATCGGCACGAGCGCCGTGCGCGCCGCCGAACTCGATGTCAACAAGTCTCGACCGGTTCTGCTCACGTACGGCCAGGTCGGCCTGCCCCCGGGCTCACTGGTGGACGGCGAGATCCGCGACAGCGCTTCGGTGACCGCTGCGATCTCCAAGCTGTGGAAGAACGGACAGTTCTCCAGTACGTCGGTGATCGTCGGCATTGCCGGTCTCCGGGCCATCACCCGCGAGATCGACCTTCCCTTCGTACCCGACAACGAAGTAGACAGCGCGGTGCGCTTCCAGTCCGAAGAGGTCATCCCCTTTCCGCCCGACCAGACCATCCTGTCGTCGCAGATACTGGCCGACTACACCTCGCCCGAGGGCGAAAAGATGCGGCGGATCCTGGTGGCGGCAGCCCACGTCGACCTGGTGAACGGCGTGATCGGCGCCGTCGAAAAGGCCGGCCTCACCGTCGAAGGGGTCGACCTGATCTCCTCGGCCCTGGTCCGGGCCATCGGCGGCCAGGACGCTTCGGACCAGTCCGAAGCAATCGTTTCGATCGGGGCCGGGTTGACCGTGGTGGTGGTCCATCAGCAGGGTCGGCCGCAGTTCGTGCGGACCATCGGCTCGGGCGGCAATGCCACCACTGCAGCGGTGTCCGCAGCGTTGGACCTCCCCATCGCCGATGCCGAGGCGCTGAAGCGACGCATCGGGGAGCTCGGTGCCCAGATGCAGACCGCCGAAGGTGCTGCTCAGCCCAGCATGAACGAGCTGGTGGGTGAGATCCGAAACTCGATCCAGTACTTCGCGTCGCTGCCCGGCCGGTTGCCCGTGTCGCGCGTGCTGGTGACCGGCGGCGGGTCGGACCTCCATGGGCTGGTCCCGATGCTCGAGGCGCAGATCCATCTCCCCATCCTCACGTTCTCCCCGCTGGCCCGACTGGACACGTCCAAGTTGGACCTCAGCGTGGCGCAGGCACTTGAGGTCGGGCCCGTCCTCTCCACGCCGATCGGCTTGGCGCTCCCCGAACCCGACAACGCCATCAAGAAGTTCAACCTGCTGCCCCCCGAGGTCGCCAACCGGGCCCGCCTGCACAGGATCCAGCAGCGGACACTCGTCGGGTGCGTGGCCGTGCTGATCCTGCTCGTCGCCTTCGGCGCCTGGAAGTTCTTTCAGGTACACAACGCACAGAACAACGTCAACGCCGCACAAGCGAGCATCGACACCCTGAATGCCCAGGTTCCGAAGTATGACCTTGTGGTAGCGGCCAACAATGCCTACACCGCAGGCCTCAGCCGCCGGGCGACCGTGCTCGACTCGGCGGTCGACTGGCCCCTGGCCCTGAACAGCCTGATCTCGATCACCCCCGTAGGAGCGCAGGTACAGGCATTCAACGGTGCAGCCACGATCGCGGCCGCCGGGTCCACCACCCCTGCAAGCGCCGGGGCGGCCGCCGGATCGAGCTCCACCACCGCGGCAGCCATCGGAACCGTGCAACTGGCCGTCACCGGCCCGGGGCCGAGCCTGGCCATCTCCGAGGCGTGGATCAACGCCATCGCCGGATCGCCGCTCTTCGCCAACCCGGTACAGGGGGCGACCACCGTCAACCCCGACACGTCCATCTCGTTCCCCTTCACCATCTCACTGACCCCGAATGTGAGCCTCAACAAGAATGCGAACCTGAAATGAGCACCATCCGCGAGTACCGCATGCCCCTGTTGATCGGTGCGGGGGGCCTGGTCGCGGCCCTGCTGCTCTGGGCGATCCTCGTGTCACCACAGAACTCGAAGCTGTCGGGCCTCCAGGCCCAGGAGACACAGCTCCAGACACAGCAGGTCGCGTTGCAGGCCAAGCTGACCTCGCTGAAGTCGGAGCGCCAGAAGCTGTCCAAGAGCTGCGCCGACCTTCAAAAGATCGCCACCCAGATCCCCAGCGTGCAGAACCCGACGGACATCGATGCCGAAGAGTCGGCATTCGAGAACCAGTTCAACAAACTGGCCGCAGGTTCCGGCGTGAGCCTCACCCAGTTCAGTGGTTTCGCTCCGGCAACCGGGACAGCAGGCACGCCTGCAGCGACCACGCCGGCGACCCCAGCGCCAACCGGAGGTGTCACCGCGGTACCGACCACTCTCACCGTCACCGGCAGCTACGGCCAGATCCTCGACTTCGTCAACGCGCTCGACGCGTTCCCCCGGCTGTTCGTCATCCAGAAGTTCGTGCTGGCCTATGGCACGACGGCCAGCGCGAGCTCGCCAGCCGGCGCGTCGTCCTCATCGGGAGCGACATCGGGTTCAGCCGGATCGCCGGCCCTCTGGGTGGGCGGTACGCAGACCTCGGAGAGCGCTGGCCCCTACAGCCTGGCCATCGACGGATCGATCTACTACACCTCGTCCCCCAATGCCCTCGAGGCCTGCACCAAGGCAACGACCACCAAGTAGCCATGCGGGGCCGGCCCTCACCCGATCAGGGACCGCGTCGCCCGGCGGTCGGCGGACGCGCATCTGGCACCTCGCTGTGAGCGGTCAGACACCGCTGATCTGCATGTCGCCCACGGCCAGCGTCTGACCGGCGGCAACCCCGGGCAGCCACTCGACATCGGATCCGACCGCGACCAGTGACTGCAGGATCCGCTGCAGGGTCGAGGCCACGGTGATCTCCCGCACCGGCTCGGCCAGCTTGCCCCCGCGGATCATCAGGCCCTCCGCTCCCACGGAGAAGTCCCCGCTGATCGGGTTCACCCCGGAGTGCACTCCGGTCATCGTCTGCACGAACAGCCCCTCGCCCACGGCGGCCAGCACGCCGGCCTCGTCGAAGCCCTCCGGGCCCGAAGCCAGCGTGAGTGCCCGGCAACCCGGCCCGGGCGTCCCGGCGAACCCTCCACGGACCGCGGAGCCGGTCGATGCCGTGCCGGCACGCGACCCGGACACGGTGTCGTACAGGAACCCCGACAGCAGTCCGGCGTCGATCAGCACGTTCCGTCGACAGGCCAGACCCTCGGCGTCATAGGCGGCAGCCCCGTACGCCCTCGGATCGGTGGGGTCGTCGACCAGAGTGAGGACCAGGTCACCGACACGCTCGCCCATCCGGCCGGCGAAGAACGACCGCCCCTTGGCCACCGCCTCCCCCGACAGGGCCGAGGACACCACCGAAAGCAGCGTGCTTGCCACCCGGCGGTCGAACACCACGGTCGACCGGCCCGACGGGCCCTTGGTCGCACCGAGCAGCCGCACCGCGCGGGTGACCGCATCCTCGGTCGCCCTGTCCGGATCGAGTCCGTCGAACCCGCGGCCGACACTGAATCCGCCGCCGGTCTGGCTGGCCTCGCCATCGCCGGCGATCACCCCGACGGAGAGGTACCCGGAGGTCTTCCGGCTCGACGACCGGATACCGGTGGTCGAGACCAGGGCCACCTCCACCGAGCCGTCGCCGTAGTCGGCGGCGTCCACCTGGCGGATCCGGGGATCGGCACTTCGGGCCTGTGCCTCCAGGGCCAGCGCCAGCTCCACCTTCTTTGTGGTGGGCACCGCGGCCAGGCGTTCGTCCCACAGGTCGACCGGGACGGCGGCCACCCCGTCCGGCACCGCCAGGGCCACGTGCTCGTCGGGCGTGGCGAAGCGGGCGTTGTCCCGGGCCTCGGCCAGTGTCTCCCCGAGCACCGATTCATCGAGCGACCCGGCCCAGGCGAAGCCCAGCTGGTGGTCGACGACCACCCTGATGCCGATGCCTGCCGACGTGGCCGACGTGAGTGACTCCACCTCCCCGTCGTACGCACGGACCTCGGTCTCGTGGCCACGGGCCACATAGACCTCGACCTCTTCGCCGGACCGCGCCCAACCGGCCACCCGTTCCGCAAGCGCCAGCAGTGCGTCGGGCCCCTCTGGGACCTCACCGTTCGGCCCGCTCTCCACGTCCGCGGTGCCCACTGCGATGGGTGTGCTCACTCTGCCGTCCCCCCGATGGTCACGCCGGTGACCCGCAGGGTGGCCTGGCCGCATCCCACCGGGACGCTCTGGCCGTCCTTGCCGCACGTACCCGGGGTCATGGCGAAGTCGGAGGCGACCGCATCCACCCGTTTGAGGACCTCGGGGCCGTTGCCGATCAGATTGGCGTCGCGCAGGGGCTCGGTGATCTTTCCCCCTTCGATGAGGTAGGCCTCGGTGGTGCCGAACACGAAGTCACCGGTAGTGGTGTTGACCTGGCCGCCACCGAGCTTGGCCACGTAGACCCCCCTCGGGGTCTGGGCCACGATCTCGTCGGCATCCTCGTCGCCTGCCAACAGGAAGGTGTTGGTCATCCTGACCATGGGCAGGTGCTGGTAGGTCTGGCGCCTCCCGTTGCCCGAGGACGACCTGCCCTCCTTGCGGGCCCGCAAGTAGTCCCACAGGTAATCGGTGAGCACGCCCCGGTCGATGAGGACGTTCCGTTTGGCCGGTCTCCCCTCGTCGTCGATGGCGAACGTCCCCCACTCGGAACCCACCGTGCCGTCGTCGACCAGCGTCACCAGCGGGCTCGCCACCTGCTGTCCGACCATGCCGGTGTAGACCGAGGCGTCCTTGGCGATGTGATCGGCCTCGAGGCCGTGACCACACGCCTCGTGGAACAAGATGCCCCCGCTGCCACCGGCCAACACCACCGGCAGCTCCCCCGAGGGGGCTGGACGGGCCGACAGTTTGGACAGTGCCCGACCGGCGGCCAACAGCGCGAGCTCCTCGACCGACACCTCGTCGAACAGCTCGAATCCCATGGTGCGGGCGGCCGTCTCGAAGCCGGTCTGCAGCCCGGTATCGCCCACCGCCACGCACGAGACGGAGAAGCGGGTCCGTGCCTGTTGATCACGAGCGAGCAGGCCTTCTGAGTTGGCGACGAGCACCCGACGCCGTGAGGCGCCACACCCCGCCTGCACCTGCGAGATCGAGTCGCCCGAGCCACGCGCCGCATCATCGGCGCGCCGCAGCAGTTCGAGGGTGTCCGCCTTGGACCCCAACGACGGGGTAGCCGCGCCGTCGCTCCCCCTCTCCTGTACAGCGGTGGCGACAAGAGGCCCCACGGCAACGATGCCGGTCCCGCCGCCCCTGGCCACTGCCGAGGCGGCCTCGGCGGCCCGCAGGAGCCCGCCCTCGGTCAGGTCCGCGGTGTGGGCGAAACCGGTGGTCTCGCCGGACACCACCCGGATACCGGCTCCCCGTTCGCGGCCGGAGGAGAGCTCCTCGACCCGCCCGTCGTCGAGCACGGCAGAAGAAGTCGACCGGTCCTCGGCGAAGACCTCGGCGAACTCACCGCCATGCCTGAGCGCCTCGGTCAGTACTCGTTCGAGTACCGGGGCATCGATCACTGCAGCCTCCTCGCTTCACCGCTCGGCGCTCGGTGGCCGACGCCCGCTGGGTTCACCTATCGTACCGGCGTGGCCCCGTACACCGGTCTGTCCGCCCGCATCGAATTGGAGGTGACCGAGACCGACACCGCCCAGGCGTTCCGCACGGGGTCGGTGCCGGTGTTGGCCACCCCGCGCCTGATGGCACTGTGCGAAGAGGCCAGCTGCCAAGCCATCGACGGCCACCTGCCCGACAACTGCACCTCGGTGGCCAAACGCCTGCAGTTCGACCACCTGGTGCCGGTGGGCGTCGGGGGCACCGTGTGGGCCGAGGCCACCCTCGACCGGATCGAGGGCCGCCGCCTGGTGTTCACCCTCTCGGTCTCCGAGAGCGCGGGCCTGGTCGCGGCCGGCAAGTTGATCCGGGTGGTCGTGGACCGGTCTGCCTTCTTGTCGAACGCGCGCTGAACGGGCCACGGTCGAGCGGCCCTCGGCTCAGAGGTTCTTGCCGATCACACCGCCGAGCACACCGCCGAGACCGGCAGCGGCCGCCGGGTGGTCCTCGGTTGCCAGGTAGGGGGCGAGGGCGTGTGCCAGCACCGGGATGGGCATGCTCTGGAGCCAGATGTTGCCCGGCCCGGTCAGCGCCACAAGGTGGTAGCCGTCCCCGCCGAAGGCGATGTTCTTGATGCCCTTCAGCCGGGTGATGGTGAAGTTGACCCGGTCCTCGAACAGCCCGACGTGGCCCGGGTGGACCAACATGGTCTGGCCGGCGGCCAGTTCGTAGGTGGTGATCTCACCGGACAGCTCGATCCATGCCTGGCCCTGCCCTTCGAGCCGCTGGAGGACGAAGCCGTCACCGCCCCACATGCCACCTCGGAACGTCTGCTGCAAGCCGACGGTGGGCACGACCCCGTCGGTGCCGCACACCCAGCCGTGCCGGTGCACCAGGTAACCCTGCCCAGCAGCGATGGTGACCGGAAAGATGCGACCCGGGAGCTTGGCCCCGAAGGCCACCATGCCCGGGCCTCCCCCGGCCTCGTACTTGGTGAGGAAGAAGCTTCCGCCGCCGACGGCCCGCTTCAACCCTCCCATCAGGCCCTTCTGCCCACCTGCCGAGGTGGTCTGGGACAGCTGCACGTTGGCCGACATCCACGACAGCTCGCCGTGGGTGGAGATGACCGACTCCCCGGGGTCGAGGATCATCTCCAGCAGCGGCATGGTGGTGCCTTTGATTTCGGCTTGCATCGGACCTCCTCATCTGCCGTGGACACAGGTCCACGATCCCAGTACTGCGTGCATTCTGCCCGCATCGAAGGGAAACGGAGGGGATGCCAGGTACCCTCCACCGGCGGGACGCCGGTGTCGAACGGCGACGGCGGCGGTCATCGGCAGGCCTGGGCGTACACCCCGCGGCCAACATGTGCTTCGTCGGTGCGCTGGTATCCTGAGCCCAAAGACAGTCCTCCCTCATGATCCTCGAACACATCGACAGCCCAGCCGACCTCCGGTCCCTCACCCCCGAAGAGCTGGCCATCCTCTCAGGCGAAATACGTAGGTTCATCGTCGATGCGGTCACCGCAACCGGAGGCCACCTGGGCTCGAACCTGGGCGTGGTGGAGCTGACCCTGGCCCTCCATCGGACGTTCGACTCGCCGAAGGACGTGCTGCTGTGGGACACAGGCCACCAGGCCTACGTTCACAAGTTGGTGACGGGCAGGCGTGACGCCTTCTCGACGCTGCGCCAGTCCGGCGGGCTGTCGGGCTATCCCAACCGAACCGAGTCCGAGCACGACTGGGTGGAGAACAGCCACGCATCGACGATCTTGAGCTACGCCCACGGGCTGGCAAGTGCCTTCGAGCTCCAGGGCGTCGACCGCCGGGTGGTGGCGGTGATCGGTGACGGCGCACTGACCGGCGGCATGGCCTACGAGGCCCTCAACAACCTTGGACACTCGGGCAAACGGGTGGTCATCGTCCTCAACGACAACGGGCGTTCGTATGCGCCCACCGTGTCGCGCCTGTCTTTGAGCCTCACCCATCTCCGGCTCAATCCCTCCTACATCCAGGCCCGCCAGCGGATCCGGCACCTGATCCGCGAGCTACCCGGAGTGGGAGAGATCGCCTACTCCGGCGTGCATGGCCTCACCAGCGCACTGCGCGAGGTGGTCACGCCCCACACCTTCTTCGAGGCGCTCGGCATCCGCTACGCGGGCCCCATCGACGGGCACGACATCGCCGGGGTGGAGCAGGCGCTGACCAACGCGGCCGAGTGGCCCGGACCGATCGTGGTCCATGTCCTGACACAGAAGGGCCGCGGCTACGCCCCCGCCGAGGAAGACGACATCCAGCGCCTCCACGACGTAAAGGTGAAAGTGGCACCGGTTGGCGCCACCGAGGTCGGCGGGCAGAGCCCCACGGTTGCAGGAGCCGCCGGAGCGGACGGCCTGTCCCCCGCCGCGGTCGCGAGCGTCGACGAGGCCGCGGAACTGCCGGTGACCACCTACACCCACGCCTTCACCCGCGCCCTGCTCCGGCATGCGGAGGCCGACCCCCGGATCGTCGCCATCACCGCGGCGATGCCCGGCCCCACCGGACTGCTCCCGTTCGAGGCCCGGTTCCCCGAGCGTTTCGTCGACGTGGGCATCGCCGAGCAGCACGCAGTGACCTCGGCCGCCGGCATGGCCATGGCCGGTATGCGTCCGGTGGTCGCGGTCTACTCCACGTTCTTCAGCCGCGCCTTCGACCAGGCCAATCTCGATGTCGGCCTCCACCGCCTGCCGGTGGTCCTGGTCCTCGACCGGGCCGGCATCACCGGCGATGACGGGCCGAGCCACCACGGCGTGCTGGACATGGCCCTCGGCTTGTCCATCCCCGGGATGACGGTGTTCGCCCCCTCGTCGGCCCCCGAGGTCGAGGTCATGCTGGCCGAGGCGCTCTCCCTCGACGGCCCCTCCATGATCCGGTTCCCCAAGACGCCTGCCCCGTGGGTGCCGTCGGGGTCGGTGGGAGCGGGACTGCTCGCCCGCCAAGTCCGCACCGGTGACGGCTCGGTGTGCATCCTCGCCGTTGGCAAGCTGCTCGCTGCCGCAGAGGACGCGGCGGAGCTCCTGATGGGCGAGGGCATCGACGCGACCATCTGGGATCCGCGGGTCGTCTCCCACCCCGACCCGGCCATGCTGGCCGACGCGGGACACCACGGCGTGGTCATCACCGCTGAGGACGGGATCCGCCAAGGGGGCGCCGGCATGTTCCTCGCCGACGCCCTGCGAGCGTCGCTCGCCTGTGGAGCTGCGCCACCGGTGGTCCACCTCGGCATCCCTCGCGCGTATCTAGCCCAGGGCAAGCCCGATCGCATCCTGGCGGAGCTCGGGCTCGACGCCACCGGGCTCGCCCGGACCGTCCGCGAGGCAGTGGCCGAGCTACGCGTCAACCTGGACGGCCCAGTCCCCACGACCACTGCGCCGTCGGTTCCTGCCACGGTGACCGCCAAGGACGGCGTGGATTGAAGCGGGCATGCCGGCCGGTTGGAGCGAATGCACCGGCGGCTGGCCTGCGCTGTTTGCCGGTCGAATAGAAACGTGTTCTACTAACTGCCCGATGACGTTCAACCTCGCTGATCTGTTCGAGGCGGCTGTCGACGCCTACGGCGACCGGGAGTACCTGGTGGCCGATGGCCAACGCCGCACCTACGCCGAGATGGAAGAGCGGGCCAACCGGCTGGCCCACTACCTGGCCGACCAGGGCATCGGGCCCGGTGACCACGTCGGCATCTACTCGTTGAACAGCGCAGAGTGGGTGGAGACGGCGTGGGCGGTGTTCAAACTCCGTGCGGTGTGGATCAACATCAACTACCGATACGTGAAGGACGAGCTCCGGTACCTGTTCACCAACGCCGACCTGGTGGCACTTGTCCATCAGGCCGAGTTCGGCCCGCGAGTGACCGATCTGCTGCCCGAGCTGCCCGACCTGCGCCTGGTGATCGGCATCGAGGACGAGTCCGGTGAGCCGATGGCCAACGGCACTGTTCCGTTCGAGGTGGCCATGGCCGCCGGAAGCCCCGAGCGCGACTTCGCACCCCGGTCGAACGACGACCACTACATCCTCTACACGGGCGGCACCACCGGCATGCCCAAAGGGGTGGTGTGGCGCCATGAGGACGTCTTCTACGCGTTGGGTGGTGGCCTCGACCCGACTACCAACACCCGGATCGAGCATCCCGAGGAGATGGTCGAAAAGGGCCGGGGTGGCCAGCTCACCTTGTTGCCCATCGCGCCGCTGATGCACGGAGCCACCCAGTGGTCGGTGATGGGCCAGAGCTTCGTCGGGAACCGGACCATCCTGGTCTCCAAGTTCGACCCCCACGAGGTGTGGCGCCTGGTGGAGTCGGAGAAGGCCAATTCGGTGATGATCACCGGCGATGCCATGGGCAAACCGCTCGTCGAGGCGCTCGACGACCCCGGTGTCTCCTACGACCTTTCCTCGCTGCTGGCGGTCACCTCGTCGGCGGCGCTCTTCTCCGCACCGGTCAAGGATGAGTTCTTCAGGCACCTGCCGGACATCGTCATCGTGGACGCGGTCGGTTCCTCGGAGTCCGGCAACAACGGCATGGCCACCATGACCAAGGGCGGCACCGCGATGAAGAGCGGTCCGACCGTGAGCGTCCTGGGCGGCACCGTGGTCTTCGACGAGGACTTGAAGCCGGTGGTCGCCGGTTCGGGGACCATCGGCAAGATCGCCCGAACCGGAAACATCCCGGTGAGCTACTACAACGACCCGGTCAAGACGGCCGAGGTGTTCATCACCGTGGACGGCACCCGCTACGTGATGCCCGGCGACTTCGCCACGCTGGAGGAGGACGGCACCATCACCCTGCTGGGGCGGGGATCGGTGTCGATCAACTCGGGGGGCGAGAAGATCTTCCCCGAGGAAGTCGAGTCCGCAGTCCGCTCCCATCCCGACGTGTTCGACGCCATAGTGGTCGGTGCCCCTGACGAGCGCTGGGGCCAGCGGGTTGCCGCCATCATCCAGCCCCGGGCCGGTCGCCATCCGACCCTCGAGGACATCCAGGGGCACTGCCGCGAGGCGATCGCCGGCTATAAGGTGCCCCGCCAGCTCCACGTGGTCGCGACCATCCTCCGGTCACCAAGCGGGAAACCCGACTACCGGTGGGCGACCGACATCGTGGCCGGGGCGCCCGAGGAGACCGACAGCGGGGGCGCCAGAACCGCTTCCGGACAGTGAGCCCGCCTGCGCCGGTCCTGTCCTACCACCCCCGGACCCGGTAGGCGCTGCACGTGCCCATCGAACTGGGTGACCTGGCCGCACCGACCACCTGCGCTGTGCTCACCATGGAGATCCAACGCGGGGTGGTCGGCGACCTGAGCTCGTTCCCCCAACTGGCCGAGGCGGCCGAGCGGGTCGGCGTGGTGCTCAACACCGCACGCATCCTCGACGCCGCCCGTTCCAGAGGAATTCCGGTGGTCCACTGCACCGCGGAGTTCCGAGCCGACCGTGCGGGATCGACGGTCAACTGCCAGCTGATCGCGGCCATGGTCCGCAATCCCGATCATCTCCTCGTCGGCACACCTCCCACCGAGCTCGTCGCCGCGCTGGGGCCGGAGCCCGGCGACCTGATCTCCTCGCGGCTGCACGGGGTGTCACCGTTCGCCGGCACCTCCCTCGACGCCTGGCTCCGCAGCCTCGGCGTCCGCACCATCGTGGCCACCGGGGTTTCTGTCAACCTGGGCGTACTCGGGCTGGCCATCGAAGCGGTCAACCTCGGCTACGCCGTGGTGGTTCCACGCGACACCGTCGCCGGGATCCCCCGGGAGTACGCCGACGCAGTCCTCGACAATACGTTCCCGCTGATCTCGACGCTTACCTCGACCAACGAGCTGCTTGCCGCCTGGGAGGCATCTGCTCCGTAGGGGTCTGCTCCGTAGGGTCCGGCTCTGTAAGGGTCGGCCTGGAAGGGGTCGGCCTGTGGCCGAACACCGAGCCGAGCGGGCCCGAGCGCTACATGTTGCGGGTGCCGTCCAGTTGGATCATGGCGTTGGTCGGGAGCTCCTCGACGGTGACGTCCGGCACCGGGAAGTTGAACGGCGAGTACTTCGGCTGAGCCGACTGCCGGTACCGGGTGGTGGAGTGCTGGGGGTCCGAGTCGAACTGCGGGATGACCGAGGTGCCGAACACCTCGAGCATCTCGAGGACCTCATCGTGCTCGAACGAGTCGGACGGCAGGCCGAACACGAGTTGGTCGCAGCCGACCTCGCGATACTTGGCCACCTGCTCGGCCACCTCGTCGGGCTCGCCACACAGCATCCAACCCTGTTCGATGAGATAGTCGAGCATGCCCTCGTCACTTACGGTGTGGGGCCTCTCGGGCCAGATCGGCACACCCTCCTGATGGGGGATGGTGTCGTGGTAGTTACAAACCAACGAGTAGAGATATCCACGCCCCTTGCGAAGCGCGACCTCTCGGGCTCTCTTGCGGTCGGCGAGGCAGATGACCGCATTGGTCATCATCACGTTGTCGTTCTTGAACTGCCCGAGCGGCTCGGTGCAGTTGGCGATGCCTTCCTTGTAGGCGTCGATCCGGCCCTTCAGGTTGTAGATGGGCTCGAAGTTGAAGGCGATCGCACCGATGCCGAGCTCCCCGGCCTGGGTGAAGGTGGCCGGATTGCCGCAGCCCACCCAGATGGGCGGGTGCCCCTGGCCCCGGTAGGGCTTGGGAAGGATGTTGTGCGGGTAGGGCACCGTGAAGTGCTCTCCCTCGAACATGTAGTCCTTCTGCTCCCACATCCGTGGGATCTCGCGGATGACTTCGTTCCACTCGGGCTTGGTGGAGTTCTTGTCGAGGATGTTGAAGGAGGCGATCTCGTGACTTCCAGCGCCCCGGCCCGTCCCCCATTCGAACCGACCCTCGAGCAGGTGGTCGAGCATGGCAACCCGCTCGGCCGAACGGACCGGATGGTTGACCCGTGGCGAGAGGTTCATGATTCCGGTGCCGATGTGGATGCGCTCGGTGGCGTGGGCCAGGTAGCCCATCACCACCTCGGGAGCCGACATGTGGCTGTATTCGGTCAGGGCGTGATGCTCACCGACCCAGGCGTACTTCCAATTGTGCTTGTCTGCTTCGATCACATATTGGATCTCGCGCTTGAGCATCTCGTGCTCGCATGCAGGGTCGTGGGCGGCCTGGCCCGGCAGGTACCCATTGATGAAGATTCCGAACTCCACGGCGGTGGGCTCCTCTCGATCCGCTCTTGGCGCTGCGTCACGCTACCCGCCCATTTGATAAATTGCAACGTGTTCCAGATTTGTGCCTAGCTCCTACGCATGGAGCCAATTGCACCTACTGTCTGCCAGACACCCAGGGGGAGGCCATGCTCACCATCGACCGATTGATCCGGCAGCGGGTGGGCGACGACCGGGTGGGGCTTGCTTTCGCCGACCGCACCTGGTCCCACGACCAGGTCGTTGCTGCGCAGGCGGAGCGTGCCGCTCTACTGGCCTCGTTGCGCCGGCCTGGGCCGTTCCACGTGGCCCTCCTCCTCGACAACGTCCCCGAATACGTGTTCTGGATGGGTGCAGCCGCACTGGCCGGAGCCGTCCTGGTCGGGGGCAACCCGACCCATCGGGGTGACGAACTGGCCCGCGACCTCTCCCATACCGAGTGCCAGTTGCTGGTGACCAACCCCGAGTATGCAGCGCTGGTGGCAGGCCATGATCTGGGCCCGGCGCTGCCCCCCGAGAGGATCTTCGTCATCGACGACCCCTCCGGAGACGCCCGGTCGGGCCCGGCGACGCCGTATGGGGCGCTGCTGGCCACCGTGACCGGCGCTCCGCTCCCCGAACCGGCGGCGACGGCGGTCACCGAGGACTCCCTCGGTCTGCTGCTCTTCACCTCGGGGACGTCGGGTGCCCCGAAGGCCTGCCTCTGCAGCCAAGGGCGAATGGCACGGATCGGCTCGATCGTGGCCCAGATGTTCGAGCTCACCACAGATGACGTCTGCTACCTGGCCATGCCGCTCTTCCACTCCAACGCGCTTATGGCCGGATGGGCGCCCGCCCTGGCAGCGGGCGCCGCTGTCGCTCTGCGGGAGCGGTTCAGCGCCTCACAGTTCCTCATCGACGTCCGGCGGTACGGGGTCACCTACTTCAACTACGTCGGGAAGCCGCTCTCCTACATTCTGGCCACCGTCGAGCTACCCGACGACGCCGACAACACCTTGCGCCGGGCGTTCGGCAACGAGGCGGCGGAGGCCGACGTGGCCAGGTTCGCCGAGCGGTTCGGATGCACGGTGCAAGATGCCTACGGATCGACCGAAGGGGGTGCCGCGGTGCAGCGCACGCCGGACACGCCCCGGGGGGCCCTCGGGCGTGCCCTACCCGGCACCATGATCGTCAACTCGGACACCGGCGAGGAGTGTCCGAGGGCGGAGTTCGACGAGAACGGGCGACTGCTCAATGCCGAAGAGGCCATCGGGGAGATGGTCAGCCAGACCGGCGGGGCCGGCTTCGAGGGGTACTGGCGCAACGCCGAGGCGGAACAGGCCAGGGTCCGCAACGGATGGTACTGGACCGGGGACCTCGCCTACCGCGACGTCGATGACTTCTTCTACTTCGGGGGCCGCGACTACGACTGGCTGCGTGTCGACGGAGAGAACTTCGCCGCCGCGCCGGTCGAAGGCGTGCTGCAACGGCATCCCGGCGTAGTACTGGCCTCGGTCTACGCGGTGCCCGACACCGTGGTGGGCGATCAGGTGATGGCCACCTTGCTGCTCCACCCTGGGAGCGACTTCGACGAGCAGGGCTTCGCCGAGTTTCTGGCCGGCGAGTCGGACCTGGGGACCAAGTGGGCTCCCAAGTACGTGCGCATCACGGCCGAGCTTCCGGTGACCGCCACCACCAAGGTGGTCAAGCGGGTCCTGCGCAACGAGGGGTGGCACTGTACGGACCCTGTGTGGTGGCGCCCGCAGAGGGGCGATCCGTTCCGCCTTCTTCTGCCGGCCGACGCCGACGCCCTCGACAAGGCCATCGCCGAGCGCTGACCGGGCGCGGGCTGGGGAAGCGGCGGGTGTGGCGGCGGCGAGGAAGGCGAGGGCGGCTGGGCGGCTGGGCGGCTGGGCGGCTGGGCTGACCGACCTTCGACGGCGAGGCCCGCGAGTAGTACAACTGCAGTGTCGA
Organism: Acidimicrobiales bacterium; assembly: GCA_017883135.1. GTDB lineage: Bacteria > Actinomycetota > Acidimicrobiia > Acidimicrobiales > RAAP-2 > Bog-756. The sequence continues at coordinate 24,632 of JADGOE010000027.1, forward strand.
TGTCGGCTGACCACACAGACATGGCTTTCGGCCCTGGCGTCGAGTCCGGGGTCCCATCACCATCGCACCCAGGAGGTGGCGAATGTCCAACGAGCGATCAACCGTCGCGGACGTGAGCAGTTCGGCGGGCGAGACGGGCGATCACCAGCCCGGACGTGAGGACCTGGCACGCTGGTGGGCAGGGCGCCCGGCCAACTACTACGTCGCCACCCCCAACCTCCGGTCGGTGCTCGCGCTCCGCGCCGGTGAGGACCGAACGGCTGCGATGGAGCCGCGGCTGCACGACTTTGGCCGCACGATGGCCGAGGTGGTCGATCCGGTAGTCGAAACCCTGGAACGCCATCGCGAGCTGCCGGCACACGTCCCCTTCGACGGGATCGGCCGGCGGGTCGAGCAGGTCGAGTTCCACCCTGCCTACCGGCATGCCGGCGAGGCGGTGTGGGCATCGGGGTTGCTGGGGGTCAACCGTGGCGGCGACGGCGCCTTCGAGCAGGCGGCGCTCTTCTACCTACTGTCCCACGCCGGTGAGGGTGGGCACAGCTGCCCGGCGGTGTGTACCGCCGGCCTCGCGCGGGCGATCGAGCACCGCGGTTCGCCCGAGCTGAAATCGGCCTACCTGCCGGGCATCTTCGATGAGGAATACGACCGTTGCCTCAGGGGTTCGCAGTTCCTCACCGAAGTACAGGGCGGGTCGGATGTCGGCTCCAATGCGGCGCGTGCCATACCCGAACAGGCTGAGTCCGGAATGTGGCGGATCACCGGCGAGAAGTGGTTCTGCTCGGTGGCCGATGCCGACCTGTTCGCTGTGACCGCCCGTCCGGACGGGGCGGCACCGGGGACCCGCGGGCTTGGGTGCTTCCTCGTGCCCCGCACCCTCGACGGGACCGCTCCCAACGGGTTCCGCATCCGACGCCTGAAGGACAAGTTCGGAACCCGGTGCCTCGCCTCGGCGGAGATCGACTTCGAAGGTGCGCTGGGCTGGCCGATCGGTGCGGTCGAGGACGGGTTCCACGTCGCGGTCGAGGAGCTGCTCAATACCTCGCGGTGGCTGAATGCGGTCGGCTCGACAGGGCTCATGCGGCGTGCCTACCTGGAATCCTCGACCTTCGCGCAACACCGCCTTGCATTCGGTCGCTCCATCGGATCGTTCGCCGCCGTACGCGACCAGTTGGCGGTGATGAAGGTCGAAGAGCATGCCGCCTTAGCCTCCACCTTGGCGCTCACCGGTCTGCTCGACCGGGTGGACCACGACCGGGCCACGCCAGCCGAGGCCGCGTCCTACCGCTTCCTCGTCAACGCCAACAAGTACATCACCTCGATCACCGCCACCGACGTGGTCCACCGCGGCATCGAGGTGCTCGGCGGCAATGGCACGATCGAGGACTTCTCACCACTCCCCCGCCTCTACCGGGATGCCATGGTGTACGAGAGCTGGGAAGGCACCCACAACGTCCTGTGCGCACAGGTACATCGCGACTGCACCCGTCTCGGTCTCCTCGACCATCTGTTCTCGTGGGTCCGCGGCGACCTGGCTATGGCCGGCGAGACGGGCGATGGCCACGCGGTCGAAGTGGCGTTGCAAGCCCTCGAGCCCCGCCTCCGGCGCTCGCTTGCCGACGCCGACCATGCCGCCATCCACTTCCGGGGCCAGCTCGACCGCCTGACCCGTGTGGTGCAGGCAACGTGCCTCCTCACCGAGGCAGCGAACGCCGGGGACCGCCGCACCGGTGCCGGGACCGAAAAGGGTGCGGTGGCCTCCCTCTTCGTGCGCCGGCACCTGATGCCCGGGTACGACACCCAAGACGACGCGACGTGGCCGGCACTGGTGGACACCGCCCTCGGTGGCGATCTCGGGTGACGTCGCCGGGCGATCCGGATCGCGGTGTGCTCGACACCAACGCCCTCATCCTCCTCGAGCGGATCAGCAACCTGACCGACCTGCCACGGGAATCGGTCATCACCGGGGTCACGCTTGGCGAACTGTCGGTCGGCCCGCTGGTCACCACCGATCCGGTCGAACGAGCAGCACGCCAGGCGCGCCTGCAGCAGGCCGAGGCTGATTGCGACCCGCTTCCCTTCGATGCCGCGGCTGTTCGCTCCTTCGGTGGCGTTGCTGCGGCGCTGCACCGATCGGGGCGAACACCCCATGCGCGTGCCTACGACGCGATGATCGCCGCCATGGCCAACAGCCTGCCGCTGTACACGTGCAATCCGGTCGACTTCGCATCTATCGACCAGCTCGATCTGCGAGGTGTCCCCCACCCAGACAGGGCGGGCGACTGACCGATGCCCGCCTCAGGCCGTACGGTCCTCGGCACCGGGTCCACGCTGGCCGTCGCCCCGATCCGTCGAGCCCTCACCGACATCGACCTGCAGCACGATCCCGACGTCACAGGCGTGGCGGGCAACACGAAGCTCATAGCGCCCTGGGCGCACGACCATCGAGTGGGTGCTGACATCCCGCTCGGCCAGGGTCGCAGTCGGGACGGCAAGCTCGACGGTGGCGGTCCCGCCGGGCTCGAGCTCGATTCGCCCGAAGGCGACCAGTCGGCCCGGTCGGTTCGAACCGCGACGGTGTGCGTAGACCTGGGTGACATCGGCTCCGTCGCGCAGGCCGGTATTGCGGACCGTCGCAGTGACGCGGATCTCCCCGTCGACGTGCACGGCGCCAGCACACTCGATGGCGAAAGTCGTGTAGCTGAGGCCGAACCCGAAAGGGTACGCCGGGGTCACACCCTCACGGGCCAGATACCAGTAACCGTGCCACGCGTCGTAGACGAAGGCATCGGCCCTGGCTTCGAACACCGGAAGATCGGACTCCCTCCTCGGCACGGAGAACGGAAGCCTCCCGGTGGCGTCCACCCTGCCGAGAAGCACGTCTGCCAACCCGCTTCCGCCCTCCATCCCCGAGTACCACGACTGCACCACCGCCGGCACCGCCTCGTCCCACTCGGAGATGACCACGGCGCTGCCGGCCACCAGGGCCACCACCGTGCGCGGGTTGGCGGCCGACACGACCCCGATGAGCGCGATGTCGTCGTCGTGCAGATGCAGGGAGAGGCGATCACCCCCCACAGCGAACCCGCCGGTGTCGGCCCGGGGGGCGACGTGGGCCGGGGGCTCGATCGACCGCTCGGTGGCGATCTCCGCCGCGAACCGCTCCACCAGTGCGGGGTCGTCCTCACCCGGGAACAGCTGTGCCAGATCGGCGTTGGCGGAATCGCCGATGAACTCACCTTCATCGAGACGGGTGTACCCCACCACGACCAGTGCGACGTCCGCCGAGGTCGCCGATGACGCAGCCGCAACGAGGTCGACCCCGTCGTCGACGCTGAAGGTGACCTCGGAGAGGGCCGACCGGAGCCCATCGGCCACGGTCACCACATCGGGCGCCCAGACATCGCTCGACCCACCGTCTCCCAGATTGACCTCGGTGGCAAGTGCCCCGAACAGGGCGACCGACGACCCCGCAGGGAGGTTCAGCGGGAGGAGCGGTGCGCCACCCACCGGCTCGTTCCGCAGGAGCACCACCGACTTGGCCGCTGCCTCCCGTGCCAGTGACCGGTGAGCCGCACTGGCCAGCACCTCCCGCCCCGGAGCCGGCCTGCTCAGGACGTCGTCGAACCGCAGCCGCGTCGCGACCACCCGCTCGACCGCCTGGTCGACCTCCTCCCACGACACGTCGCCGTCCTCGATGGCCCGCTCGAGGTCGTGGGCTCGGATCATCCGATAGGGCATCTCCACATCCAGGCCTGCGCGGAGCGACCGGGCGGCATCGCGGATCCCGAAGATCCAGTCGCTGATGACGAAGCCGGCGAAACCCCACTCGCCGCGCAGCACGTCGGTCAAGAGCGCCCGGCTGTCCCCGCACCACTCGCCGTTCACGCTGTTGTAGGCGCTCATCACCACGGCCACGCCCTCATCGACGATGCGCTTGAAGTGCGGCAGGTAGACCTCGTGGAGCGCCACCTCGTCGACTGAGATGTCGACCTCGAAACGCGAGTTCTCCATCGAGTTGCAGGCGAAGTGCTTGACACAGGCCATGGCGTGGCGCTGCACGCCCCGGGTCAGCGCGCTACCCATCTCACCGACATGGTGGGGATCTTCGCCATAGGTCTCTTGGGCCCTCCCCCACGAGGGATGCCGCAGGACGTTGACGCACACCCCACCGAAGAGATCGGCGCCGACCGCTCGTACCTCTTGGCCGATGGCGTCGCCGATGCGTTCCTCGAGGTCGACGTCCCAGGTGGCGCCCCGAGCCATGCTGACCGGAAAGCAGGTCGCCTGGTCGACGACCACTCCCCTGGGGCCGTCCGAGAACGAAAACCCAGACAGTCCGAGGCGCTCCACCCGGGCGGCACGGAACGGGCTCTTGTGGTAACCGGCCTCGCCCAGGTAGGTCAGGCCCGCCCAAAAAGGGGCGTCGCCGTCGAGGCACCAGAGCTTCTCGTCTTCGGTCATCGTGGCCGTGACGGCGCGAGCAGCCTGACTCGCATCGTCCGCGACCCGGACCGTGTCGTCGGTCGTCATCGGCCCATTCTCCCAACCGCTCGGTGTCTCTGTGCCGTCACCGTCGGGGACCATGCCTCAGCCCGGCAGTTCCAGCCGTCGGCTCGGTGGTCCACCCCGTCGGCTCAGCGGTCCACCCCGAGGATGAGCCCGCTGGTCGGCACACCTGTGCCCGCGGTGACCAGCACGTGGCTCACGTCGGGCACCTGGTTGACCGAACTGCCCCGCACCTGGCGGACGCCTTCGGCGATGCCGTTCATCCCATGGATGTAGGCCTCGCCCAGCTGCCCGCCATGGGTGTTGATGGGAAGGCCGCCGCCGAGCTCGATGTTGCCGTCCCTCACGAAGTCCTTGGCCTCACCCTTGCCGCAGAATCCCAGCTCTTCGAGCTGGTAGAGGATGTACGGGGTGAAATGGTCGTAGAGGACAGCGGTCTGGATGTCCGCCGGCGACAGCCCCGAGGTCTGCCACAGCTGGCGGGCCACCGCTGCCATCTCGCCGAGGCCGCAGAGGTCGTCGTGGTAGTAGGAGGTCATCATCTCCTGCCCGGGACCGGCACCTTGGGCCGCGGCCTCGATGACCACCGGCGTGCCGGGGAGATCGCGGGCCCGTTCCAGCGAGGTGACCACCAACGCCTGGCCGCCGTCGGTCTCCTGACAGCAGTCGAGCAGGTGGAGCGGCTCGACAATCCAACGTGACGCCTGATGCTCCTCGAGGGTGATCGGCTTCTCGTAGAACCATGCCTTGGGATTGGTGGCGGCGTGCTTGCGGTCGGCCACGGCCACCCGCCCCAGGTCTTCCGAGGTGGCCCCCGTCACATGGAGGTAGCGCTGGGCTGCCAGGGCCACCCACTGCGCAGGGGTCAGCAGCCCGACCGGCGCGTACCAGGCGAGGTTGGCCGTCTCCGCGTTGGGGACGGGCGGGCGGTTCTGCACACCGGCGCCGAACCTGTTGCCCGATCGCTCGTTGAAGGCCCGGTAGCACACCACCACGTCGGCCACTCCGGCCTGCACCGCCATTGCCGCCTGCTGGATGGTCGCGCCTCCGGCGCCGCCCCCGTAGTGGATGCGGCTGAAGAAGGTCAGCTCCCCCATGCCGAGGCTCCGGGCGATCTCGATCTCCGGATTGGTGTCCGCGCTGAAGGTGACCATGCCATCGACCTCGGCAGGCTCGATGCCCGCGTCACGGAGGGCCAGATCGACCGCTTCGACAGCGAGCTGGAGCTCACTTCGGCCGGACTCCTTGGAGAACTCGGTAGCCCCGATGCCTACGATCGCGGTGTTGCCGGTAAACGTGTGCTCGATACCGCTCATCGCTGCGACCCTTCGCTTCCCTTGTGGCCGGACCCGGTAGCGCCGCCGGCGTTGCCTTGGGAAGGCAGCCGGAGGCATACCGTACCGGTCACGTGATCACCCAGGCTGTTCGCTCCCCGCAGGGTCACCTCGACGCAGCCGGTGCCGTCGTCCGCCGGTGAGTCGTCCTTGGCCGTCACCGAGCCGGTCAGCGTCATGGTGTCGTCGGGGTAGTTGGGCGCACCAAGTCGGATATTCACGTCGGTGAGGACCGCTCCCGGGCCGGACCAGTCGGTCACGTATCGCCCAACGATCCCGTTGGTCGAGAGGATGTTCATGAAGATGTCCTTCGAGCCGCGCTCCACGGCCAGCTTCGCGTCATGGTGCACGTCCTGATAGTCGCGGGACGCAATCGCCGTGGAGACGATGAGGGTTCGGGTCAGAGGGACCACCAACTCGGGCAGCGCGTCGCCGACGGTGACGTCATCGAAGGTGAGCGTGGTGGCACGGGGCCCTGTGGAGGTTCCGGCGTTCGTGCTCATGCCGGCACCGCCGGGGCGCCTTGGAGCACGTCGATGACCTGGCGCCCTAATCGGGCCAGGTGCGCACTGGGTGGACCGAGGAGCAGCTCGATCTGCTTCCCCCACAAGAAGTAGCGATGGATGGGGTACTCAATGTCTGCGCCCATGCCGCCGTGGAGGTGCTGGGTGGCGAAGACCGCGCGCTGGCCGGCCTCCGAGGCGAACCACGAGGCGACGGTGACCGCTCGATCGGCATCCAGCCCGTTGTCGAGCCGCCACGCTGCCTGCCACATGGTCACCCGGATCGACTCGGTGTCGATCGCCGCGTCGGCGGCGCGGAGCATGGTCCCCTGAAAGGTCGAGAGCGGTCGGCCGAACTGCTCGCGAGTGTTGAGGTACGCGGCAGTCTGGGAAACCGCCGCCTCGACCACCCCCACCTGCAACGCACAGAGCCCGGTCCAGGCCCGGTTGAGGATCCACGCCACCATGTCGTACCCCTCGGAGGGTTCGCCACCGGCCAACAGGTCGTCCGGCCCGGCCACCACACCGTCGAGATGCAGGTGGGAGTGGATCTCGCGATTGGTGGTGACCGCCCGCTCGATCGTGACTCCCGTGGCACGGGGGTCGATGGCGGCGATGACCACGCCATCCCCCAAGGACGCCGGAATGAGCACACGATCGGCCACGTGGGCGAAAGGCACCGCGAACGCGGTGCCTGAGAGCGCCATCCCCCCGTCGGGACCGGCTCCGGCCCGGGCGGTGACCGACGGCCGACCTGGGCCTCCCACCGCGATGTCGCCGGCCACATCGGCCAGCGCCGCGCTGAGCACCACTTCACCTGCCGCCACGCCGGGCAACACCGTGGCCTGCAACGCCGCTGAGCCGAACTCAGCAATGGGCATGGCGCCCACCACGAGCGTGGCCCACAGCGGCAAGGGGGCCACCGATCGACCGTGGGCCTCGAGCACCAGTGCCAGTTCGACCATCCCGAAGCCCCCTCCCCCATGGGAGACCGGGAGTGCCAGACTCAGCAGGTCGGCCCGGGCCAACTCGCCCCACAGGTCGCGATCGAACCGCTCCTCGGTGGCTTCCACCTGCTGGACCCGGTCCGGGGTCACCATGCCGACAAAGATGCCGTCGATGGCCTCCTGCACGGCCTTCTGCTCCTCGTTGAAGATGAAGTTCATCAGCCCTCCCTCGTCTCTCCGGCCGAGCCACCGCTCGCGCCAGTCGCCTCCACCTGTCGGAACACCGGCAACGTCAACTCGTCGTCGAAGGCCTCGAACTCCGCTTGCACGGCCATCCCGATGGCCACTGTGTCCGGGGTGATGCCGGAGACATTGGCCACCAATCGCGTCCCCTCCTCGAGCTCCACCAGCGCCACCACGAGCGGGTAGTCGAACGCGGCCACCTGCGGGTAGTGGTTGACCACGTAGCTGTAGATGGTGCCCCGCCCCGACGCCGTCACCGTGTCCCAGTCGAACGAACGGCAGTGGGCACACGACGGTCGGGGGGGATGTCGGAGCGTTCCGCATGCAGCGCACCGCTGGATCAGCAGCTTGTGCTGCCTGGCGCCCTCGAAGAAGAAGCTGTTGTCCTGGGTGAGCGCGGGGCGGGGCCGCTTCGGCCGCTTCGGCTCGGCCGCCGGTTCGGTGGCCCCCGGCGCCGGGCGAGGCTTGAACTTGAGGATGCGGAACAACATGGTGGCCACCGGTTCGTCGTTCTGGTCGGTGAACTCGAGGCGGGTGGTGATGAAGCGGCCGTCCCCGAGACCTGTCTTCTTCTCCTCGGACACCGCGTCGACGGTCGAGGTGACCGAGATCTGGTCGCCGGGCACCAGGGCTCGCTCGTAGTGCTGGTCGCAGTTGGTGGCGACCACCGAGGTGAACCCGGCTTCGTCGAGCGCCGCCATCAGTTGTTCACTGGGCGAATCCACGGCGTCGATCCCTTTGGCACGTGCCTCATCGGCTGCCAGGCTGGCGCGCAGCCCACGCATGATCCACGCCTGCAGCATGGTGGGGGGAGCGATGATGCCCGGAAAGCCGGCGTCTCGGGCTGCCTCCTCGTCGACGTAGACCGGGTTGAGATCACCCATCGCCTCGACCCAGTGTCGGATCATCGGCAGGTTGACCGGGTCGGGTCCTGGATGCCCGGGGCCGGCGGAGCGCCCCACGAACGACTGGAGCAACTCGTCGAGGGGCGCCTGGGCCGATGTGGAGGTGGAGGCTTCCGAGGTGGCGGCGGGTGGGTTCATCTGGACGACCTCTTCATTCCGAGACCGGCCATGGCCAGTATCTCCCGTTGGACCTCGTTGACCCCGCCGCCGAAGGTGTTGATCTGAGCCTGGCGACCGGCTCGTTCGAGATCACCGTGGAGGACCGCGCCCGGCGAGCCGGGGCTGAGATACCCGCCGGCACCGACGATGCCTAGCAGGCGGCGGTAGATCTCGACGGTCGACTCGGTCCCGAAGACCTTGACTGCCGACGAGTCGGCCGGGCCCAGCGTGCCGTCGGCCACCGCCGCCGTCATGCGCCAGTTGAGCAGCTTCTGGGCCTCGAGCAGGGCGTAGGTCCGGGCCAGGTCCTCTTGGATCCACCCCACACCGGACAGCTTCTGGCCGACCACCCACTCGGCGACCTCGTCCCACAGCCGGAAGGCGAGCGCGCTCACCGCGGCAAGGCCCACCCGCTCGTGGTTGAGCTGGCCGGTTATCAGACGCCAGCCCTCATTGACCTCTCCCACCAGGGCCGAGCGGGGCACGCGGACTCCGTCGTAGTACGAGGCCGTCGTCGCCACCCCGCCCACGGTGACGATCGGGGTGCACGAGAACCCCGGTGACGACGTCGGCACCATCAGAATGGAGATTCCCTTGTGCTTGGGCGCATCGGGGTCGGTCCGGACCGCCAGCCAGATGAAGTCGGCCTGGTCGGCTCCGCTGGTGAAGATCTTGTTCCCGTTGATGGTCCACTCGTCGCCATCCAACACCGCTCGCGTGCGCAGCGAGGCCAGATCGGTGCCGGCATCCGGCTCGGTGTAGCCGATGGCGCAGTTGATCTCGCCGGCCAGGATGCCCGAAAGGAAGAACTTCTTCTGCTCCTCGGTCCCGTGCTTGATCACCATCGGACCCACGGTGTTGAGCGTCACGAACGGAAACGGTGCCCGGGCCCGCTGGACCTCGTTGAAGAAGATGAACTGATCGGTGGCGGGTCGCCCCTGGCCGCCGTACTCCTTGGGCCATCCGATTCCGAGCCAACCGTCCTTGCCCATCTTCCGGACGATGCTGCGGAACGTCTTGCCGCCCTCGCTCTCGGTGTCGAGCGCCCGCCGGACGTCTTCTGTCAGCAGCCGGGCGAAGTAGGCCCTCAGCTCGGCCCGGAGCGCCAGTTGCTCGGGAGTCTCTTCGAGGTGCATGACGTGTGATTCCTCCACTGTGTGACATCTGGTTCCCAACTGAGTGCGACGGCCGGCACCGACACCGGGATCAGACGAGCGACGGGGCACCGAGGCCATCGGGCAACCCATGCCCTGGTGGACCCCCTGCCCCCGACACGACCAAGCCTTCCTTCGGAGCGCCACCGGGTCCAATTTCGTTGGAGGACCGGTGCGGCTGCCCTATGATAACTGATACACGTTCTAGAAACGTCATTGCCGCCGAGGCATGACCACGGTTGCCGTCTGCGGCGTCGACCAGTTACTACCGGGGGAAGAATCATGGAACTGGGCGACATCAACCTATGCGATCCGGGCGCCTTCGTCTCATCGGTGCCCCACGACTGGTTCGCCCTGTTGCGCCGGGAGGCGCCGGTGCAGTGGCACCCCGACCCCGACGGCTTCGCCGAAGGATTCTGGTCGGTGACCCGCTACGACGACTGCGTGGGCGTGAACCGCGACTACGAGCACTTTTCGTCCTATCGCGCGGCCACCCTCTTCCACGACTTCGATGATGAGGTCCTCGGGCAGCAGCGCATGATGATGCTCAACATGGACCCTCCCATGCACACCCGCTACCGGCGCCTGGTGAACAAGGGGTTCACCCCCCGGATGATCAGGGACCTCGAGGCGAAGGTGATCACCTCCACCGATTCGATTCTGGACAGTGTGTGCGAGCAAGGGTCCACCGACTTCGTGGAGCAGATCTCGGCGGAGCTGCCCCTGCAGGTCATCGCCGAGCTCATGGGCGTCCCCCAACACGATCGGCACCTGGTGTTCGACTGGTCGAACCGGATGGTCGGGTCCGAGGACCCCGAGTACCAGATTTCGCCTGAATCCAGTACCCAGGCCTCGATGGAGCTGTTCGCCTACGCCGACGAGCTGTGCGCCCAGAAGCGCCTCGATCCCCACGAAGACCTGTTCAGCGTCCTCACCCAGGCGGAGATCGAAGGGGACCAGCTGTCCCAGCTGGAGCTCGACCTCTTCTTCCTCCTGCTGGCGGTGGCCGGCAACGAGACGACCCGCAACCTGATTTCCGGTGCGATGGTGGCGTTCTTCGACAATCCCGACCAGTGGGAGCGCCTGCGTGCCGACCGGTCGCTGCTGCCGTCCGCCATCGAGGAGATGCTGCGCTACGTATCTCCGGTGATGCACTTCCGCCGGCAAGCGACAGCCGACGTGCTCATCGGCGATCAGAAGGTCGCCGAAGGCGACAAAGTCGTCTTCTGGCACATCTCGGCCAATCGGGACGAGTCGGTCTTCGCCAGTCCCGACACCTTCGACATCGGGCGCACCCCCAACAACCACATGGCCTTCGGCGGTGGCGGGGCCCACTTCTGCCTCGGGGCGAACCTGGCACGGATGGAGATCCGGGTGATGTTCGACCGCCTGCTCGACCGCATGCCCGACATCCGGCTCGACGGAGAGGTGCAACGGCTCCGCTCCAACTTCATCAACGGCGTGAAGCACATACCGGTGACCTTCGCGCCGTCGGCCCCGGTTGGCCAGTAGTCGCCACGAGCACTCCAGAAAGCGGACGCCCACCATGCGATTCCATCAGGCAGTCACCTTCCTACCGGTCGAGGAGACCCTGAGCCTGTCGGCTGCGTGCGACGGCATGGGGTACTCGGGCATCTACCTGTCGGACCACCTGTTCAATCCCCGCGACCTGAAGTCGCGGTACACCTACTCCAAGGCTCCCGACGGGGCCCCGTTCTGGGAGAAGGAGGCGGCGTGGCCGGACCCGATGTGCGTGATCGCCGCGCTGTCGGGGGTGACCACCAACCTGACCTTCACCACCGGCATCTACATCGCACCGGTGCGCGACCTGATCACCGTGGCCAAGTCGGTGGGGACGACCGCGGTCCTCTCGGGCAACCGGGTCCGACTGGGCGTGGGCGTTGGCTGGTGCGAAGAGGAGTACGCGCAGACCGGGCAGGACTTCCACACCCGCGGCAAGCGCCTGAACGACATGATCCCCGCGCTGCGCGCCCTGTGGCAGGGCGGTTGGGTCGAGTACCACGGCACCCACTACGACGTGCCGCCCTGCCAGATGAACCCCGCACCGACCCTGCCGGTGCCGATCCTCGGTGGCGGGGACTCGGAGCCGGCACTGCTCCGGGCCACCACCCTGTGCGACGGGTGGATCAACACGGGGGCGGCCGCGCCCGACGAGGCGTTCCAACAGGTCCGCAAAGTGAAGGACGCCCTCAAGCGGGAGGGCAGGGAGAACGAGGCGTTCTCCGTCTACGTCGCCGTCCGGGCCATGCCCGACCCCGATCTCTACCGGCGGCTCGAGGATGCCGGGGTCACCGACCTGTTGTGCGCACCGTGGATGGCCGTGCAGGCCAAGGAGGGCGATACGCCCGCCTCGATCCACAACGCACGGGTGGCGGCGTGCGAGGGGTTCGCCGAGCACATCATCGACGCCTTCTCCTGACCGAGCGGCCGTTCGGCCCTGACCGGTGCCGGCGACTCGGCACTGGCTGACGGGCCGATGGGCCGGGAAGCCGCCCGACGCTAAGGTCGGGAGATCGCGCTTAGGGGAGGGAACCCATGAAGGACATGAAGGTTGGAATGCAGCTCGGCTATTGGGGTTCAGGCCCCCCGGCCAACGCCCCCGAGCTGGTGGCCGAGGCCGAGCGGCTCGGCTTCGATTCCATCTGGACGGCGGAGGCCTACGGCTCCGACGCGCTCACCCCGCTGGCCTGGTGGGGCTCGCGGACCGAGCGGGTCCGCCTGGGTACGGCCCTGTGCCAGCTGTCGGCTCGCACCCCGACCGCCATGGGCATGGCCGCGATCACCATGGACCACCTGTCCGGTGGGCGTTTCGTCCTCGGGCTCGGCGTGTCCGGACCCCAGGTGGTGGAGGGTTGGTACGGCCAGTCCTTCGAGAAGCCGCTTGCCCGCACGAGGGAGTACCTGGACATCGTGCGCAAGGTCATCGCCCGAGAGTCGCCGGTCACCAACGACGGACCCCACTACCCGCTCCCCTACCCGGGTGGCACCGGACTGGGCAAGCCGTTGAAGCCCATCGTCCACCCCCTGCGCAAAGAGATCCCGATCATTCTGGGAGCGGAAGGACCGAAGAACGTAGCCCTGGCCGCCGAAGTCGCCGACGGCTGGTTCCCCATCTTCTTCTCCCCCAATGCGGTGAAGGCGTTCGAGCCGGCGCTGGCCGAAGGGTTCGCCCGACCGGGTGCGAGGCACACCGCCGACGACTTCGAGGTCATCGCCTTCGCACCGACCCTGATCGACGACGACGTAGAGAAGGCGGCCGACAGCTTCCGTCCCTACCTCGCCCTCTACATCGGGGGCATGGGAGCCAAGTCGATGAACTTCCACTTCGACGTGTTCTCCCGCATGGGGTACGAGGCAGAGGCCACAAAGATCCAAGAGCTCTACCTCGACGGACGCAAGGACGAGGCCGCCGCCGCCGTCCCCACCGCGCTCATCGAGGACACCGCCCTGATTGGCCCCAAGGAGAAGATCCGCGACGACCTCGAGGGCTGGCGCGAGTCCATCGCCACCACACTGCTGGTAGCCGGCGATACCACCACCCTCCAGACCATCGCGGAACTGGCGCTGTAGGGAAGGGCGGGCCCCGGGCGGGGACCCTCCGCCATCTGCGCGTCGCTGCCCTCGACCTTGGCCACGTCGACCGCGTCACCGACCCAGTTGCGGACAGCGGACAGCTGGGGTGCATGCGCACCTCGTCGAGGACTCGATCGAGATCGGCGGTGGTGTCGGCGAACACCCGGTCGGTGAGGCGTTCGACGACCTCCCAACTGCAACCGGTGGCGAGCCGGACCAGCATCACATTGAAACAGGCACGGTCCGAGGCCCGTGGTCGGTGACACCCCAACGGATGGGCGTCGAACCGTTTCGGGAGCAGTGCTTTCGACGGCTGTCCAGATGGCATCTCCCACTTCGGGGTCGAGCGCGCGCATGATGATGGGGACCTCCACTTCGTCGTCGGTCTTAGGTGCACCCACCGCACAGTCGGGACA